>JBOGNC010000048.1:0-19947 GCA_050747045.1 Candidatus Acidiferrales bacterium | reverse complement strand
CCGACGGGATGCAGAACCAGTAGAGATAAGCAAACAGATACGAATGGAAAAGGCTTTGCCACCCGGCAAAGCCCGAATGCTCTCCGCCCAAAATGCCAAAAATGACAAATAGAACGCTTCCAATCAGGCCCCAAATGTAGCCCTGATTGCGGATGCGTTCGAAACCGCGAGTTGTTTCTGACGGACTCATTGCGCTTGCCCCGGCGTCTGCCCTGCTGACGATTGCGTTAGTTTTTGGCGTTCAGGTCCCGGCACGTCCTGCAGCGTGGCGTTGTGGCTCAACTGTAGCACGCGAATATACGCGGCGATCCGCCAACGGTCGGCTGGAGTGACGCGGGATGAGTAGCTATACATTGCGCCGATGCCGTTTGTCATCACCTGGAAAAAGTGTCCAACGGGCGCTTGGCGCAGCCTGGGAAGCATGTACGAGGGCGGCTCCGGGAATCCGCGCTGTACGATCATGCCATGCCCCGTTCCAGCATAATCGTGGCAAGGGGAGCAATAAATGTTGTAACGCTCGCGGCCCCGTTGCAAGTCTGCGTGGGTAATCGGAAACGGGAATCGGTTTGAAAGGACGCCATTTTCTGTGCCGGAATACATCAATTCATCCACACGCAGTTCGCCACGAGCCACGGTGCCAGGCACAGCCGGGCGGTTCGACCGCCCGTCGGAGAAAAACTTGCTGGGCCAGTCGGGCAGATACTTTGGCTGGATGTGCATGTCGAGACGGCAACCCGAGAGAAGCAATGCAAGGCCAGCCAAGCAGGCCGCCATTTGCAAGCGGCGGCGCACCACTGGCGTACCTGAGCTCTCCCGAACTTCGCTGCCGAATCGAAAGTCAGTCCTCAATTTCAAACACCCCATGCGGGTTCAAGCCTTCTAAAAATGTCTTCGTTTCCGCTAGATCGAATTTCTTGTCGCGGGACTTGATACACAAAAAGAACTTGTCGGTAGTGGAAAGCGCAAATCGGTCCACATTGAAAACTGGATGATAAGGCGTCGGAAGTCCATTCATGGCCAACATGCCCACTACCGTTGCAATCGCTCCGCCCAAAATAGTCAATTCAAATGTGATCGGAATCCACGCCGGCCAGCTATTGAACGGCTTACCGCCAATGTCGAGCGGAAAGCTGATCACGTTGGCGTACCAGCACATAAAGAACCCCGTAAGGCCCCCGAGAATGCCGCCGATCAGAGTCACAATCGGCAACGACGTCCAGTCGAAGCCGATCGCTTCGGCGAGGCCCTCGACAGGTATCGGACTAAACGCATCAATGCGCTGATAGCCCGCTGCCTTCGTGCGATGGGCCGCCGCGAGAACTTCCTCAGGCGTTTCGAACTCAGCCATCAATCCGTACATCGTCTTCCCGCTCATGATGCCCTGGTTGCCCCCAGAAACATTTCCCTCGTCAGATCCGAAAGTTTCCGCAGCTTCAACCCAAACCTTACGCGCGAATGGCCGGATTCGGATTACGCACGCGCGCCAGATAACTGGTTCGCGGACGCGTGTTCAAATCCGCCAGCAGAACGTAGTCGCGCTGCTGCGCCTTCAACTTCGAAACTTTGCTATCGGGATCGTTGATGTTGCCAAACACAATCGCGTTCGCCGGACAAACTTGCTGGCACGCAGTCACGATCTCGCCATCGCGAATGACGCGATCCTCCCGCGTGGAGCGAATCTTCGCTTCCTGAATGCGCTGGACGCAGTAGGTGCACTTTTCCATCACGCCGCGGCTGCGCACGGTAACATCCGGGTTGCGCACGCCGTACAGGCTCTTCGTGTTCCAATCCGAATACAGGTAAAAGTTGAACCGGCGAACCTTCCACGGGCAGTTGTTGGAGCAGTAGCGCGTGCCCACGCAGCGGTTGTAGGTCATGTCGTTCAGACCTTCCGGAGTGTGTGTGGTGGCGCCGACCGGGCAAACGTATTCACACGGAGCGTTTTCACACTGCATACACGGCAGCGGCTCGAAAAACGCCTCGGGATTCTCCAGATCGCCGCGGAAGTACGTGTCAATGCGAATCCAATGCATAATGCGACCATGTATGGTCTGATCTTTGCCGACGACCGCAATATTGTTTTCCGACTGGCATGCGATCACGCACGCGTTGCAACCGACGCAGCGATTCAGATCGATGGACATCGCCCAGGCGTAGCCGTCGTACTTGTAATTCGGATAGAGCGACTGATCTTTGTTCTCAGTGGTGTCCGGCTGCTTGGCGAATGTGGGATCCTTGCGGAATTCATCGAGGGTAGCGATCTGCACCAGATCGCGCTGCTCAATCGCCGCCACGCTCTCCTTTTCGGCAGGATGCCCTTCGGATTCGATGGTGTACTGGTGCTGCACGCAGGCCAGGGGAAAGTTTTCCCCGGTGTTGGTGACTTTCAAGCCCTGCGCGAAGCTTGGCGCGAATGAGGTGCGCAGCAGATACGCGTTGAATCCCGTGCCCGTGCCGACGGCACCGGTGCGTAGCCGACCGTAGCCGAAGTTCACCGTAACGGAATTGTCAGCGTGGCCGAAAGTCACGAAAACCGGCGCGCTCACTTTTCGGCCGCCAAGTTCCAACTCGACGTAATCTTCGGACTTAATTTTGAGCTTTTGCGCGGTATTTGGGCTGACCAGCGCGGCATTATCCCAAGTGAGCCGGGTGAGCGGCTTGGGCAACTCCTGCAGCCAGGCGTTGTTGTTGTTCAAACCGTCGCCAATGCAAGGATCGGTACGAAACACGAGTTCGAGCGCTGCCGCGTCTGCGGCCGGCGTAGCAGACTGTTTCAGAAAGTCGCTCTGCAGCGGAACGGAAACCGGAGAAAAAGCCGTGCCAGCAACGTAGCCCTGATACAGCGTGGTTTCCCAGAAATCTTCGAATGCTTTGCCCTTCTCTGTGCGCTGGCTCTGCCAATATTCGCGCACCAGATCGTGGCTGGAGATGCCGGACCGCCCGGAAAGCACAGCAAGAATTTCGTGATCGGAATGGCTGTCGTAGAGCGGCGAGATCAGCGGCTGCACCACGCCGGCTGTTCCGTCGTAGGCGCGTGCGTCGCTCCAGGTTTCCAAAAAGTGAGTGGCGGGAACTTCCCAGTGGCACCATTCGGCCGTCTCGTTGTAATACAGACCGGAATAGACACGCAGCTTAGCCTTAAGCAACGCTCTCATGAAGTCGAGGTCCGCGGGTGCGTCATAAACCGGATTGCCGCCAAGGATCAGCAGGAAATCGACTTTGTTGGCATTGAGGTCGTTGACCAGATCCTTAAGCGATTCCATCTGGTCGATTGGTTCGGCCTCAATTGATTCGGTATAAACGACGGTTTTTCCCACGTTTCCGAGCGCCGCGTTCATCGCATGCGCAATGGCGTGGACGATGGGCGGCTGGTTTTCTCCGGCAATCACCAGCGAAGAGCCGCGGTGTGCGGTCAAATCATCCGCAACAGCCTTCAGCCAGTCAGCGGGAACATTCACTTCCGAAGTATTCGCGGCTGACGCGGCGGAGACGCCGACGGCGGAAGCCAATTGGCGAGTGAAGGCCTCCACATCCGTGGAGCGCAACGGCAGGCGATGATCGGACATTGCGCCTGTACTCGTGATCATGCTTTCGACTACATACAGCCGATTCAAATTCGAGGAAGGACCGTTGGGCAGCGAGCGCCGTCCTGAAAATTCACGGATGTAACGGACGTGGCCAGCACCGCTCATCAAGAAGTCAGAGTCGAGCGAAACAACTACGTCGGCCTGATCGAAGTGGTACACCGGGTTGATGGGGCGCCCGAAGGCCAACTTCGAGCCCATCCGCGCCGAATTGTTTCCGGAAGGCTCGTATTGATGCCACTTTGCGCCCGGGAAATCCGCCAGCAGCACCTTGAACTGCGATCCGAGCGTCGGCGAAACAGCCGTGGGGGTCAGAATCCGCACGCCCGCCCCATTTCCAATGAAACGTGCTCGAGTGTTCCCCATAGCCGCCACGAAGTCGTTCCAGCTGCTCAGCACTCCGTCGAAGCGTACTGTCTGCGCGCGATCGGGGTCGTACATGTTAAGAATTGAAGCCTGCTGCGGCGCGTCAGTGGCGCCCATACTGC
The DNA here is from genome assembly GCA_050747045.1 of Candidatus Acidiferrales bacterium. Lineage (GTDB taxonomy): Bacteria > Acidobacteriota > Terriglobia > Acidiferrales > UBA7541 > Palsa-295. The sequence goes on along the minus strand of JBOGNC010000048.1, from coordinate 15,875 downwards.
CCGGATGCTCGGGATTCCCCTCGATTTTTGTGGGTCGGCCCATGTGACTTTCCACCAGCAAGCCCACAGCGCCGCCCGGCTCGGAAATCGATGTGGCGTAAAACAGTGGCACTCCGGGAACGATTTCCTCGGGCGGCCGAACGTAAGGAACGATTTTTTCTTGTGGCAGCTTGGTGCAGGCGCTCAAACCGGCCATGGCCGCGGACGCAGCCATCAGCTTCAACACGTCGCGACGATTAATTCCAGAGGAGTCCTTATAGGTAGCCGGAAACTCATTCTCCGTGAAGTCGCGGTAAACCTTTGTATCGGAAAGTTCTTCCAGACTCTGCCACAGGCGCTTCTTGCCCATCTTCTCCAGATTGGCGCGCGCCACGTCCAGATCGACTGAATCGTTGGGCAAAGTCTTCGGCTTGAAATCGTCAGTCATGGTTCGCTTTCATCATCGATGGCACGTGGAACAATATTGATATGTTTGCAGCTGATATTTTTTGACCAGAACGCGCCCTAACGCGGACTGGTCCGTATAACTTACACCCTCGAACTTCACCGGAGTCGCATACGAGGGTTTGCTGTAAAACGGATTGAATACTTGCGATTCCGGCCGCACATACTTCCCCGGGTCGCGATGGCATTCCAGGCACCACGACATATAAAGCGTGCCCGTCTTATAGGTCAACGTTTCCGTCGCCATCGGGCCGTGGCACGTAGTGCAGCCGATCCCCTTCGCCACATGGATGCTATGATTAAAATAAACAAACTCGGGCAGTTCGTTGGCTTTATTCCATTGCAGTGAAACGTTGGTCCGGTAGCTCTCCCGCACCGGTTCGAGCATGGCCGCATTGGTCCAAATCTGAGAGTGGCACGTCATGCACGTCTGCGTCGGAGGGATACCCGCGTACCACGATTTTTCCACGTCGACATGGCAGTAGCGGCAATCGATTCCAAGCTCACCCGCATGGTGCCGATGACTGAAAGGGACCGGCTGCTGCAGGGTGACGCGCTCGTTGGTATACCAGGGTGACAGAGCAATTTCATACAAGCCGAACGTCAACGCACCCAAAAGGATCACGGCTCCGTAAATGCTGAGCCGCGCAACCATGTTCGAGCTACGATGAAATATTTGTGCCATCGAGTACCTTAATAAACCTTCCCGATCTTATTTCCTCTCCACAGCTAAAATCCTCGCTCCTTCCGTTTACCGCCCGATTCCGACCAGCGGGATCATTTCGACGGTGGCACCGGATGCATGGACGCGTGCGGTCCCGTCTCGCTTGCCTCATGCACCAACGAGCGCATCTCCACGATGGAAATCATGGGCAGGAAACGAACGAATAAATAGAAGAGCAAGAAAAACATCCCCAGCGTGCCAGCGAATGTCGCCCAATCCCAACGCGTGGGGAAGAACATGAACCATTTCGAGGGCTCGTATTCGTGGTGCAGGCTGACCACGATGATTACGAACCGCTCGAGCCACATGCCGATATTGATCACCAGGGAAATTAGGAAAAGCACCCAGTTATTGCGCCGCACCTTGCGGAACCACAGTATCTGCGGAATGATCAGGTTGCAGGCGATCAAAGTCCAAAACACCACCGCGTACTGCCCGACCATTCGCTCCACAAATTGAGCTCTTTCGTACTGATTGGCGCTGTAGAACGCCATGAACATTTCCATGACGTAGCTGTAAGCCACGATCACGCCCGTCGCCAGCATCACTTTCGCCATAATGTCCAGATGGCGCTCGGTAACCATATTTTCCAGGTGGTAGTACTTGCGCAGCGGAATCGCCAGCGTCAGCACCATGGCAAAACCGGAATAAATCGCGCCGGCAACGAAATAGGGCGGGAAAATCGTGCTATGCCAACCCGGAACAATGGCAATAGTGAAGTCGAAGCTGACCACCGTATGGACGGAAACCACAAGGGGCGTGGCCAGACCAGCGAGCAAAATTGAAGCAAACTCATAGCGCGACCAATGCACTGCCGAGCCGCGCCAGCCCATCGCGAAAAGGCCGTAGACAACTTTCTTAATCTTATTGGTGGCACGATCGCGCAGCGTCGCCAAGTCGGGAATCAAGCCGACAAACCAGAACAATAGAGAGACGGTGAAATAGGTTGAAACAGCGAAAACGTCCCACACCAGCGGGCTGCGGAATTGCGGCCACAGCCACATTGGATTTGGGTAAGGCAGAAGATAATAGAAAAGCCACGGCCGACCCATGTGCAGCAGCGGGAACATGCCCGCGCACATAACCGCGAAAATCGTCATTGCTTCGGCAAAGCGGTTGATTGAGGTGCGCCATTTCTGATGCAGCAGAAGAAGAAACGCGGAAATCAGCGTGCCAGCATGGCCAATCCCGATCCACCAGACGAAGTTCGTGATCGCGAAGCCCCACGCCACGGGGATGTTGATGCCCCAGATACCGACGCCCTTGATGGCCAGCAGGGTGATGACCGTATTCAAAAGCATCAGCAGACAAAAAGATATGAACGCGCCGAAGATCCATCCAGGAGTGGTGTTGCCCTTGCCCAGAACAATCGAACCGATCTTTTCGGTAACGCTGGATAGCGTCTGCCCCGGCCCGAGCAGCGGGTCGGGGCCGTGCAGCGTACCGGGTTCAATCGCTATACCTGACTTTTGAGAACCTTCAGAATCCACGTACTTTCCTCGGTCCTATCTGGCGGATGCCCGACCCGACTACAAGAGCACAAGTGACGCGACAGCGCCACAATCCCTGACAACTCGATTCACAGAACTTCACACCGACTCACCCACGTCCCATACTTACATTCGCGAAATCGAGGGCTATCGCCGGCGAAACGCCCATCCATAACACCGGCCACGTGCTGATGCGATCGGCAGCACAAAATCGACGCGTTAGAATATGACAAGGGGTCCTCGTACGCAAGTTCAAATCAAGGAATTTTTGGAAATAATTTCCCCGCTCACTTGCGCCTCGCCGCGCGAATCAGACTGTGTTGTTTTGAACATCCGTCGGACAGAACACTCCGGCATCCGCGCACGGCATTGCTACCATTAACGGATGCGATTCGCCGCGCCCATCGCGATCGCGCTTACACTCGCTGCGTCGTCGTGTGCCTGCGCGGATGTGATTGTGCTGAAAAACGGCAATCGCATCGTCGGCATGGACATCACCACCGACGGCGATCACGTAACCTATCAAACCTCCGCCGGACAGCTTTCGATTCCCAAGGCCATCGTCGCGCGTATCGAGCATGATGATTTCTCGTATTCGTCCGGAGCTGCAGCGGCAGTCGCGCCGCCCGTCTCGCCTCCGCAAATTGAGCCGGCGCATGGCTACGAAGAGATTACACAGCGGACCATTCACGACGGCGGCGTGGATTACGCGTATATCGCGCAACTGGAATCGAACGCGCGCACGGGTTCGCCGGGCGCCATCAACAAAGTGGCTGCCGCACATTACGCTGCTGCACAGTTCTTCGTGGCCAAGGGCGATTCCGATTCGGCGATCGAACAATATCGGCAAGGCCTCGCGTTTGCCCCGGATAATTTCGGCTTGTTAATGAACCTGGCGGTGCTGTATCTCCGTGAAAGTCAGTTCACCGCGGCGCTCGAGCCGCTGCAGAACGCGCAGGAAATCGATCCGGCCTCCGCCGACGTTTACAAGCTCGCCGGTTGGGCCTACTACGGCGCCAATAAAACAAACCAAGCCATCGAAGAATGGAAACAGGCGGTCAAGCTGCGCGCCGATCCCGACGTGGTGGAAGCGCTTCGCAAAGCCGAGCGCGACCAGGCGCTGGAATCAAACTACCGCGAGGGTGAAACCGCTCACTTCGAACTGAAATACTACGGCGGCGCGGCGCCCGAATTGGCGCGCGGCATCCTAAGCGTACTAGAAAACGATTACAACGACCTGCAATCGCAGCTCGATTACACCCCGCCGGAACCGATCGGCGTGATTCTCTACACCAGGCAAGCTTTCGCCGACATCACCCGCGCGCCTTCCTGGGTCGGCGCCCTCAATGACGGACGCATCCGTATCCCAGTGCAAGGCTTGACCTCCGTGACGCCCGAATTGGCCAGCGAGCTGAAACACGAGCTCACTCACAGCTTCGTCGGCCAGAAATCCCATTACCGCGCGCCGACGTGGCTGCAGGAAGGAATCGCGCAGTGGATGCAGGGACTCCGCAGCGGCAACGATGCGGCATTTCTAGTGGACGCGGCGCAAAAAGGCGCCACGCCGCCGCTCGGCTCGCTGGAAGGTTCGTGGATCGGCTTTTCCGGAAATTCTGCATCGATGGCTTATGCGTGGTCGCTCGCCGTGGTGGAATCAATCATCGATCGCGGCGGAGTTACTGACGTCAGCCGCTTGATTGGCGCCTTCGCCGGCGCGCCATCCGCGCAGGAAGCCGTGCAGCAAACCTTCAACTCGAACTACGACGAGCTGCAGCAACAAACCGTCGATTACCTCAAACGCGCGTATTTGAACAATTAGCGCGACCGCTACAGCGTCGCGAGCAATCCTGCAAGCAGCGCAGCGCGCTCCGGCAGCGACTTCAGTACAACATATTCCCGCGGGCTGTGCGCGCCATCGCCCACCGCGCCGAGCCCATCGAGCGTTGGCACGCCTAGAGCCGCCGTGAAATTCCCGTCCGAAACTCCGCCTACCGAAGCTTCGTCCACCGGCAGTCCCATATCGTCCATGATCGCCTTTGCTTGCGCATAGAGGCCCTGTACGCTGGGCGTTCGCTCCATCGGCGGACGGTTCACTCCGCCGCGCACTTCAATCTGCGCACCCGGAAGAATGGGCCGCAGCTCGCGAAGCGCTCGGTTGATCCTAGGCGCGTCGGCGAGATATGCGTGGCGAATGTCGATTTTCGCGTGCGCGTGCTCGGGTATTACGTTTGATACCGTGCCTCCGGCCGCCACCGTCGCCTGCACGGTGATGCCGCGCCGTTGGTCGTTCATTTTCATCAAGCACGCAATCTGAAGCGCCAGTTCGTGAACCGCGTTGACGCCTGCGCCGGGCAAATGCGGCGCGATTCCCGCGTGCGCCGATCTCCCCGTCACCACAATCTCGGCGGAGCCGGCCCCCTTGCGCGCCGTCTTCAGCCGCCCTTCGCGGCCGGCAGCGGGCTCCAGTACCAACGCCGCGTCGCTACGCAGAGCCTCACACTCAATTGCGCCTCGCGAAGTTTTACTGCCAATCTCTTCATCGGAATTCCAGAAGAATACGAACCGCTTTGCCGGGCGCACTCGCGCCTTTTCCAGCGCATCGATAGCAAAGAGCGCAATCACCAGCCCGCCCTTCATATCGAAAGTTCCGGGGCCATAGGCCCGGCCAGCCGCCACTCGAAAAGGAGTGACTGCGTGCGTCCCGATCGGATAGACCGTATCGAGGTGCCCGAGAATCAGGATTTGCTTTTGCGGTCGCGCATCACCGAGCGTGACTTCCACTCGCAGGTGATTCCCGCGCTCGGCTTGCCGCAGGACGCGTACATTCGCCCCGCGCCGCTTCCATTCTTGCGCCACGATTCGTCCAAGGCGATCAACCGCGTCCTTATTGTGACTGGGCGATTCGCAGCGCACGAATTTCCTCAGGAGGCTCGCCATTTCGCGCTCCCGTTTTCGCGTTATGCCCAGCAGTTCGCTTGGCTTCGCCGATGGCCCTCCTCTCACGCGCGCTTTTTCCTTCTTTTTCATGCGGTCGAGCCTATGCACATCTCCCGCGCATTGCAAGCAGCCGCAGGGAAATTCCGTTGCAGATTCCGCGAAATGCTGCCGGGAGTGGCCTGGAGCGCGACCTGCAATGCTCCTGTGAAGCTTCACAAATCCTCCAGCGCGACCGAATTCCCTTGCGCGTGCTAGCGGCCAACCCATGGCAGCCAAACGCTCAGCGAGGCCCGGGAGCACAATTTCGGCTAAATCGATGGTCGCCGAAGGGCTGCTTTATAAAGCACCTCCGCGCTCAGAAAAACCCGCCAACCCGTTTTCAAAAAGATAATGGGAAGCAGTTCCAGTGTCCCCACCCGCGCGGAATTTCGTATAGAATTGCTCGACTCCGCAGAGGCGAAACGACGCTCTGTACCGAGGCCCAATATGCTGCTCGACATCAACGACATCCAAAAGATACTTCCGCATCGCTACCCGTTCCTGCTAATCGACGGCATTGAGGAAATGGAACGCTGGAAGCGCATCGTGGGAATTAAGAACGTCACCATTAATGAAAGCTACTTTCAGGGCCATTTCCCGGGAAAGCCGATTATGCCGGGCGTGCTGATCATCGAGTCCATGGCACAAGCGGGAGGACTGCTCCTGCTTCAGGAAGTGACCGATCGCGAGAACAAGCTCTTATATTTCGTGGCCATCGATAATGCGCGCTTTCGGCGTCCGGTCGTTCCCGGCGATCAGCTGCGCCTGGAAATGAACGTCCTCGCCTGGCGCAACGGCTTCTGCAAATTCCAAGGCCGCGCCACGGTGCAGGGGGAACTGGCCGCCGAGGCCACGCTGATGTGCAAGATGGTGGATATTGACGCCCTAAAAGCTCCGGCTGCGGAGCCTGCCGGGAAGGCGCGATGAACGATATCGATCCTCGCGCAATCGTTTCTCCCTTCGCGCGGCTCGGCAAATGCGTCAAAGTGGCGGCTTGCGCGGTGGTGGGCGACGACGTCGAACTCGGCGACGGCTGCGTGCTTGAGCCGCATTCGGTCGTGAAGGGGCCATCGAAATTCGGGCGCAATAATCACTTTCATTCGTTTTCCATCGTCGGCGGCGACCCGCAGGACTACACCTTCACCGGGCAGCCGGTGCGCCTTGAAGTCGGAGATGCGAATGAGTTTCGGGAATTCTGCACCGTTCATCGCGGCACGCTAAAGGGCGATGGCACCACACGCATGGGCAACCGTTGCCTGATCATGGCCTACGCGCACATCGGCCACGATTGCGCCATCGGCGACCACGTCACGCTGATTAACGGGTCGCAGCTCGCGGGCCACAGCCGTGTGGAAGACTGCGCGACGCTCAGCTCATTCGTGCTGGTGCATCAATTCACGCGCATCGGCGCGTACTCCTACATCGGCGCGGGCACCATCGTCACACAGGACGTGCCGCCATTTTCGATGATCGTCAGCTCGCGAGAAACGAAGTGTTTTGGCATCAACCGCGTGGGCATGGAGCGCCGCGGCTTCACGCCCGAGCGCATCAAGCCCGTCGAGCAGGCCTATCGCTACCTCCTCCGCTCCAAACTCAACACCTCCCAGGCGCTCGAAAAGATGCGTGGAACCCTGGCTGATTCCCAAGACGTCCTAACATTGATCCGCTTCATCGAGTCCACCACCGAGCGCGGTCTGACGAAATAGGAGTGGCCAGTGGCGGCGGATGAAAATACGGGTGGGTGGGGATTGATCGCGGGAAACGGCTCCTTCCCTTTTCTCGTTCTCGAAGGAGCGCGCAGCCGCGGCATCGATATGGCCGTGATCGCCATCCGGGAAGAAGCCTCCCCAGCGCTTGAGCGAGTAGCAAAGCGGCTGCATTGGATAAGCCTCGGCGAATTGAGCCGCGGGATCGAATTGCTCCACCAGGAGGGTGTGAAGCACGCGATTATGGCCGGGCAGGTAAAGCACAACAAAATTTTCAGCGCCATTCGTCCGGATTGGCGGCTTGCCAAGCTGCTGCTTTCGCTTCCGGCCAAGAATACGGACTCGCTAATCGGCGGCGTTGCGCGCTTGCTCGAAGACGAAGGAATCACTCTGGTGGACTCCACAAAATTCCTCGGACCGCTCCTGGCGCAACCGGGCGTGCTGACGTCCCGCGCTCCGGATGCATCTGAGTGCGCGGATATGGAATACGGACGTCAGATTGCGCGGCAGATCGCTGGCCTGGACTTGGGCCAGACCGTTGTCATTCGGGATCGCGCCTGTGTGGCCATCGAGACGATGGAAGGCACCGATGAGACAATTGAACGAGCTGCGCGCATCGCTGGCGGCCAGCGGTTAGTGGTCGTGAAAGTGAGTAAGCCGCGGCAAGACATGCGCTTCGACGTGCCGGTAATCGGACTGAAAACGATCGAAGTGATGTGCCGCGCCAATGCCACGGCCCTGGCCATCGATGCCGGCCGCACGCTGCTATTCGAGCGCGACGAGTTGATTTCGGCGGCAGCTGATGCGGGAATCGCGATTCAGGGGTTTGCGCCGGAACCGGCCGAAGCAAAGACGTAATCGTGAGCGAAAAGAAAATTCGGGTGGCCGTCGCCGGAGTGGGTGAGTTCGGGCGCAACCACGTTCGCGTGTGGAGCGTCTTGGAAGGCGCTGAGCTCGTCGGCGTGGTCGATACGAATGCGGAACACGCCCGCCAGATCGCTGCGGAATTCGGCACGCAGACATTTGCAGACCTCGACGCGCTGATAAACGCGCGCGTTGATGCGGTTAGCATCGCCGTGCCCACGAAAGAGCATGCACGCGTTGGCTGCCGTCTTCTTGAGGCCGGAATCGACGTGCTGGTCGAAAAACCGATGGCCGCGTCTCTCGACGAAGCCGATCGGCTAATTGCCGCGGCGGAGCGTACCGGTCGCGTCCTTCAAGTTGGCCAGGTGGAACGCTTCAATCCCGCCGTCGCCGCAGCCCAGCAAATCATTTCGCGCCCGATGTTCTTCGAAGTGCATCGCCTCGGCATATTCACGCCGCGCAGCCTTGATATCGACGTGGTCTATGACGTAATGATCCACGATCTCGATATCCTGCTGGCGCTCGTGCCTTCTCCAGTTACCGATCTGCGCGCCGTGGGCATTCCCGTGATTACGGATAAAGTGGATATCGCGCACGCGCGCATTGAGTTCGAAACTGGAGCGGTAGCGAACGTCACCGCCAGCCGTGTTTCCACCGAACGCGTGCGGAAAATGCGCTTCTTTCAGGAGCATGAATATATCTCGCTCGATTTCGCGCGCCAGGATGCTTTGCGCGTTCGCGTGCAGCCCGGCAGCCCGCAGGGTGTCGGCTTCGAAAAGTTGACTGCTGAGCCCGAAGAGCCGCTGAAAGCGGAACTTCGCGCCTTCGCCGAATCCGTGCGCACGCGAAAGGCTCCGGTAGTCGATGGCGCGGCCGGCCGCCGCGCCTTGGCCCTGGCCGACCGGGTTATGGCAAGCATCCTGGAACACGCCCGGCGCGTCCAACTAGACGCGTTTACCCCACAGGCATCTCGATGATCCCTCGCACACTCGTTCCGGTGAACGTGCGACCCGTCGATAAAGACGAGGTACAGAAGATACCGCAGCGCGTCACCACGCTGCTGGACGACCGCACCGTCGTCCCGTCGCAACTTTCGAAAGCGCCACCGCTCGACGGCAAATCTTCGATTCCCGCGCACCTGCCCCTCGGAGTGCTCGTGACGCGCAGCCTGGTTCCGCGGGGCATGGAAATAAAACAGTTCGAGAAGATCGAGCGCGCCTCGACGCTTCCACTCGACATTCTCGACTCGCGTATGGTGGTGCCCGCCGACGTAAATCCGCTTACCGAAGAAGAATCACGGGAAGCGGAGCGCGCCCCGCAAGTTACGCCGGAACTGCGCGAAGTGATCGAGCCGGATATTTTCATCACCGGCAACGCGAACCTGCTGATTGAGCCGGAAGAGAAACGAAAGACCCAGGACGACGCGCTGAAGCTAGTGCTGTCCATCCTTTTCCATGTCGCCGTGATTTTGTTTTTGATCCTCTCCCCGAAAATATTCCCAGCGCATGCGCCAACAAACGAGGATATCGCTCTGGCGAAACGCCAGTTGCAGTGGATCTATACTCCGCCAGAGCTGCCGCGCGTTCAGCCCAGTCCAAAAATACGAATTAGTCCAAAAGTGTTGAATCGCGTGGCGCCGCCGACGCCCGAGCCTCCCGCTCCCCCGGTGGAAACTCCGAAAGCGCCGGAATTGCCGAAGGCGGCCCAGCTGCCTTCGGAACCGAAGCCGCAAAATGTCCAACGGCAGCAACAGCCTTCTCCGTCGCAGCTCGAGGCCATTCAGCCGCCGGTGCCGCGCCCTCATCCAAATCTGAATCTCGGCCTGTCCCATGATTCGCCGGGACAGGAAATTCAAAATCAGATGCGCGACGCCATTCGCGATGGACGCAGCCAGGGCGGTGTCTACGGCGGTGAACCCGCCGCGCCGGGTGTCGGTGGCCCGGGTATGGGAAAGGGATACCAAATCCTGTCGGACACCCAGGGCGTCGATTTCAGCAGCTACATTCAGCGATTGCTGGCTACGTTGCAACGCAACTGGGAAGCGGTAATGCCTGAATCCGCGAGGATGGGCGATAGAGGTGTGGTGTACACGACGTTCCAAATCAATCCTGATGGAAGCGTGCCGGCGCCCGATCCCATCCTCGAACGCACTTCCGGAAAACTGCCCCTCGATAACGCGGCGATGTCCGCAATCCACGCGTCGAATCCTTTCGAGCCGTTGCCCGCCGCGTTTCACGGACCTTACCTGCGTCTTCGCATCATTTTTCTGTACAACGTGACGCCAACGCAGGCCGGCTTGCGGTGAAGCCGCCGCGCATCCAAGTCGCGGGGGCCCTCATCCTGGCGGCTGTGGTGCTGCTGATCCTGCTGCTGCGATTTTGGATATATGGATGAGCGCTCTGACGCGGCTCGTGGTGCTTCTGGGGCCCACCGCCTCCGGGAAATCTGAACTGGCCGTTCGTCTGGCGCAGGAGCTAGATGGCGAAATTCTGGCGTGCGATTCCACACAGGTCTACCGGCATTTCGATATCGGCACGGGAAAAGTTCCCCTGCTCGAACGCCGCGAAATTCCTCACCATTTGATCGACATCGTCGAGCCGGCCGAGGTGTTCACGGCAGGAGACTACGCGACCCGCGCAACCGCAACGTTGGCTGACGTAACCGCGCGCGGGAAGCTGCCGATTATCACGGCTGGCACCGGGCTGTATCTTCGCGCTCTGATCGAGGGGCTTTCGGACGCGCCGGCTCGGTCCGAAGAACTCCGCGAACGGCTGCGACGGCGAGGGCGCGTCAAAAGCGCGCTTCACTTGCACGCTCTGCTGGCGCGTATCGACCCGGAGGTCGCGAAACGCATTGCCCCCCGCGATACGCAAAAAATTATTCGCGCCATCGAAATGCGCATCCTTGCCGGAAAAGCCGTCGGCGAAGTTCATCGCGCGGGTCGTAAGGGACTGGATGGCTACGCCGTGACCAAAATTGGATTGATTCCCGCTCGTGACGCTCTTTACCAGCGCATTCACGCGCGCGTCGAAAACATGATTGCCGGCGGTTGGCTGGATGAAGTGCGCCGTCTGATCGACCAGGGCGTGCCGCGCGAAGCCAAGCCGTTTCAGTTCATCGGCTATACGCAATTGCGCGAACATCTCGAAGGCCGGCTTCCGTTGAACGTAGCGATTGATTCGATTCAGCAGGCCACGCGGCGATACGCTAAGCGCCAGCTCACCTGGTTTCGCAGGGAGCCGGGCGTGCATGGGCTCGCCGGGTTCGGCGATGCCCCGGGCATCGCTTCCGAGGCGCTGAGCCTGATCGCGGGCGTTCGAATCTGAAACATTCAACGTAACAAGGAGGACAAAGAGATGAAAGTCATCCTTGAGGCACCTTCGCAAAAGCGGCGGGTTGAATTTCTTCGCGCGGTGTCGCGCAGCCGCAGACTGCATCGTCCCTGGGGATCGGCGCCGAACACGGCACGGGCATTTAACGCAAGTCTGAAGAGGCTGGCCTTGCCCGCTCACGCCGGCTTTTGGGTGGTCACCGAAGGTGGGGAGCTGGCCGGCGTGATCAACATCAACGAAATCGTTCGGGGAAGTTTCTGCTCGGGCTATCTCGGCTACTATGCGTTCATGCCTCACAACGGGCGCGGCTACATGACCGGTGGGCTCCGGGCCGTGCTGGCCGCCGCATTCGGGAGGCTTAGACTGCACCGGATCGAGGCAAACATTCAGCCACAAAACGAGCCTTCGCGGCGATTGGTCCAACGATTGGGATTCAGGCTCGAGGGATTTTCGCCGCACTATTTAAATATACGAGGAGTGTGGCGCGACCATGAGCGGTGGGCAATAACGTTGGAAGACTGGCGCGTGCAAAAGGCCAAAACGAGTTGAGCGCTTGACGCTACCGTCGTCGCGCAATATGCTAGCTGCATACGGTAGCGTATGGCGAGCTCTGCTACATCTCGTTCCGCCACTCTTAATTCATCTGATTGGGTTGAGGCAGCTTTCTCGCGCTTCTCCGACCAGGGGATAGAGTCGGTGCGCGTCGAAGTGCTGGCGCGCGACTTGGGCGTGAGCAAAGGCAGCTTCTATTGGCATTTTCGCGACCGCGGCGAACTCCTGGAGGAGATGCTGGGTCGCTGGGAGCGGGAAGAGTTGCGATGGACCGGCGAGGAAGATGGCTGCGGTCCCGCCGTTCGCTGGGCGCACGTGGTGGCTAAGGCCGCGGATCCGGAGCGAATTCGTACCGAAGTGGCTTTGCGCGGGTGGGCGCGCCGCGATTCACGGGTGGCAGCCCGAGTGGCTGCAATTGAGAGGAAAAAGGCCGCCCTGATCGCCACCGTGCTTCGCGACGTGGGCTTCACGCCTTCGGCGGCTGACGCGTGGTCTGAAATCGTGCTGATGGTCTGCCTCGGCTGGCTCGACCGCGCCACACGCGACCGCGCGTTCCTAGCCGCAAGTCGAGGATTGAGCGAGTTTTTGTCGGATGTGATCCTAGCCGCTTCCGCCGGCAGTTCGCCGCTCCCTCGGTAAAAAAGCCGCTGGCATGCACGCTAGCTCGCGGCGGCGAACTGTGGCACACTCGAATTCTTGCAGGACTCGGCGGCCGCTCGCAGCGCGAGGGCTCGCTTCACTGGCGCCCAGCTCCGGCGCACGAAATCGATGCGCCGGGAACCCCGGCGGAATCCGCGCAAAGGGAATATGGATCCCCAGTACATCCGGAATTTTTGTATTATCGCGCACATCGACCACGGTAAATCCACGCTGGCCGACCGCCTGCTGGAGCTGACCGGGGCGCTAAGCCAGCGCGAGATGACCGCGCAGGTGCTCGACTCGATGGACCTGGAGCGCGAGCGCGGAATCACGATTAAAGCAAAAAGCATCCGGCTGCATTACAACGCGAAAGACGGCCATGAGTACCGCCTGAATCTGATCGACACGCCAGGGCACGTCGATTTTTCCTACGAAGTGTCTCGCGCACTTTCCGCCTGCGAAGGCGCGCTGTTGGTTGTGGACGCGAGCCAGGGAGTGGAAGCACAGACGGTGGCGAATGCGTTTCTGGCCTCGCGCCACAATCTGGAAATCGTCCCCGTGATCAATAAGATCGATTTGCCCGCGGCGCAAACGGAATACGTCAAAGAGCAAATCGAAAACGTATTGGCCATTCCGGCGCAGGACGCGCTGCCGATCAGCGCCAAAAGCGGGCTCGGCGTAGAAGCGGTGCTCGAAGCCATCGTGGAGCGCATCCCTGCCCCGAAGGGCACGGCCGAAGCGCCGCTGCAGGCCTTGATTTTCGATTCGTGGTTCGACGCGTATCGAGGCGCGGTGGTGCTGGTGCGCGTGATGCAAGGCCGCATGGCGCCTCGGACGAAGATTCGCCTCTGTGCCGGCAGCGACATTTACGAAATAGAAGCTCTGGGCGTGCTGACGCCGAAGCCGAGCGCGCTGGAGGAATTGGCGGCCGGCGACGTGGGATTCGTGGTCGCCAACATCAAGCACGTGGCCGATGCCCGCGTAGGCGACACCATCGTCGAAGCCGAGCGTCCTGCACCGGCGCTGCCAGGATTCGAAGCCATCAAACCGATGGTCTTCGCCGGGCTGTTTCCGGTGAATGCCAGCGACTACGAAATGCTGCGCGATGCGCTGGGCAAGTTGCAGCTGAACGACGCGGCGTTCTTCTACGAGCCGGAAAATTCCGTGGCGCTGGGATTCGGCTTTCGCTGCGGATTCCTGGGCTTGCTGCACATGGAAATCGTGCAGGAGCGGCTGGAGCGCGAATTTAACATCGACCTGATCACCACCGCTCCGAGCGTGCGCTTCCGCATCACGACTGTCACCGGCGAAGTGCTGGAAGTCGATAATCCAACCAAATTCCCGCCGCCGACTTCGATCAAATCCATCGCCGAGCCGATTCTGACAGCGATGATTATCACCTCCGATGATTCCGTGGGCGGCGTGCTGCAATTGTGCGAAGAAAAGCGCGGCGTACAGAAGAAATTCGAGTATCTTTCGCCCACGCGCATCATGCTGACCTACGAAATGCCGCTCAACGAAATCGTCCTCGATTTTTACGACCGGTTGAAGAGCGTTTCACGCGGCTACGCATCGCTCGATTACCATCTTTCAGGCTACCGCGAATCGGACCTTGTGAAGCTGGACGTGTTGGTGGGCGGCGAAGCTGTGGACGCGCTCACGGTCATCTGCCATCGCGACCAGTCCTACGAGCGGGGGAGAGACTTGGTCAGCCGGCTGCGGAAACTGATTCCGCGCCAGATGTTCGAAATTGCCGTGCAGGCGGCCATCGGCAGCCGCGTGATCGCGCGGGAGACTATCAGCGCGATTCGCAAAAACGTGCTCGCGAAATGCTATGGCGGAGACATCACGCGGAAACGCAAGCTGCTCGAGCGCCAAAAAGAAGGCAAAAAACGCATGAAGCGCGTGGGCCGCGTCGATATCCCGCAGGAAGCGTTCCTCGCCGTGCTGAAGGTCGCAGGAGACTCGGACGAAGATTAGCCCCGGACTTGTTTTAGGGCGGCCTTTGACGACTCCCTTTCAATCGGCAGGACTTTGGCATACGCGCCGATCCCGGTATGATCGGTCAACAAACGAAGGCTGGGCTTGATATCGAGATGGTTCGGAAGCGAGGGCAACGTGTCGATTTTGGAGATTACTGCGACCGGTTCCATCAAGAAATTGTGGCTAGTGTGTATGGCTGTGGCTTTGCTATGTTGCGCCTCCGCCAGCGCTCGGACGCAGTCGTGCGATGAAGCATGTCTCAAGGGTTTCATGGACGGCTATCTGCAGGCTCTCGCCAAGCACGACCCGTCCACGCTGCCGCTCGCCAGCCAGTATCGCTACACCGAAAACGGGGCTGAACTCGATCTGGGCAAGGAAGGGCTATGGGTGACGTTCAACTCCTACGGGCCCTATCGGCATGACGTTTTCGATCCGTCCACTGGCGGTGTCGCAACTTACGTGAATCTGCTGGAGAATCACGAAATTCCGTTTCCGGATTTGCTAATGGTTCGTCTGAAGGTGGTGAATCGCAAAATCGTCGAGATCGAAACGGTGGTCGACCGACATGCGCAATCCGCGAAGAACTTGCCACCGAAGGATCCGAGCTGGATGGAGATCATGAACCGCGAAGAGCCCTCTGCTACGCGACTCTCGCGCGAGGAGTTGCGGAAGGGCGCGCTTGGCTATCTGCGATCGGTTGCCTTTCGCGATAGCCATCTTGCGCCTTACGCGGAATCCTGCATCCGACTGGAGGACGGCAATGTAACCGCGATCGGCCCCAACGACACGCCTCCCGTGCCGATCGGACGACAGCCGACCGAGGTTACCGGCGAGGCGCCCCGTCCGAACATGCTCGGAATCGGCTGTGGCAAGCAACTCGATTACGGGGAATATTCGTTCATCACCGGATTCGAGGACGCGCACTTTCCCATTATCGATGTGAAGCGCCAGCTCGTTTTTGCCACATTCGACTTCATGCGCCGCGGGGACATCGAGAGCTGGACCTACGAGGGCCACCGATTCGCCATGCCGGAAGGAATGCGCGAGCCGAACGAGATTTTAAACACGGAAATCTTCAAGTTCGTGGATGGCAAGATCTCGCGTGTCGAGGCCGTATTCGAAGGCCCACAGGCTTACAAGCGTGGCACAGGCTGGCCGGGCGGCA
>JBOGNC010000047.1:0-20010 GCA_050747045.1 Candidatus Acidiferrales bacterium | reverse complement strand
CAGAATGAAGTTGACGGTGTCGGGAGCGGCCGCTACAATGCCCCGAGTTTCGAACCAGTGCTCTCGGTTCAGACTCTTGTTTGAAGGTCCAAAGTATTTTCCTTGGTAGCAGTTCGCGGTGAGACGCTGCATGGGGCGGGCGCTCTCATCCCAGCCGTGGTAAGCATCACTCGGTCGAGAACTTAAAACGATGAAGGGCAAATCATACACGTTTTTTATCGCTTCCAGCGCCTCGGGCGAAATGAAACGTGTGCGCGTGCCCGTGTATTTTCTGCATGTGCTTGCGATGCTTGCGGTTGTGGGCGGCGTGACGGTCATCGCGGGCATGGGATCTTACTCGCGCCTGCTGTGGAAGGCGGCGAACTATAATTCGCTGCGGCATGAACAAGAAGATTTGAAGCAGCAGTACGCGGCGCTGCAAACGCAGGTGAAGGACACCAATCAGCGGCTCGATTCGTTGCAGTCGCTGGCCAGCGAAGTGGCCATGGCTTACGGGATCACTCGATTCCATGCCACACCGTTCAATTTGAATGGCAGCCAGCTTGATGCCGACGCGGATTTCAAGGAATCGGTGGACGAATTCAGCTATCTGGAAAAGAACGCGACCGCGGTGGCGATGACCAGTGGCGGCGAGCGTTTGCTGCCCGCGTCGCAATTAACGGCTTTGGGAATTGTGCCGACGCTCTGGCCGGTAGTGGGACGTATCACCGCAGGTTTCGGCGAACGCATGGACCCGTTCAGCGGCGAGGGAGCGTTCCACTCGGGAATCGACATCGCATCAACATACGGTGCGCCGGTGCACGCCACGGCTGATGGCGTGGTCTCTCACGTAGGGCCGGATGGCGGTTATGGCCGATTAATCGTGATCGACCACGGATTCGGGGTCACAACTTGGTATGCGCATCTTTCCGGGTTTAACGTGCAGCCGGGCATGCGTGTGAAGGCCGGAGACGTGATCGGCTACGAAGGCGATAGCGGCCGCTCGACAGGCCCGCACCTGCACTACGAAATCCGCATTTACAACACTCCTGTGAATCCCTGGCCGTACCTGCGGCGCATCCGCCCGACGGAAACATCCAGCGGCGACTGATCTCTGTAGGTTAGATTTCATGAAGACTAGAAACTGTGCGTTGGGTATCTCAGTTTCTCAATGTTCGACTCACGTCGCGGCGTACACTTCGCTCAGTTCGAAGTCCTGACGGAAGACTTCGTAATCGTGGCGTAGATGGCGTATCAATTCGATGAATTCGAGATGACTGTGAAGTGTTTTCAGGTGCGGATCTTTTTCGAAGGCGCGGTGATTGGGCAGGCCCCCTTCGGCGCAGCGCTTAAGTTCGGCGAGCGCCTTCTCCGGCTTTCCGCACATGGCATAGACGCCGGCGGCGCAGTGCCAAGAGTGGTGCGCGTGAATTAAACTTCTCCGAAACGCCACCGCCAGATCTGTAATCTGCTCCGCGCGCCTGAAATCGCCCTCTCTGGCGAGAATCATGCTTTCCATGCAATCCATCTGTGGCTCGTCGGGAAACATCTGCCGGGCAATCTTGAGCCTCTCTCGTGCCGTCTTCAATTCTCCGGTATAAATCCAAGGCAGCGGAGAAATGATGTTGGCGTGAATCAGAGCGGGCTGCAAAGCCAGCGCCTCATCGACGACTTGGCAGGCCTTGGAGTAGTCGCCCATGTAAAGCGCCGTGTGGGAGCGGCCGGCAAAGCTCAGTGCGAACTGGGGATTGGCAATAATGGCCTCATCGTAATCTTCGAGGGCCGCCTCGTGAAACCCCATGTGGAACAAGAGCGCTCCGCGATGGGCCCGGGCGCTGTGCCGACTTGGGTTGATCTTCAGGGCCGCGTTCAGGGCCCTCAGCGCGGGGCGGAACTGAAACCCGCGCGAGGGCGACCACTGAATCATTCCCCGCGCGCAGAGCGCGTCGCAGTTCACCGGATCCAGTTCTAACGTTCGTGCGATCGCGCGCTCGGACTGGTCGAACCATTTGGGATCGGGATCAAGATGCGCTCCCATGTGGTAGCAGACAGTGGAAAGCATACCCCAGGCGTCCGCGAAGTTCGGGTCGATATCCAGTGCACGCTCGAGCATCTCAACAGCCGCGGTCAACTCAAACTTATTGAACGCGATCGCTTGGTCAACCGCCCGCATATAAAGCTCGAACGCAAGCGGGTGCCGCGTGGAGGGCGGCGTAATCCGAGCGGATCTCGGCGTGTGGTCAGGGGCACGCGGTGCGAGGGAATCGAAGACGGAATCCGCGAGATGATCCTGCAAAGTGAATAGATCTCCCATATCACCGTCTAGTTTGGCGGCATGGAGCGCCCGTTCGTCGTGGAACTGCCACACTTGGACCAGCACGCGCACGCGGTGCCCCATTTTCTGAATGCTGCCTTCCACCACCAGGTCGACATTCAGTTCCCTTGCGATCCGTGTCCAGTCCGTGTTCTTTCCAGCGTATTTCATAAGGCTGCTAATGGGCCGAACCACGAGCGCCGGACCGGAGCCGAGGCGGTTGGCGATCGCATCTGCCAAGGCCACGGAGAGAAACCGGTCTTCGGAAACCGCATTGCGAAACTGAAGAGGGACGACTGCAACGGTCCGCCGGCTACCACCCAGCTGCAGGGATGCGGCCTTATCTGGAAGCGAGAATGACTTGATCGCCTGCGACACCTCGGAAGCGCGTGCGAAACGCTGCGCCGGTTCCTTTTCCAGGCACTTGGTCACCAGACGATCGAACGCCGCGGGTAAGCCTTGCTGAACTCTGCTTGGGGGTGGAGGTACGGCGGTCGCGATCTCATGCATGATTTCAAGAATGCTGCGTCCCGTGAACGGGAGCCTCCCGGTCGCAGCCTCGTATAAAACGCATCCGAGCGAGAAAATGTCGGAGCGCGGGTCGACAGCTTCGCCGCGGGTCTGTTCCGGCGACATATAGTTCACTGTGCCGACAATTGTTCCTGCATCGGTAAGGTCCGGCGAAGCCTGCTTCTGCTGGTGAAAATAAGCCACGGTCATTTTAGCAAGTCCGAAATCGAGCACTTTAATCTGCTGGTTCGGTCTGACAACGACGTTCGTCGGCTTGATGTCGCGATGAACTATACCTGCCTCGTGCGCCGCATCGAGCGCGGAGGCAATCTGCGCGCCGAAGTCGAGGACTTGGCTAAGCAGGAGCGTCTTCTCGGCGATGAGTTCTTTCAGGGTTCTTCCTTCGACGTATTCCATCACCAGAAAGTCTTTACCCTGATGGCTGGAAATATCGTGGATGGAAACGATGTTCGGATGATTCAGCGCCGATGCCGCCCTCGCTTCCTTCAAGAGTCGCTGTCCGTCAGCAGGGTCGGATCGGCCGCGCGGCAGGAGCTTGACGGCTACCGTGCGGCGCAGTCTGGTATCGGTTGCGCGGAAGACTTCGCCCATGCCCCCGGCGCCAATGCGAGCTTCAATTCTATAGGGACCGAGCAGTGCGCCCGGTGGCAGCGGAGAAGCCGGCCCGTCTGAAAATGCGGTCTGCTCGAAGATTGCGGTGGCCGAGTCGCCATGCGCGGCGATCAACGACTCCACCTCGCGCCGCAGGTTGGTATCTGGGCAAATCCGCACCAGAAATGCGTCACGGCCCGCAGGCGGCTGCTCCAAAGTGGACGCTAGAATTTCTTTTACTTGGTGCCACTGTTCCGGCGTCATGTGACTGGAGCACCTATTTCCCGCTCACGAATGCGAGCGGGCTCATGCCAACTTCGCGGCCGCGAGGAAACCGTAGCGCGATGCAGAGTGGTCCCCGGAGGTCGACATTTGCCACATTGTAGCCTAGTAATTGCCGCTTACGCCACTGTGGGACACGGAACGAATCTCGCACCACGACTTGATTCCGTGCCCTGCGAGATCACATCAACACATGGACGGCATTCCTATTGGGCGGCAGGAGTTGAGGCGCGTGGTTCCAAAGCGGGTGAAGCGGCTTGTTGTCTGTGGAGCCAGAAGGCGCCGGTGGTGACGATCAGCGCCGGAAGCAGGAAGCGCACGCCGTCGCGCAGCAGCGCAACGGGGCCGGCTTCTTCCGGCGGGCCAACGCCGCAACCGCAATCGATTTTCAGACCTCGCCGGTAGGCCGAATAGATAGCGACCATGAAACCGATGAAAGCCAGGCACGCCACGAGCGACGAATAGCGGCGCCAGATTCCGCTGATCAGCCAAATTCCGAGGAATAACTCGACGAAGGGCATGATGTGAGCGATCGCGTTCGCTGTACTCGATGAAACCACTTGGTAGGATTCCACCTGAATAGCGAAAAGCGCGATGGAAGTCTTGATGGACGCCCAGGACCACGGAAATCCGGGTAGGGGCTTGAGCTTGCCATAAGCGGCGGCTAGAAAGATCGATCCAAGGACAATGCCGCCGCCGATTAGGAGCGCGCGCATCAGAGAGCGGCGCTGCGCCGGATTACGCGCGCAGAAGACGGCGATCGCGTCGCCGACAACGAAAACAACACCCCACTCCGCGAGCCAATTCAGAAATATGCCGAGCGCGTCCATTTATGATTCCAGCGCGCCTACTGGCTGAGCAGCGAGTCGAAGAATTGCTTCAGAATCGGCCAGGAGACGGCGCCATTGGCCGCGGGCAGCTTGTGTCCTTTATACACAATCACGTAGGTCGGAGTGGCTCGGACAGGGATCTGCTCACCCAGGGCCCGGTCGGCGTTGATCGAAGCGTCCATAGGGCAGCTTCCCGGCTGATCCTGAAAAGAACATCCCTGCATCAGCCTTTCAACTTTCCGGTAGTCGGACATGGGCATCGCGGCGGAAACGTACTTGGCGATGTCGCCAGTGGCCGCCCAGGAATCCTGATTATCGTAAAGCGCGCCTTCCACATTGGCGAACTCGCCTACACGCGCTGCAGCGTTGGCCCAGCGCGCCGCTTCGTAGCCGTACTTATGCTGCGGCAGTGGAAAATCGTGATGCACCAGGTAGACTTTGCCGGATGCGACGTAATCATTGATCATGGGGCGGAGCGTATTTTCGTACAGCGCGCGGCAAGAGGGGCACTCGTAGTCGGTAAAAACAATCATTGTGATAGGCGCGCTGCTGGAGCCGTAGCTTTTTACTGGCGCAGCTAAGGGCTCGACCGCCTTGGCGCGAGCGCGTGCAGTGCCAGTGCGAGGCGCCGCGTGGAGCGTGGCGCCAAGCGCGATAATCGAGAGCGCGGCCACGGCGAGCGTCGACCTGCAAGCCCATGCCGGCCATCTTCCGCGCGAGTGCTGCTGCAAGTCGTCTAGAATTTCCAAAGGCGCCTCCCCCTCGAACGCTAACCAGCGTAACGGCAAGCGAAGATTTTAACGCGAATTGTTAGGCTTCCGCTTATTGATGTTGGACTGCCAAACGCGAAATAGGTAACGCCCTAAGCCGTTGGATGCGATGAGGTGAGCACGGGTTCGCTGGATAGTTTTGGAGGGTGCTGCCTGGGGCAGGAAGGAGGTTGGGTTAAAGTAGCAGCGCAGTAGGTTGGTAACGTAAAGAAAATAAGACCTATACAGTCTGTATCAAACAACTTGACAGTGACACACTCAAGTCGTATCATGCCGTTGTGCGCGGATGAAGCGGCTTGGCGCGAGACGAGTAACAGCTTAGTTAGGAGCGGATTCCATGAGCAAGATTATCGGGATTGACTTGGGAACGACCAACTCCGTGGTCGCCGTGATGCAAGGCGGCGAACCGGTGGTGATCCCCAACCAAGAAGGAGCGCGTACCACGCCCTCGGTGGTCGCCATCACCAAATCCGGCGAGCGTCTGGTGGGCCAAGTGGCCAAGCGGCAGGCGATCACCAACCCGGAGAACACGGTTTATTCGATTAAGAGATTTATGGGCCGTCGCTACGACGAAGTGGTCGAAGAAGCGAAGCGTGTGCCCTACAAGCTGATAAAGGGGCCGCACGACGACGCGCGTGTGGAAATTGCGGGCAAGACGTACAGCCCTCCGGAAGTTTCGGCGATGATCCTTCAAAAGCTGAAGAGCGCCGCGGAAGATTTTCTGGGCGAGAAGGTGACCAAGGCGGTGATCACCGTCCCGGCATATTTCAACGACAGCCAGCGGCAAGCCACTAAGCAAGCCGGCGAAATCGCGGGCCTGGATGTCCAGCGCATCATCAACGAGCCGACGGCGGCGGCGCTAGCCTACGGCTTGGATAAAAAGAAAGAAGAGACGATCGCCGTTTACGACCTTGGCGGCGGCACGTTTGATATTTCGATCCTAGAGGTAGGCGAAGGCGTGGTGGAGGTGAAGTCCACCAACGGCGACACGCACCTGGGCGGAGACGATATCGACCAGAAAATCGTGGATTGGATGGTCGGCGAGTTTAAGAAAGAGCAAGGCATCGACCTGAGCAAAGACAAGATGGCCATCCAACGGCTGAAGGAAGCGGCTGAGAAAGCCAAGATCGAGTTGTCGCAGCTGATGGAGACAGAGATCAATCTGCCGTTCATCACCGCGAACGAATCGGGCCCGAAGCACATGCAGATGAAGCTGACGCGCTCGAAGCTCGAGCAGCTGATGGAAGATTTGCTACAGCGCACCGTGGAGCCTGTGAAGCGGGCACTGAGCGATGCGCAGGTGACGGCGGACAAGATCGACGAAGTAGTGCTGGTCGGCGGATCGACGCGCATTCCGCGAGTGGTGGACATCGTCAAGAACCTCTTCAACGGGAAAGAGCCACACAAGGGCGTGAACCCGGATGAAGTGGTGGCGGTGGGCGCGGCCATTCAAGGTGGCGTGCTCGGCGGCGAAGTGAAGGACATTCTGCTGCTGGACGTGACGCCGCTGTCGCTGGGCGTCGAGACGCTTGGCGGCGTGATGACGGTGCTGATCCCGCGCAACACCACGATTCCGACACGCAAGTCGGAATCGTTCTCGACGGCTGCGGACAACCAAACGTCAGTTGAAATTCACGTGCTGCAAGGCGAACGCCCAGTAGCCAGCGGCAATCGGTCGCTTGGAAAATTCCACCTGATCGGGATTCCTCCGGCGCCGCGGGGATTGCCACAGGTCGAGGTGACGTTCGATATCGACGCGAACGGCATCTTGAACGTGTCGGCCAAGGACAAAGCGACCAACAAGGAGCAGAAGATCACCATCACCGCGTCCACCGGACTGAGCAAGGATGAAGCCGAGCGGATGCGCAAGGAAGCCGAGTCGCACTCCGATGAGGACAAGGCGCGACTTTCGGAAGTCGAGTCGCGAAACAAGCTCGACAACCTGGTGTATCAGGGCGAGAAGCTGATCAAGGAGAACCGTGAAAAGCTGCAGGAGGCGGACGTCAAGACCGGTGAGGAAGCGCTCGAAGATGCTCGTCGCGCGCTTTCGGAAGGCGGCGTCGACCGGCTGAATTCCGCAGCGGACAACTTGACCAAGGCCCTGCATCAATTGGGCGAAGCACTCTACAAGGCGCAGGGCGCGGCGGCGGGCGGTGCGGAAGGTGGTCCGAGCGGCGATGGCGGTGCGGGCCAAGCTGGCGGCGGTGCTCCACAGGGACAAAGCGGCCAACCAGGCGATGTGGTGGACGCTGAGTTCGTGGATGTGGACGAATCGAAGAAGCCTAACTAAGACGCTCCGGATTCGGGCGGGCTCCGGCCTGCCCGTCCCCGACTGTCATCGTGATTTGCTGCGGCGGATTTCAAACCAATGGCAACCGCAACCAAAACCGATTATTACGAACTGCTGGGAGTTCCGCGGAAAGCGTCCGCGAAAGACATCCGGGCTGCCTACCGCAAGCTGGCGCGCAAGTATCATCCTGACCTAAATCCAGGCGATAAATCGGCGGAAGAGAAATTCAAGCAGATTCAGGAAGCTTACGAAGTTCTCTCTGACGCGAAGAAGCGCCAGATGTACGACCAGTTCGGGTTCAACACTCCGGGGCCGGGCGGAGGTCCGCCACCTGGAGCGGGCTACGGCGGCGTATCGCCGGAAAATATTCACTTCGACTTTGGCGGATTCGATTTCGGAGGCGGCGGCGCGGCAAGTGGGACCAGCTTCCGCGACCTTTTCAGTCAGTTTTTTCGCGGCGCCGGGGCGGCACAGGCGCGGCCAGAACGCGAGCACGGAGATGATCTCGAATACGCGATCGACATCACCTTCTCCGAAGCGATGCGCGGAACGGTAAAGAAGCTGAGCTTCACGCGGCTGGACGCTTGCCAGGTTTGCCACGGAACGGGTGTGGCGCCGGGCGATGCTAAAACCTGCCCCACGTGCAGCGGTTCGGGCCAGGTGACGCAAGTGAGCGGCAAGATGCGCTTTCAGGTGGCGTGTTCGCGCTGCGGAGGAGCCGGCAAATTGCAGAGCGTGTGCCGCAACTGCGGCGGCGAAGGGCGGGTGGCGCGCATGGACACACTCGAAGTGCGCATTCCGCCGGGCGCTCAAACCGGTTCGCGAGTGCGGGTTGCCGGACGCGGCAACGCAGGAATGCACGGAGGACCTCCGGGCGATCTATACATCATTACAAATGTGCAGCCGCATCCATTCTTCGAGCGACGGGGCGACGATTTGTACACCACGGTGCCGATCACTGTGACGGAAGCGTCGTTGGGGGCGAAAGTGGACGTACCGACCATCGACGGGCGCGCGCAGGTGCGCATTCCGCCGGGCACCAACAGTGGTAAGCGTCTGCGGCTGCGCGAGAAGGGCGCACCTTCCGCGCGACAACCCGGCAAGCGGGGAGATCAGATCATCGAAGTGCAAGTGGTGGTCCCCAAGCCGGAAGACGAACGCGTGCGCAACCTGCTGCGCGAGCTAAGCAAAGTGGACCAGGAAGACCCGCGCAAGGAGCTTTTCGCGCGCGCGGCGGTTTAATTTTAGCGAAGGGCCCGAAGGAGGCGCACATGGCGGCACGGCAGAGACGGAAAGCAAAGGCCGGCTACATGATCAGCGCCGTGGCGGAGCTGTATCAGATTCACCCGCAGACGCTGCGGCTGTACGAGCGAGTGGGGCTGCTGACGCCATCCCGTTCAGAGGGCAACACACGGCTTTATATTGACGCGGATCTGGAACGCCTGGAAGTGATTCTGAATTTGACGCGCGAGCTGGGCGTCAATCTGGCGGGAATCGAAATAATATTGAACATGCGCGACAAGATGGCGGATATGCAGGCGCAGATGGAAGAGTTCATCAAGGCCGTTCGCAGCGAGGTGGCGCGAAACTTCGCGGCGGCGGGCGAGCATCGCGCGCGCAACGCCATTGTGCGGGCGGCGCCGCGGCACGCCATTCGAATTGAGAAATGAGCTTGCTGTTCCGTTGAGGTTGGATTTAAGGATTCGGGAGTCTCAGGCGGGCTGGGCATCGCCGCAGGCTTTATTGCGCAAATTGCCTACGATCGTGCTAAACGCAGAGGATTCGCCGACGGAGTTTTCGACACGGCAGGTCTTTGGAATTGCCGCGTTAATTTGGATGATTCGCGATTGGCTTTGGAGAAAGCGGGCGCGAGCGTGGCAGGATGTTCCGGCCAAAATAAGCGGGCGCGAATTCCTGCGATTCGCCACGAACGCAGGTTGGCTCAGTTTCTCCTACACCTATTCCTTCGGGACGAAGGTGTTTGTCGGGGAATTTCGCAAGTGGATTATATCGAGGCGAACTTCCAGGGCTGAGTCAGACCCAGACACGATCGACTGGTCCATGCGCTTCCCGCCACGATCATTGATTGATGTGCGGGTGGATCCAAGGCAGCCGACGAGGTCCGTGGCACATCGATTTCCGCCGGCTTAGACTCCTGCTTAAGTATTCGATAAGCAGTGATCGCAACTTTCCACACCATTCGAGAATTTTCACAGGCGCATCCTCTTGCGCGCGCGCCGTACTGCGCATATTCTCGCTGCATGGCGAGAGCCGATTGTCCCACCTGCCATGGCAGCGGCTGGAAAATAGTCGAACGAAATACCAACGGAGCGCAGGCGCTCTCTGAGGACAAGCCCGGCGCGTCTTCGGCGGGCGAGCCGAATCTGGTCTGGGCGGTGCCGTGCGAATGCACCTCCGGCGGCCGCAGCGACCGGGCGCTGGGGAAAGCGCGCGTCCCGGAACGCTACCGGCACTGCGACTTTGAGAATTTCGAGACGGACAACGAGATCGAACACGCGGGGCGCGAGCAGCTTGCCTCGTGGAACCGCAGCTTGGCGCAAGCAAAGCTTGTGGTGCAGCGGTTTGCCGCGGAATTTCCCGTGGGCAACGAACACGGCCTGCTGCTCATGGGGCCGTGCGGCGTGGGCAAGACGCATCTGGCGGTTGCAGCGATGAAGGAAATCGTGCTGCGCGGGCACAGCAGCCTTTTCTACGACTACCGCGAACTGCTGAAGCAGATCCAGGATAGCTACAACGCGGAAAGCCAGTCCACTGAAATGAGCGTGCTGGAGCCGGTGCTGAAAGCCGAAATGCTGGTGCTCGACGACCTGGGATCGAGCAAGCCGTCGCTTTGGGCGCTCGAAACCGTGGGCCACATTCTGAACACCCGTTACAACGAAAAGCGGGTAACGGTGCTGACCACGAATTTTCTGGATGCCGATGCCGCGGCCACTCCCATGCCGCGCGTGGCGGGCATGCGCGCGCCGATGATCGATGACTCGCTCACGGAGCGCGTAGGGCAGCGCATTCGTTCGCGGCTATACGAGATGTGCCGCACCGTGGAAATGAGCGCTCCCGACTACCGCAAGGAAATTCGCAATATCAGCCGGCGGGCGTAGCGCGTAGGAACGCCGAACGGCGCAAATTACACGCAACGAGCCGTGGATTTTCGTGTGACCTATACGATTTGCATCCCCCGGCATCCTGCTGTAAAGTCTCTTTAGAGTTCTCCGACCGTCGAAGCCTAACAGGAGAGACATCCTACGGCGCGGCGGCGATGTCCCGGTTCTGCCGGGACTGAGGGTTCGGGTGGAAACGCCCGTTCCTCCCGTTTGGCCGATGGGCCGTTTGGAAAGGGGAATATCCGGTGCAAGAGCCGCGCCGGGTGTGCGCCCAACTCCAAACGTGGATTTGGGCTTTTTTTGTTTTTGGAGAGCGAAGTTTCTGATGCCGCTTACGGACAAATTCGGCAGGCAAATCACCGACCTGCGGGTTTCGGTCACGGACCGCTGCAATTTCCGCTGCGTTTATTGCCGCTCGGCGAATCCGGAAAACCACATGCCGGCGGACGATCTGCTGTCATGGGACGAGCACGAGCGGCTGGTACGCATTTTGGTGGCGATGGGCATTCGCAAGGTGCGCGTGACCGGCGGCGAGCCGCTGGTGCGCGAGGGCGTGGAGGATTTCGTTGCGCGGCTGAAGGCGCTCGGCGTGCGGGATTTGTCTATGACCACCAACGCCCATCTGCTGGCGGAGCGCTGCGACCGCCTGGTGGCCGCAGGCTTGGACCGCATCAACATTAGCCTGGATTCGCTGGACCGCGCGAAATTCGAGCGAATCACTCGCACGAAATCGTTCGACAAGGTGATGGCCGGGATCGACGCCGCGCAGGGCACGGGTCTGCGCCCGGTGAAAGTGAACGCAGTGCTGGTGCGCGGCGTGAACGACGATGAAGTGGAAGCTTTCGCGCAATTCGCGCGAGAGCGCGGTCTGATCATGCGCTTCATAGAATTCATGCCGCTCGACGCCGACCACGCCTGGACGCGGGACATGGTCGTCACCGGAGCCGAGGTTCAGCGGCGAATATCCGCGCTTTGGCCGCTGGTACCAATCATGCACGAGCGCAGCGAAACGGCGCGTAAGTACCGCTTCGCGGACAGCCCTGGCGAGATCGGTCTGATTTCGCCCGTATCGCAGCCCTTCTGCGGATTCTGCTCGCGTATTCGGCTGACGGCGGACGGGAAATTGCGCACCTGCCTTTTCAGCAAGGATGATCACGATTTGAAGTTCCTTCTTCGCGGTCGTGCAACCGATCGCGAGATCGGCGACGAAATCATTGCCATCGTGGCGCAAAAAGAAAAAGGCCACCGCATTAACGAGCCGGGATTCGTCCCACCGTCGCGAACCATGGTTTCTATCGGGGGCTGAATTGCGGGGCGCCGCTCGATACAATAGACGGCGGGGAAACCATGGCGGAAGAACAGCCGAAATTCTTCTCTCTTACCGAAGCGGAAAGCCTGCGAACGCAGCTAGAGCCGCTGCTGATCGAAGCCATCGAAGCGCGCCGCAAAATCGAGGATGTGGACGAAAAACTAGGTGAGCTGGCCGAGCGCATTCAGCGTTCCGGCGGAATGCTGGTGCCGTACGAGCAAGCGGCGAAATGGCGCCGGGAGCACAACCACTTTGCCGACGCGATTCGCAACGCCGTGGAACGCATCCACGCCACCGGCTGCGTGGTGAAAGATATCGAAGTGGGCCTGCTGGACTTCCCGTCGCGCGTCGACGGCCAGGAAGTTTTTCTTTGCTGGCGGCTGGGCGAGGATCGCATCCGCTTCTATCACGGAATGGACGAAGGCTTCTCCGGGCGGAAGCCGATCGATCCACGGGACGCGGGATACCAGAATCCGATTCAATAATCGCGGCGCGGGCCGGACGCGCATCGGCCGCTGGGCGTGAATCTTTTGGGCCGCCGGCCGAACCGATTGATTGCAGAGGAAACCATGTCAACTTCAGCTTACCCAATACGCGTGACGCCTCCGCAGCCGGGTGAAACTGCGCCGGATTTTGAGTTACCCGATTCGACGGGCACGCCCCAGCGACTCTCCGAGCTGTGCGCCACCGGTCCGCTTGTGCTGGTATTTTTCCGGGGCCACTGGTGACCCTTTTGCCTCCGCCAGTTGGCGGACTATCGCGACCACGAGGGCGCCATTCGCTCGGCGGGAGCGAAGCTCGCAGCGATCTCCGCAGATAGCGCGGAAAAATCGCAAGCGGTGCGCAAAGAACTTCACCTCAGCTTTCCTATTTTGTGTGATCCGCATCGCCGCGTGATTCGCGAGTGGGGCGTCTATAACGCGAGCGAAAAGGGAGGCATCGCCAAGCCCGCCGTGTTTATCCTCCATCCGGGCCGCGTGGTTCGTTACGCATCGGTGGACGAAGTAGCTTCGCGCGTGCCCGCCTCAGAAATCGTCCACGTTCTTTCCGCGGGTGAGAGCGCTGCAGCGCCGCAGCGCCGAGCCCTGATTCCCCGCCCCGGCAATTTTTTCCGCGCCGTGCGGAATTCGATTCAATTCGGCGCGCGCGAGCCAGAATCCGAAACCAAATAATACGCGATTTTTTTCGCGACGTGCTTGACTTCCCTGCCTTTCGATATAGGATGCGCCTCGGGGAATCCTGGCATGCAGCACTTCTGCGAAGCGCTTCAGCACAATTCGTGGATCATCGCGCTAAATAGTTCGATCGTCATTTCGGAATTTTTCGAAATCTGCCATTACGGCGGATTTTTCCTGCTAGTCGGCTCCATCGCGCTGGTCGATTTGCGCGTGCTCGGCGTGGCGGGGCGCGGACAAACGGCGACGGCGATGGCCGAACAGCTTTTCCCGTGGATGTGGACCGGGCTGGTGTTCGCATTCGTTTCCGGATTTTTGATGTTTGCCGGCGATGCGACTGACTTTTGGGGAGCTCCGGTCTTTCGCCTCAAGATGCTAATGCTGGTCATCGCAATCGTGGTGGGCATCATCGTCCAGTGGCAAGTGCCGCGTTGGGACCGCGGGCCGTCGATATCGCTGGGCGCGAAATCGATCGCGCTTCTTTCGTTGCTGCTGTGGATCGCAACCATCCTGACGGCGCTGGAAGTGGCGGCGATCAACGGAGTGGGATAATTTTGATTCGGCTGCAAGTGATCGTACGGAAACGAAAGGCTTGCGTGTATGAGTGCTAGCTTGATGGCGTTTGCTAAGTGGCTGCAGGACACGCACTGGGCACAGTGGATTGCCGGCTCCACCTGGGTGTATCCCTTCGTGCAGCTCACGCATTTTTCGGGACTTTCGCTATGGATCGGCACGATTCTGGCGTTGGATTTTCGCCTGCTCGGGCTCGGCAAAAAGCGCCAGACCGCCGGGGAACTTTCAAGTAGCCTTTTCGCGTGGAATTGGACCGGCTTCTGCATCGCAGTCTGCGGCGGGTTCATGTTGTTCGCCACCTCAGCTACAAAGTACGTGATAAATCCCGCATTTTTGATCAAGCTTGGCATCCTGATCCCCTGCGCGCTGATCGTGCATATTATCAATCAGCAAAAGTCGCGCGTCTGGGGCGCCACGGCGGACACGCTGCGCATCGGAAAGTATATGGGGCTTCTGGAACTGATTCTGTGGCTGTGCGTGATAACGGCGGCAGTTTCGATTCCGACTTTCGAAGCGCTTGGTGGTTGATCGCAAATGAACTCTCGCATGGCCCGTGCTGCGCTTTCGGGCGCACTCGCTTTCGTCTTCGCGGTCGCGGGCTGCGGCAATGGCGCCAGCAACGAACCACTCGCGCCGCCGGTCGATCCGACCACGGCCGCCTCGATCACCGGGACGGTGACATTCGTAGGCAGGCCTCCCGTTTTACACCCGATTGATATGAGCGCCGCTCCCGCGTGCGTGAAAGCGAATCCTTCGCCCGTGGTGCCGCCGGACGTGGTGACCGGCGCGAACGGCGCGCTCGCTAATGTGGTCGTCTACGTAAAATCCGGTCTCGGAAACTATCGCTATCCCGCACCGCAAACTCCTGTGGTGCTCGATCAGAAAAATTGCATGTACGCGCCGCACGTGCTTGCGGTGATGGTCGGCCAGCCGTTCTCGGTGGCCAATAGCGATCCGACCATGCACAACGTTCACGTGATGGCGCGCCACAACCGGCAATGGAGTTCGTCGCAGCCGGTTGATTCAGCGCCGCTCAAATCCACGTTCGAACGCCCGGAATTCGCCATTCCCGTGCTCTGCAACATTCATCCGTGGATGCGCGCATACGTGTTTGCCTTCGATCAGCCGTATTTCGCGGTCACCGGGACCGAGGGGACATTCGCGATCGAGGATCTCCCTCCCGGCACCTACACGATCGAAGCGTGGCACGAACCGCGCCAGACGCTTGACCAGACGGTTATCCTCGCGCCCAAGGAATCGAAGACGATTTCTTTCGCGTTCCGTTCAGGCTCATAAAGTCTATCCCGCAATCCTCCTTTGAACGGATAGCGAAGCCGCATGC
Source organism: Candidatus Acidiferrales bacterium (assembly GCA_050747045.1). GTDB lineage: Bacteria > Acidobacteriota > Terriglobia > Acidiferrales > UBA7541 > Palsa-295. Next base: position 4,902 of record JBOGNC010000047.1, on the reverse strand, counting down.
GAGTTCAAGGCGCAAAGTCGAGTACTTCGCGCGAGTGAAGCGGGCGAAAGGAAGGCGCTCACGGCTTTCGGCAGGGATGCAGTGTACGTCAAGCCTCGGTTTGGAATTGCGTGCGGCAGGAGCCGTTGTGAAGCTTCACAACGACATCCTGCTGAAGCCGTCCCACCAGCCGCGACGGCAAAAGCCGCGATGGTTTGCGGTAGCCGCCATCTGCATCGGCAGTTTGTAGCTATCCAACGGGCAATCTGCTAGTTTCTTGCATCGCGCTTATGCGAGCGAATTCGCGCTGAAGCGCGTCGCCCCTTTCGCGCATCAAAGGCCAGAACTAACATGGCATCGCCAACGCCCATTCTCACGGTCGAAAACCTGCGCGTCGCTTTCGGTCAGCAAGCGGTGATTGACGATTTGAGCTTCGTCGTGCATCCAGGCGAATGCCTTGCCGTGATCGGGCCGAACGGCGCGGGCAAAACGGTACTGCTGAAGGCGCTGCTCGACTTGATACCGCACCAGGGCAAAATTCGCTGGAGCCCGGAAGCGCGCGTCGGGTACGTTCCGCAGAAAGTTGCCGCCGACCGGCAGCTTCCCATCCGGCTGGGCGATCTGCTGACATCGAAAGCAGCGGTGCAGCATCTGCCGGAGGATGATATTTCGAGCGTAACGGCCGAGGTGGGTCTTTCGCCGATGATTTTCAACACCAGCGTGGGCCATCTGTCCGGCGGACAATTTCAGAAATCGCTGATCGCGTTGGCGCTGCTGGGCCGCCCCAGCGTGCTGCTATTCGACGAGCCCACCGCCAGCCTGGACGAGCTCGCCGAGGAACACACCTACGAACTGCTGCACAAGTTGCAGCAGGAAAAAGGCATGACGGAAATTTTCGTCTCGCACGATTTGAGCGTCGTATATCGTTACGCGACGATGGTCCTCTGCCTGAGCCGCGGGAAACGCTGCATGGGGCCGCCGAAGGAATTGCTGACGCCGGCGATGCTGGAAGATCTCTACGGCGGGCCGTCGAAGTTCTACCGTCACATCGATCACCAATAGTACGAAGCGAAAGGACTCGCGAAGTTCGCGCCAGCGATACGCATGCACGAAGGCCACATTCTGCTGTTGTTGCTGGCGCTCTGCTTCGCACTGGCCGCGGGGCTGATCGGCTGCTTCGCACTAATGAAACGCATGTTGCTGGCGAGCGACGTGATCTCGCACCTCGCGCTGCCCGGGCTGGGGATCGCGTATCTCCTGAAGGTCAACCCGCTTTACGGCGGTGCGGTCACGTTGTTCTTGGGAACGTTTCTGGTCTGGCAGCTTCAGAAGAAAACTGGCCTGGCCACCGACGCGTCGATCGGCGTGGTGTTCGCGGCGGCGTTGGCCATTGGCGCAGCCATCACTCCTCGAGGCGACCTGATCGACGCGCTTTTCGGCGGACTCGAAAGCGTGAGCGTTCTGGGTTTCGCGCTGGGTGTGGCTGCGTCGGCAGTCGTTATCGTTTCGGTGTTTCTGATGAAAGACCGCCTTACGCTTTCCACTTTCTCGCCGGAGCTGGCGGCCTCGTCCGGCATCCATGTGGACCGTCTCGATCTGGTCTACCTGCTTGTTTTCAGCCTCACGGTGCTCCTAGGACTCCGCTTCATGGGCGCGCTCCTGGCCAGTTCGTTGATCATTCTGCCGGCAGCCGCGGCGCGTCAATTTTCGGACCGGCTTTCGCGATTTTTCGTGATCTCCGCGGCGATCAGCATGGTTTCAATTGTCGTGGGATTTTTGTTCAATACGTATCTGTTCCATCTTTCTACCATTGCGCCGGTCACCGTGATGTTCGCGACTCTCGTGTTCGCCGCGAGCTTAATCGTGCGCCGCGCCTGACCTCGGCACAGCGCGCGTGCCTAAGCCCCGCATTATGCGCGCTTTTTCGTTGCGGCGCTCCAGCTAGCTCGACGCCGTCTTCGCTGCGCTTTTCCCCAGGAAATTTAGCAGCTCGCGATTCACTTCTTCAGCGTGCGTCCAGGCGATATTGTGCGGCCCATCTTTCACTTCATGGAGCCGCGCGCCGGGAATCATATTGGCGGTGCGCCGCCCAGCCGCATCGATCGGCACGATGCGGTCCGCGGTGCCGTGAATCACTAGCGTGGGCACGTTGAGTTTGGCCAGGTCGGCGCGGAAATCCTCATGCCAGGTGGGCACGCACGCGACGCTTGCCGTCGCCGACGCGCTCGCCGCTACGTTCCAGCTCGCTTGCACCGCTTGCTCGCTGACGTTTTTGCCAAGCAGAAGATCCGTGTTGTAGAAGTTCTTGAAGAACTCAGTGAAGAAGGCGTAGCGGTCCGCAGCCACGGCCTGCTCGATTCCTTTGAACACCGTTTCGTCAACGCCCTCAGGATTGTCGGCTGCTTTCAGCAGATATGGAGGAACGCCGCTGATGATCACCGCCTTGCTCATTCCCCGGGTGCCGAACTTTCCGGCGTAACGCGCCACTTCGCCGCCGCCCATCGAGAATCCCACCAGCGCGAAATCGCGCAGTCCCAGATACTTCACCAACTTCTGCAAATCCTCGGCGAAGGTGTCGTAGTTGTACCCGCTGGTCGGCTGGCTCGACTTGCCAAAGCCACGACGATCGTAAGTGATTACGCGATAGCCGGCGTGCAGCAGCACCGGCACTTGTTTTTCCCATGACGCCGAACTCAGCGGGTAACCGTGGATCAGCACCATCGCCGCACCCGAGCCGTGATCCTCGTAATAGAGTTGAATATCTCCCGAATTTTCCTTTGCTACCGTCACGTATGGCATCGCCGCTCTCCTTTCCTGAAACTTCGCGCACGCGCAAGGCCGCCATGAACTTCGCGGGATTCTCGATCAGATGCCGCCCGCCCAGCGGCGATTCTACTTGGGTTCACAGACTTCCTGTTCGCGAACTAGGCTCAATCACGATACCTTTCGACCGCTTTTGCCGCGGACCCCGCCGAAAAAGCATGGACGGGTATATATCCTGGCGTTCTCTCATTAAGGTAATCGCTTTCCCGAAATACATTGAATACCCGATCAGTCTCAGGGCGCGTAGCGGGGTTAAATAGTGCTTCTGTTCGGGCCCCCTATCGGATATTTCCCGGGATGCATTGAAGCGAGCGTATTAGTTCGAGGGATAATGAACCCGCAAACTTTTCCCACAGTCCAAGTAGGCGAACGGACTAACTCTTGCGGCAGACCGATATCGAACAGAATTCTCCTTGCGCTGCCGGAGGAGGAATTCGCTCTGGTTCGCCTTCAGCTCGAGCCGATGGACTTGCCTTCTCGATTGAACCTCCACAAGCCCGATCGGCCCTTGGAATTCCTCTGCTTTCCAAATCAGGGGCTCATTTCAGTTGTGGTTACGACGCAAGACGGGCGAGCGGTGGAAGCCGGTCTGATTGGTAAAGAGGGCTGCACTGGCACGGCGCTAGCCGTAAATTTATGCGTCAGCCATTTGCTCCATGTGGTCCAGCTGGGAGGCGAGGGCTGCACCCTCTCGCGCGCGGCTCTCCAAGCCGTGCTCCCGCTGGCCCCGAAGCTCAGGCTTGCACTCTCGCGGTTTGCCATCATACAAGGCATGCAGACCGCTCAAACGGCCGCCTGCAACCGCCTCCATGACGTTGAGCAGCGCCTAGCGCGCTGGCTTCTCATGGCACAGGACCGCGTCGATACCTCATGGTTAGCGATCACTCACGATTTCTTGGCCACCATGCTGGGCACTGACCGCCCCACGGTGACCGTGGCTGCCAGAAGACTCCAGGACCGGAAAGCGATCGAATACAAGCCCGGCGCAGTACGCGTGGTCAGCCATCATAGGCTCGAAGAGTCCGCCTGCGAGTGTTATCAGGTAATACAGCAATTCAATGGAGAACTGGGTATCAAGTAGCAAACTCCTTCCTTGCAAGTGTTTGACGGCCTACAGACAAGCACATATCACAATTAATAAAGTCCCCCGTCTCATGCACATGTACAAGTTCACGGAGTCACCGACAGCGTGACCGGCGAAAAATTGCTTCTGGCCAGTCGCAAGAGGCACGCCAAAGGCGCGACTGTGCGCAACACCATTCTGCTTTCGCTGCCGGAAGCTGAATTCCGCAGCGTTTCGGACTCTTTAGAGCACGTCCAGCTTTCGCGCCACCACAGCCTGCACGAACCTACCGAGGTGCTCGATCACGTTTACTTCCCGAACGGCGGATTGATTTCGCTGGTCGTGGCAACGGAAGACGGGAAAACGGTTGAAGCTGGCGTGGTTGGCAAGGAAGGGATGGTCGGCACTCCGCTGGTGGTTGGGCTGCGCCACAGTCCTCTGCGCGAAATCGTCCAGATCCCTTCGGATGGATTCCGAATTAAGGCTGCCGCGCTGCAAGCGGCATTGCCTACGGCGCCCGTGTTTCAGATGACCTTGTCCCGCTACGCGGTGATTCAGGGAATGCAAACCGCTCAAACTGCCGCCTGCAACCGACTCCATGACGTGGCGCAGCGCCTGGCCCGCTGGCTCTTGACCGCAGTCGATCGCGTAGAAAGCGATGCCCTGCCCATCACCCACGACTATTTAGCGACCATGTTGGGCACCGACCGTCCAAGCGTCACCGTGGCAGCCGGAGTTTTGCAAAAGGGAAAATCGATCAAATACACGCGCGGCTCCGTGAAAGTATTAGACCGCGTAGCGCTCGAAGAGTCGGCTTGCGAATGTTACCGGGTGATACAGCAGCTCAACGACGAACTGGATTGAATGTGTCGAACTCGACGGTAGCCCCGGCTTTCGCCTAAGCCGTTCTTCGCGGCCTTCGCGACGGACGCTTGCGGCGCGGCTTCGGAGTCTGGCGGCCTGAAAGAGCCTCCCGTGGTCGCCCGTCGTCCGAGGTGTTCGGTCGCGACATCGGCTGTGGCGCCGGCTCGCCCGCC
>JBOGNC010000046.1:0-20242 GCA_050747045.1 Candidatus Acidiferrales bacterium | reverse complement strand
GACTTTGTGAATCAGAGTCATCGATCGCCCGATGACGGAGTTCGCTTGGTTATCCGGCCCCAATGCGCCAATACCGGAATTCATCCCGATTTTATTGCGGATAGGCCCGTTGACCACGACCATCTGGGCGATCGAAGTGGTCGAGTCCATGTACGGCACCCGGCTGGAGAGCGCCAGAATGACCGGCAAATACTCGGGCTTGGCACCGGACATGACCGCAACGGTGGCGACCTTCTCCACGCTAAATGGGCGGCGCGCGCCGAATGTTCCAGAGGCGGATTTTACGATTTCGTCGGGCCGGCGGCTGGTGCCTTTCAGCATGGCGGCGACTTTTTCTTCCGTCGGCAGGATGACCGGATTGTAGTCCGTCCAATACCTGGCGATGAAGAGGCTCTGCAAATTGTCAGGCGTATCCGGCGGAAGCATGCGCGGTTCGGGAGCCGCTGAACCCGGAGCAGGGCCGGAGAGTTTCTCTTGAGGAGTGAGCGGGACGGTGAGGGCGTCAACGATTGCTTGCATGAGAGGCTTGCCGCTGACTGAGTCCTTCCCGTCGATATCCTGAGCGATGACGGATGTTGGCTGGCCTGCAAAGGGGAAAGGGAATCCGACGAACCGAAGGGGCATGCCGCTATCGTGCTTGAAGTAGGCGCCCAGGCCGAAGGAAACGACGTTTTCACCGGCGACAGCGACGGTGGGGATGCGGTACTTGCGCTCGATTTCTCCTGCTTCGCGGCTCACGGCCGCGACGCAGCCGTGTCAACCAGCGACGCCGATAATTACGCCGTCACCGTGGTTAGCGGCGATCTCCTTCCAGAGGCCCGGATCGTCGGTGACGAAATTCCCGCCCTTCATTTTGTAGATGGTCTTCACGCCAGGCATGCGCTGCGCGAACCACCTCTGCATTTCGTGCTGAATGCTGCCGTTCTGCTGCATTCCTCCCCAGTCGAAATCCACGAGATAGATCGTCTTGCCTTGCAAGGTGCTGAGGCGAGGCGCCAGCGGCACGCGAATCGCGAGCTTGGTTTCGATTCCGGGGTTGAGCACGGAGACCAAGCCGTCCGATCCGCAACCGCCAGCCGCGGGAGCGGGCATGGGAGCCGTTCGTGCAAATAATGGTGTGCCAGCAACAAGAGCCGGGCTGGCACCGAGCAACGCCAACATGTTTCGTCGATCCATGAGCGCACCTCCTCCGCAGCAACGGCCACATGGCTGCCATACGGCCGCCAACGAGGGCAAGTACATCAGAGTAAAATGTAGTTGTCAAGACAACAGATTGCGCGGCGCGCCCGCGACCGGCTTGACAAACGATGGGGTCCGGGTATTTATTTCGATGGTTGTGATGGCGTCGAGGGGACGTCATGGTTAGCCCGAGCCGCGGCCCGTACCGGCAGTTCGCGCGTTCGATGGCGTGAAAAATAGATATACTCAAAGAAGGCTGCAGGCATACCTCCGTAGGCGAAGGCGCATACAATGTGGGGAATCTCAGAGGCGTGCTGGTGGAAGCGCAGGTGAATCTTGGGAACAACGAATATGAAATCAACCGCAACCGCGAAGGGCTTTCCGCGTCCTAGCTCGCTAAAAGTGGTACCGGGAACGGAACGCGCGCAGGCCGCTTATCCTTATTACATCCAGTTCACCAAAGAAGATGACGAGAGATTCTGGTTTTACAACTCAATGCATTTTCCGGAGCCGATGTGCGTCTTCGACATGGTGACGGCCGAGGCCGCTTACGTCGCGCTAGGTTCGGCGAACACGCGGGTCCATTCCTTGCCGACGACGCTGGGTATCGACTATCGAATCATCAACGGGCGAGTGTACATCGGCGGAAACGCGGTAACCGATCCGAAAGAAATCGAGCGGCGCACAGTGGAGTTTCAACGGCGGGCCTTCTATTACTACGCCAACTGGGAGCGGCTTTTCGCGCAATGGAAAGAAAAAATGCTGGCGTTGATTCACGAGGCGGAAGCTCTGCCGAAAATCGAGCTGCCTGAATTCGAGCCGATCGAACACGTTCACGCGGGGCGCGGCATCGCCTCGAATCATTACCTGCTGCAGACGTACCAGAAGACGCTAGAAGGTTACTTTCGGATGTGGCAGCACCACTTCGAATTTCTGCTGCTCGGCTATGGCGCTTATCTGACGTTCTTCGACTTTTGCAAGAAGGCGTTTCCGGAAATCAGCGATCAGACGGTGGCGCGGATGGTGGCGGGCATCGAAGCAGAGATTTTCCGTCCGGATGACGAACTGCGGCGCCTGGCGAAATGCGCGATCGATCTGGGAGTTGAAGACCAGTTCCGCACAGGAGTGGCGCCGGATACGGTCATAAAATCCCTGAAGGAATTGGGCGAACGCGGCGAAGCGTGGCTGCAGGAACTCGCCATCTCACGCGATCCCTGGTTCAACATCAACGTGGGCGACGGCTTCTATCATTACCATCGCTCGTGGAACGACGATCTTTCGATGCCGTTCGCGGCGCTGCCCGGCTACATTGCCAATGCAAAAAAGGGCGAACGGCTGGAGCGGCAGACCGACCGGTTGATGGCGGAGCGGAAGCAACTGATCGCGGATTATCGCGAACTGCTGGAGACGGACGAAGACCGGGCGGCCTACGACCAGATGATCACGCTGGCGCATCGCGTGTTTCCTTACGTCGAGGGACACAAATTTTACTGCGAGCATTGGTACACGAACCTCTTCTTTAACAAGATTCGTGAATTCGGCGTGCTGCTGGCGCAACACGACTTCTTCCCCAACACCGAGGATGTGTTTCAACTGAGCCATTACGAGCTGGAGGCCGCGATTATCGACCTGATGACCGCATGGTCCAACGGCTCGCTTCCGCGCGGCCCCGAGATTTGGCCTGGGATCGTGCGCGAACGCAAAGCGGCGATAGCGGAATGGTCAAAGCACGACACTCCACCGGCGCTTGGTCCGGTTCCCGATATCATCGACGATCCCGCAATCGTTATGCTCTGGGGCATCACGCGCGAAAATCTCGACACCTGGTTAACGGCCGGCGAACAGCCCGACTCAAATGAAATCCGCGGATTCGCCGCGTCGAATGGCGTGGTGGAAGGAATCGCTCGCGTTGTGAAATCGGTGGACGAGATTGGCCGCTTGCGCCATGGCGACATTCTGGTCTGCCAGGTAACCAATCCGAGTTGGGCGCCTGTATTTCAGAATATTGCCGCCGCAGTGTCGGACATCGGCGGTTCCATGAGCCACGCGGCAATTGTGGCCCGTGAATACGGATTGCCTGCCGTGGTGGGCACCGGTACCGCTACGCAGAAAATCAAAGACGGCCAGCGCATTCGCGTTGATGGAGGCCGCGGCGTGGTCACTCTTCTTGAATAGGTGAGATCTGGTGCCGTCTTCAGAAACCATAGGGTGGTTCGCAGATGTCGGGTTAGTCGACCGCCTGACCGTTGGCGGCAAGGGCGGTTCGCTAGGCGAGTTGACGCAGGCGGGTATCGCTGTTCCGGCGGGATTCGTGGTGCGCACCGCGGCTTTTGAGCGCTTTTTGGCGAGCATCGAAAAGGACGAGCCGATTCGAGCGCAGGTGGAGGCGCTCGGCAGCCAAGAGCTGAAAAAAATTACCGCTGTTTCTGAACAACTGCGCGAACGAGTGGAAAGCGCATCGCTGCCGGAGGATCTAAATTCGCAAATTCTTGCCGCGCTCACCGATCTTTGCGGGAAGGACAATAACCCTCCGCTGGCGGTGCGCTCATCGGCGACCACGGAAGACGCCGCCGATGCGAGCTTTGCGGGCTTGCAGGACACGTATCTGTGGGTGATCGGCGCGCAGGACGTCTTGGAGTGCATTCGCTCTTGCTGGGCCAGCCTTTACTCGGTTCCATCGATCGCCTATCGACGCAAGCACGGGATTCCGGAAAACGCGGTGGCAATGGCTGTGGTGGTACAAGGCATGGTGAACGCGCGAAAGGCGGGAGTGATGTTTACGCGCAGCCCGCAGACGGGAGACCGCTCGGTAGTAACGATCGAAAGCGCCTGGGGACTGGGCTCGGCTGTGGTGAGCGGGGAAGTAACTCCCGACCGATTCGTGGTCGCCAAGATCACTGGAGAGATTTTGGTACGCGAGATTTCCGACAAGCATGTGCGGCATCTGCCTTCGCCGAGTGGAGGCGTGGAAGAGTTCGAGACTCCGGAGGATCTTCGGCGCGCGCCATCCCTGACTGATAAGGAGCTACTTGAGTTGAAGGACCTCGCGCGCGTGGTGGAACGCCACTATGGCAGGCCGCAGGATATTGAATGGGCCATCGACCAGTTGGGGAAAACGCTGCTGTTGCAGAGCAGGCCCGAAACGGTTTGGTCGTCCAAGCAGCTTACGCCCGTTGCCAAGCCCGCGGAGGATCCACTGCAGCATGTGATGAAAATTTTCGGGGGCCGGCGATGACATTGAGCGCCAAGGACGTGGCCGAGATACTGCGGCTGCTCGACTCTTCGAGCTTCGACACGCTGTCGCTCGAAATGAATGGCGTGAAGCTGAATCTGCGTCGTGGCTCGGCCGGGGTCGCGCGAGAAACTATCGATTCCGCGGGTGCTGTGTCCGCTCCGAAACCAGCAGACGAATCGCAGACGGACCGTCCGCGCGCGGAGCCGCGAAAAGCGAAACCGCCGTCGGAGGCTGGGCTCAGAGATGTTGCATCTCCGCTGCTCGGCATTTTTTATCGTGCGCCAAAACCTGGAGAGCCGCCTTTCGTTGAGGCGGGCGCGAAGGTGGATGAGGACACGGTGATAGGCATCATCGAAGTGATGAAGCTCATGAACTCGGTGCGCGCGGGCGTGAAGGGGCAGATCGCCGAAGTGTTAGCTGAAAATGGCGCGCTAGTGGAATACGGGGAGATTCTGATGCGCGTCCGGCCGGGTGCCTGACGATGGCGATCCGGCGGGTACTGATCGCGAACCGCGGGGAAATTGCCGTTCGCGTGATGCGCACATGCAAGGCGCTTGGAATAGAAACGGTTTTGGCGGCTTCCGAGGCTGACTTGGACTCGCTGCCCGCGCGCTTGGCGGATCGCACGATCTGCATTGGACCGGGGCGCGCTTCGGATAGCTATCTCAAAGTTGAAACGATCGTGCAGGCGGCGCTTGGGGTGAAAGCGGACGCCATTCATCCAGGCTACGGATTTCTTTCCGAGCGTCCCGCATTGGCGCGAGTTTGCGAAGAGGAAGGCGTGATTTTCGTCGGGCCTACGGCCGCCCAGATTGAGGCGGTTGGCGATAAATTGAGGGCTCGCGCGGAAGCTGAGGCGGCGGGCGTTCCGACGGCTCCGGGCGGCGCGGTTGAGATGATCGGCGAAGCGATGGTGCTGGGCCGGGAAATTGGTCCGCCGCTTTTGATCAAAGCTGTGGGAGGCGGCGGCGGCCGCGGCATGAAGCGGGTGGACCGCTTGGAAGATTTGTCCGCGGCGATGGATATGGCGGCAGCGGAAGCAGGCGCTGCGTTTGGCGACGCGAGAGTCTATCTGGAACGCTTCGTCGCGCGCGGCCGCCACGTGGAAGTACAGATTCTCGGCGATGGCAAGGGCGATGTGATTCATCTGGGCGAACGGGACTGTTCGGTGCAGCGCCGCTATCAGAAATTGATCGAGGAAACTCCTGCGCCCGGGTTACCGGCGGAGTTTCGCGGGCGGATTCACAATGCGGCAGTGAAGTTCACGGAACGGCTTTCGTATCGCGGCGCGGGAACCGTCGAGTTCCTCGTCGATGTGGACCGCAACGCGTTCTATTTTCTCGAGATGAATGCTCGCATTCAGGTGGAACATCCGATCAGTGAGGCAGTCACCGGCGTCGATATTGTGTCGGAACAAATCGCGATTGCCCACGGCAGCGGGCTGCGCCTGCGGCAACGTGACGTTCGCCGCCAAGGCTGCGCCATCGAGTGCAGGATCAACGCGGAAGATCCGGCACGCGATTTCCATCCGAGTCCTGGCACGGTGCGAGAAGCGGTGTGGCCTTCGGGAGAAGGTGTTCGCGTTGATACGTACATCACGTCCGGCGCGCGCGTCCCGCCGTTTTACGACTCGTTGATGGCAAAAATCATCATACATGCGTCCGACCGTCCGTTGGCGCTGGAGCGAATGCGGCGGGCGCTCGCGTCCACCAAGATCGAGGGCGTCGCCACGAACCTCGCGTTCCATCAAGAGGTGTTGGTAGACGCGGAATTCCAACAAGGCGGCGTGGATACGTCGTATTTGCCGCGCTTCCTTGAAAGACGGCGCGAGATGCAGGAGGCACGCGCGCATGGCTAACGTTCAAATCGTCGAGACGTCCCTGCGCGACGGCAACCAGTGCCTGTGGTCAGCGCTGGGCGTGGACACAGCGAAGACTCTCACCATCGCTCCCATCATGGATCGCGTCGGCTTCAAAGCCATCGACTTCACCACGTCCACGCACATGGGCGTCGCGGTTCGATACAAGAAAGAGGATCCTTGGGAACGCATACGGCTGATGGCCAAAGCCGTGCCAAATACGCCGCTGCAATTTCTCTCGACCGGCTTTCGATTTATCTCTTGGCAAACGGCCAGTCCTGAGTTCATGGGCCTCGCGTTCAAAACGCTCATTAATAATGGCATGCGCCGGTTTGCGCTGGCCGATCCCATGAACGACGCCGATTCCAACGTAGCCTGTGCGCGCATGATCAAAGCGGCTGGCGGTGAATACGTGGTCGGCGCGCTGGTCTTCACGCTGAGCCCGATTCACGACGACGCGCACTACGTCGCGCGCGCGCGCACGCTGGCGAATAGTCCCGATGTGGACGCTGTGTATATCAAGGATCCGGGCGGCTTGCTCACGCCGCTTCGTGCGCGCACTCTGATTCCCGCCGTGGTCGCGGCGATCGGAAAGAAGCCGCTCGAACTTCACTCGCACTGCACAATTGGAGTCGGCGAGTTGACGTACATGGACGCGCCGCAGTGGGGCGTAAGTGCTGTGCAGTGCGCTTCGGGCGCGGCCGCTGATGGAATCTCAAATCCGCCATCAGAGCGCGTGGTCTCCAATTTGCGCGGCCTCGGCCATCAAATTGATATAGATGATGAAGCGCTTGCAGCAGTCGGCCACTACTTCACGCGCCTTGCGGAAGCGGAAGGTCTTCCCGTCGGCCATCCTCAGGCATTCGACGCAGCTTATCTGCACCATCAACTTCCGGGCGGAACGATTGGGACCATGCGGCGGCATCTCGCCGAGACGAGAGTGTCGCATTTGGAAGGCGCTGTGATCGAGGAGCTCGGCCGCGTGCGCCAGGAACTCGGCTGGCCGATTGTGATGACTCCATTTGCACAGATGCTGATTACTCAGGCGGTGCTGAACGTGACTTCGAAAGAACGATACAGCGTGATTCCCGACGAAATTATTCGCTACGCGCTGGGTAAATTCGGGCGACCGAACATGCCCATTGCGCCTGAGGTGATGGATCGGATCGAGTCGTCTCCGCGCGCGCGGGAGCTTCGCCAGGAACCGGGCATGCCGCCGCTGCCCGAGCTGCGCCAGCGCATCGGCGCGGAACTGACCGACGAAGAATTTCTGCTTCGCGCCACAATGCCGGCCGGTCAGATGGACGGGATGAAGCAGGCGGGCCCCGCGGAGCAGACGTACGATCCCGATAGCGTTCCGGTGCTAAATCTCATTCGCCAGCTGGCTGGTCGGCGCGACATCACTTACCTCTCGATCGAGAAATCCGGCTTTAAGCTAGAGCTACGCGGCGAGCCCGCTCCGGTGGAAGCGCAAGCATGAAATCTTCGCGCAACGGCTGGAAGGAGCCGCTGGGAGCCGTCCAGGGTTTCATGTTCGATCTAGACGGCACGCTGATTCTCAGCGACCGTTCGCTCGGCGGATACCGTATGCTGCCGGGCGCCGTCGAAACTCTTACCGAGTTGCAGTCCCGCGGCAGGCCATTCGTGGTGCTCACTAACGGCACAGCGTATCGAACGTCTGAACAAGCGCCAAAACTGCGCGCGCTGGGACTTCCCATTCCCGACGAAGCGTTGCTGACGCCGAACACGGTTGCGGCTGACATGATGTTGAAGCGGGGCGTCAAACGCGTGCTTGTGCTGGGCACTCGAGGAGTGGGGGATGCGCTGGCCGAGGCCGGTATCGAAACGGTTTTCACCGGTCAAGACCGCGCCGAAGAAGTCGATGCAGTTTATATCGCGTGGCATCCGGAATGCGGGATGAAGGACATCGAGGCGGCTTGCAAAGCGATCTGGAATGGCGCCCAGCTTTACGTTGCTTCCGACGTGCCGTTCTTTGCGACCGCTGGCGGCAAGACCATGGGCTATTCGCATGCGATCACTGCGGCTGTGCGAAAAATCACGCGAGCTCCGATGATTCTTACCGGCAAGCCTTCATTGAACGCGCTGAAGTTGGTTGCGAAAAGGCTCGGAATTCCGATGCGCCGGGTAGGAGTGGTTGGTGACGATCCACTCGTGGAAATGATTATGGCGCGGCGCGGCAAGGCGGTTGGCTTCGGCGTCACCACCGGTATATCAACGGAGCAACACTGGGCCGCGCAGCCGCTCACTCGGCGTCCGCATCGTATCGTTTGCGAACTCTCAGAAATCCTGCGAATCACTGATCCGGTCACAAAGCATGCCATCAAACCTCGTCCGAGCTAGCCACGCGCAAACAAACTGCGCCTAGCTGGTAGGTGATCCACGACGACTGTCTTCATCTCAGAGCGCCGGAGACCTGGCCCTGCGGGTTGTTCATAGCGCTTGGCGAAACAAACGAAAGTAGTACGGCCCATAATGTTTGGTGGAAGTGGCCGGTATCGAACCGGCGACCCCCTGGTTGCAAAGCCTAAGTGGTTGGTTGTCTGTCCTTTACCTAGGTTGCGGTACCCGGTTTTCGGCGGTTTTCGTTTCTCGATTGTTTCTGAGTTTATCCGCGTTTGATCCCCTGCGCCAGCGTGGTTTTTCGCCTTTGCTGCAGAACATTGAACAAGGCCCACCAAGGAAATTCGCGCCGTCTTCGGGCATCCGACCCTGCCTCGGGAAAGCGGCATGACGGTTTTTAGCGGGCGTTTGCGTAATGTGCTGGTGAGGGGCAACCCTACGCGCTTCAAGAGGCCCAAAAGATTACGGATGCCAAGAACGCCGCGGCCAATCGCGCGCACCAGGCGCAAGTGCAAAAGGCCACTCGCAACGTACCGAAATTTTGATGGGGAGGCACCGTTACCGAGGATTTGCCGGAACTCGATACGTCGCGACCGCGGAACAAACGGGTCTCGGCAAAACACTGCTGAAGGAAGGGCACTAACAAAAAAAGAGGAGAGCAACTATGCGAGCGAATCATTGGAAGGGAACGATCGTAGTAGCTGTGGCAGCGTTGAGTTTTGTCGCGGTGGGTTGCGGCTCGGGCCTTCAGGGCACCTATTCGAGCACAAACGGCGGCACGATGATGCTCGAGCTTCGGTCGGGTGGAAAAGCGGCCTTCACCATGCTGGGCGAGACGAAAGATTGCACTTACACGGTGGGTGGGAAGGACGTCCACCTGAACTGCGACAATCATGAGCTCGATTTCCGCATCATGGATGACGGCTCGCTGAACAACGTCCCTCTCTCGGCAGCGTGGGGCGCATTGAAAAAAACGAAATAGCAGCTCTCGGAGCGAGGCGGCACCGCTCGCTTCTCCTTGAGGCGGAAGGCGCGAGGCTGTTTCGAGCAATGAGTGTGTGACTTTTTGCTGGGGGTTTTTCGGATCAGGCGCCGTGTAGGGATGCGCGTAGTCAACTTTGCGCAGAGCCTCGATGTCCGCTTGCCAAATGCTACGCTCCTGAGGAGTGAGAGTGGGGGACACGGCGAGCTTGGCGTCCAGGCGATCCGCGATGAGCCTTTCGCGGTGACCCATAATAGGGCGCTGGCAATTGGCGAGTTTCGTTAAGCCGTCCAGATGGCCCGCTCCGAGCGCGCTGGAGAGCGACTGGGCGAAACTTGTGTGCGGCACGACGCCCAGTGAAACCGCAATCAAGACGACGGGGACGAACACATAGATTCGTCTCTTCACGTTTGCCTCCCGAAAATTCGTCGCTTCCTCACTGCGAGCTTTGTGAAAATCTCGCTTCGTTTCCGTGCCACCGCGCCTTACTGCACGGTCAGACTTAGGTTGACGGAGTGCGACAGCGTCCCAGAAGTTCCTGTAACCGTGAGTGTGTAAGTGCCTGCCGGCGTGCCTTGGTTAGGATTAGACGGCGTCGGCGAGTTTCCTCCCGAACCGTTGCAGGAAACCAAGAGCGCCGTCGCCAGTAAGAGTCCAGCGACGGTTGTGATGGGTCGCCATGCCATGTGCTTCCGGCCTACTACTCGCGCTCGCGCAGCTGCCAGCGAAACAGAAGCCAGCAGTGAGAGCATGCCCAACAATATCCAGCCGGATCGGCCACGAGGCATCGGTGAACTATTAGGAATCAGCGGCAGCGCTGAAGACGCTGTCGTCGTCACCGATACAGTTGCGTTCACGGCAGTTGATCCATCGAGCGTGACTGAAGTTGGCGTGACGCTGCAGGTCGCTTCCGCTGGGGCACCTGTGCATGAGAGGGCAACACTTTTGGCAAACCCCGCGGACGGTGAAATGTTCAGAGTGTAACTGGCATCGCCGCCCGGCGACACTGAGGCGCTTGACGATCCGCTCGCCGCGAGGCTGAAATTCGGTGCGACACCGGTGCCGCTCAAGTTCACAGCCTGCGGACTGTTTGCCGCGTTGTCAGCAATGCTAAGCGTGGCGCTCTCGCTGCCGGCAATCGAGGGCTTAAAGGTTGTGGCGACCGCGCAAGTCTTATTGGACGCAATTGTTTGGCCGCTGCAGGTGTCGCTCGAAATCGAGAAATCAGCGCCGTCGGCACCCGAGACAGAAACCGCGCCAACGCTGAACGTGAGGTTTGCTCCGCCGCTATTGGTCACCGTAACCGCCTGGGCGGCGCTCGTTGTACCCACAGCTTGCGAAGAGAACGTGAGACTGGTCGGAGATAGCGACACGGCGGGTGCAGCAACTCCGGTCCCGCTCAAACTCACCGTTTGTGGACTATTCGCGGAGTTATCGGCGACGGAAAGTGTTCCCGTCAGTGAGCCAGCCGTGGTGGGCGCGAATGTCACATTGATTGTGCAGCTCTTACCGGCTGCAAGGCTCGTGCCGCAATTATTCGTCTGCCTGAAATTGCCACCGACGGAAATGCTTGTGACGGAAAGAACTGAACTGCCGGAATTCGTCAGTGTCACTGGCTGAGAAGCGCTGGTCATGCCGGTCGTTTGCGACGAAAACGTCAGACTTGTGGGAGAAAGAGCCGCCGTCACGTTTGACGTCAGCCCGGTGCCAGTCAAAGTCACTGCCTGGGGGCTGCTCGCGGCGTTGTCGGCGAAGTTGAGAGTCGCGGACTCGCTGTTAGCAGCCGAAGGAGTGAAAACTACGCTCACGGAACACGTGGTTCCGGCTGTAACAGTTGCGCCGCTGCACGTATCCGCGGTGATCGAGAAGTCGGCGGAGTTTGTGCCAGTAACCGCGACGGCGCCAGCAGCAAACGTCAGATCGGCGCTGCCGCTGTTGGTAACCGTGACCGACTTCGCCGCACTCGACGTGCCTTCCGTGACGGAGCCAAAATCGAGCGTGTTGGGGGACAAGGTGACCTCCGGCTCGGCGACGGGTGTGAATTCGAATACGACCCCAAAATCGTCAGGGCCGGCTTGAATGGTGGTGCCGTAAAAGTTTCCCGATGCGTCCATCGCCAAACCTGCATGGGGATATTCACCGTCCCCAGTTCCGCCCTTGAAGCTATACAGAACTTTTTCTGTGTAATTTCCAGAGGAATAAACCAGCTCGAAGATCGTTCCCAGGCCGACTGTGCCACCACCAAACGAGGTGGTGCCGTAAAGATTGCCAGACGAGTCCAAAACCAACTGTGCGTAGGGATCTGCTCCGTCGGTTCCTGTACCTGTACCTATACCTGTGAAACTGTGAAGCACCTTCTCCGAGTAGGTTCCGGAGGAGTTGACCAGCTCGAATACGGTGCCGAACCCGGATGCCCCGCCGTAAAGTGTGGTTCCGAACAGGTCGCCGGCGGAATCCATGACCAGCCCTGCTGCGTCGGGTTCCTTGCCATCGCTGCCCGTGCCGGTGAAACTGTAGAGCACCTGCTCGGTATAGCTTCCGGGGGAGTTGACCAGCTCGAACGCGGTGCCGGCATTAGAAGCACCGCCGTAGAGAGTAGTTCCGTACAGGTCACCCGAAGAGTCCAGGATCAAACCGGCCACATCGGGGTATTTCCCGTCGCCGTTGGTGCCAGTGAAACTATAGAGTACCTTCTCGGTATAGCTCGCGCCGGACTTGACCAATTCGAATACAGTGCCGAGGCCGGAAGCTCCGCCGTGATCGGTGGTTCCATACAGATTGCCTGACGAATCCATTACTAGCCCTGCGTACGGGTTAGCGCCATTGGCGCCCGTGCTGGGGAAGCTGTACAGCACGTTCTCAGTGTAGCCGCCAGCGGAATTGACCAGCTCGAATATGGTCCTGGCGCCAGATTGCGTCGTTCCGTAAAGATTGCCGAATGAATCCATCACCAAACGGCCATATGGGACTGCCCCATCGCTAGCGGAGGCACCAAAGCTGTGAAGCACCATTTCGGTGTAGCTTCCGGAGGAATTGACCAGCTCGAACACAGTTCCCAGTCCGGAATCGCCGCCTGCGGTGGTCGTGCCGTAAAGGTTGCCAGATGAATCCACGAGCAGGGCGTCGTAGGGAGCCGCTCCGTCGCCCGGTGTGCTGTCTACCCCCGTGAAGCTATGGAGCACGGTCTCGGTCTGCGCCCGCGCACCCATGGGGAGCAGCATTGCAACCAGCCCCAACGCAACGGCTAACCCCGTCGCCAGCGCTTTGTTTTTGGAGGTACGGCTCCCCGATTCCGATGTGTTACCACCGGTTGCCCCCCGAAAACGCGGCAGGTGGAGCTTGCCGTCTCTTGCTGCCAAGGTAATTTCACGTGTAGTCTTCATCTTTTCCCCTCTTGAGGGTGCCAAGGATTGACACCAAGGCAGATCGCAAAACAGTCCGCTTTCTCTTCACATTGCGCAAAAGCGGCGGGGCAACTGTCACGTTTTGGCAAAATCTTTGAAGACGAGAGGAGCTACGCCAGCCTCGTCGCTGCGGGACCGGAGGGCCGAATTATCAGAGGCAAATGAGGAACAACTTTTCATTCCGCGCGGTTACGATCACTCCGTTTCATTGGAGCCAAATTTTCATGGCGAGGCGGCCTGCTGTTTTGCACGGCGTCCGGTGCGTGCGGCCCAATCTCGATGAGCGTCTGCGGCAGAATCAAGCGACCGAAGCGCCAGCCCCAAGTCTGATCGCGCAGTTCCGGCCTTGAATCACGCCTGTGCCTCGCCGAAAATGGGCTAGTGTAGCTATAGGCAAGGAGAGGTGAAACCATGACGGCACAGGCGAAGCCACAAACAGGACGAGAACACGAGGTGGGGACTCTCGCCGCCCCGGTCTTAACGTTGGATCTTAGCCGGGAGATCGAGCAGCTAAAATCCGAAGGGCGCTGGCAGTCAGGGCATACAGCAAAGACGCTCGTTAAGTATTCAGATTTCCGTATCGTGCTAATAGTCATGAAAGCAGGCGGGCGCTTGGAGAAACATCGAACTGAGGGGCGAATCTCCGTTCAAACTCTGCATGGGCGTATTCGGTTCAGTACCGCCAAACGGTCGGTAGAGCTTGCGGCTGGCCAAATGCTAACGCTAGAACACGATATTTCCCATGATGTTGAAGGCATTGCTGACAGTGCTTTCCTTCTGACCATCGCTTGGCCGGAGGCATTTTCCGTTCGGTAGGACTGAAACGTGTCCCAGACGTTCCAACGTGGCGATCACGTCGAATGGAACTCGGAAGCGGGTCGAGTTCGCGGCATCGTCGCGAAGAAAGTCGTTTCCGATGTGAAAATCAAAGGCTACACACATCATGCCACCAAAGAAGAACCCCAGTATTTCATCAAGAGCGACAAAACCGATCACGTCGCAATTCACAAAGGTTCAGCGCTTCGACTCTTGAGATCGCGGTCCAAAATGAACAGGAAGAGTTCGGCCAGAAAGCGAAGAACTAAACGTTGAGTGGTGCGCCCTGATCGGCTTCTCCTCAGTGTCTCGGCGCAATCTCTATTCTGTTGTCATTGTGAGCGGAGATGCAACCACCACTGGTGGGCGCACGAACGTTGCAATTAGATTGATCGCAAAGAGCGCGACTGCCGTGAGTTCAACCAGCGCAGAAACCGGCAGAATGCTCCAGGCCCATGTGGCGTAATTCTGATAAGCGAGGATTTCCGATGCGACACGCAGCGTACATCCGGTCATAAGTAAGACCAGCATTACCAGCATAAGCCTCGGGCTCCACAGTACGCGCATTCCGCAGAACGACGGCAAGATTCTCTGCCCCACACAGAAAATCATCGCGGCAATGAAGCCGACCGTCAGAGCGTGACGCGACGCACCCCAAATGCCCGGTGCCGCACCGGCAAGCGCGGCCCAAATACTGAGAGCGGCGGCGGTCAGCAACCAACCGTACGCGATTCGTATGAATACCGGAAAACTTTGGTGGACGTTGACGGTCTTCGCCGGTTTGAGTGCGGTTTCGAAGAAACGAATCGCTGCAACAGCCGCTGCCGCTCCAGCCAGAAGAAGTATGCCTGCGGCAAAAAAGTATTCGAGAAACCCCAAGATCACACCTGCGGTATTCAAGCCCAGACCTACTAGCAACAACGAGTTCCGCAGTGGCCGTAATCCCATGAATACGGGCAACCAGCGCGCACTGAAACCCCAGACCATGGGAACGATAAAGCCCCAAGTGGAAACGATCAAATATCGTTGGTCAAACAAGTGCGGGAAGGCGGGAGAACCGGCATTGAGCGCCAGTTGAAACGAAGCTCCAAGGTTTAGCAGGAGTGATGCGAGCAGGCCAACCGTCGCCGCGATCACGACAAAGATCCAAGGCTCAAGCGACTTTGCCGAGCCACTCGACGGGCGATGGCTCGCAACGGCTTGAAAGAAAATGAGGAAAGCGGCCAATTCAAGCGTAGCGGACAGGGGCAGTGCAATCCGCCAGTGCCACGGATATATTTTCGCGAACCAGCAGACAGTCACGCCAATGACCCAAAGCGCCCAAGTAAGCCATGCGGACCACAGCGCAAACGGCTTCAGCTTGCGCAGCTTCGGGATCGAGTAAAAACCGATGCCGAGGATGAACGTGCCGACCCAACCGAACAGTTGCGCATGGCCATGTGCCTGAATCCAAGCAGGCGAAATAGATTCCGCCTCCTCGCGGCTACTGATCTTGATGAGATTCCACACGCCGAGGAACGTACCGGGCAGGAGCATGAAAACGAACCCGGTCACGATATACGTCATCAGCAGGCGCGACAGAGATTGCTCACGCGCGATGGCGTGTTCCATGATCGATTTTGTTTCGTCATCCAGCCATACAGGTCGCGTACTGCTAGTCGTCGAGGGCATCTTGGCCATCTTATTCTCCGTTTGTCCCACCGATCAGACGCCTGAACCCAAGCTCGGCTCAATGTCGATCTTCTTCACTGTTCGGTCTGAGCGGGAGAACTCCAGAACGGATACCGTAATCCTGCCAGTCGGTTGATCACCAGAGCCTGAGCCACGAGCAGGAACACGGCCACTTCGATGATGACCAATTCGCGCGGTTTGGAAATGATTCCGAGAGAAATAATCAGTGTGGTAGCGCCAGCGGGCGGGTGGCTGACTCCAAGAAGAACCATGAACGCGCCGGTGGATGAGAGAGAAAGCGCCGCCGCCAAGATTCTTGGCCAGAAGATACCTGGGTGCACCCCGAACGGAAGCGCTCCGGCGCCGGCGACAACGTACGCTCCATAGCCGCAGACGATTCCGATCGCGTGGCCGAAAATCGTATTTCGCGGGCTTGAGGTCCTGCCGAGCGGGGAAAAGAACAGAAGATACGCTGTGGGTCCGAGCGACGGAAAGACAAATGGGTTCCGGCTTACCAGTGCTAGAAGCGCAAGCACCCCGATCGTGATGAAGCCATTCACAAACACATAGACGGAGCGCACAATTCGCGGCGGGAAGTGAAGCAGCAGCCAATCGAGCCGGAGCCTTCGGAAGAACGAAAAAATATGGTCACTGCCTGCGTGCTCCAGACGATTAGAATCGAGCTTTCGCATCAAATATTGGGCAGCAGGTCGAAATACTCATCATCTTCGTTCTTGCCGCCCTCTCCTTTGCCCAGCATCTTTTCTGACTCTACGAATTCGATGCGCTCGATCCATTTGACCATCTTGTAGCCAAGCTGGTTTTCCACTCGCAGCCGCAGGGGCGCTCCGTAGACCTGAGGAAGGCGCTCCCCGTTCATGCGCGAAGCCAGCAGACATTGCGGCTTTCGCACGTTCTCCAGACTTTGCGTATCGTAATAGGGTCCGCCATAGAGCGCTTCACCAAAGGAGAAGAAGGCCACGACCTTCGCTTCCGGTTTTGGCTGGACGAGCTCGATTAGCTTCTGCATCGGAATCCCACCCCACTTCGCGATGCCGCTCCATCCCTGGATGCAATGATGCATGGTAATGTGCTCGACCTCACCCAGCCGCTCCAGATCAGCAAGTGAAAGCTCCACGGGGTTTTTCACCAGCCCTCCTACCCTCAGCCGGAAACGCTCAAATCCAGTTTCTGCCAAGCCCTTCCAATCGGCTCGAACCGGCATTTTCCCGTTGGGCCAGAAATACGGAGAGATTTGATCTTCTGTGTACTTCTGCTGCGGTAGCAGCCGATTCAGCGTAAGAAGCTGCATTGGATATGTCACTGACTTGAGGGCATGCTGCACTCCGCGCGGATGGTGCCAAGAGATATAGTGCGCCACAATCCACGAGAGCCCGACCACGCCGATCCCTACGAACCCGAGATACATTCCGATGGGCTTCAGATCGTCCGTACCCATCACAATGTGGTTCATATTGCGCACGAATCCTGTCATCACGATCAGAGTCACGTGTACCACTAAAAACCCAAGAAAACTGAACATGGTGAGGAAATGAATCGAACGGGCGGACTGCCGACCGCCGAATATTCGCGCGTACCACGGAAACCTGTTGACCACCGCTGGAGACATCGCTATGCCGGTTGCAATAGCAAGCGGGCCGAATACGAACACCACCGTGAAATAGGCGATCTGCTGCAATGCGTTATACCCATAAAACCCGTTCGGCTCCGGCGGCAGGTGGAATGTCGCGTAATGCACGAACGTGTTCCATGCTTGCAAAAGCACGAGCGGCGACGTTGGCACGATGCGCCGCCACTGCTCGGTGTCGAATAGCATGGCAATGAAGACGATGCCAGTGACGATGAAGCCGTGAACATCAATGAAATGCCACACGCGTGCAATGCCAATGGTGTGCCGGTAGCCCGGAGTGCCAACCAGCGGCGAGATGTATCGCGCATCATCTTTTGCGGTCCAGATGCGGTCGCGTGGAACTTTCAACGGCGTAAACCGAATCCATTCGCTTCCGGGTGTGCAGCCATCATTGAAATAGAGACGAGGGTGGTCCACCAGGATCGAAAGGCCGCTCCGAATCAGCATCATCACAAAAAGAAAACTGAAGAAATGGCAGTAGCGTACCCACACCGGAAAGCCCTGCGGCCCCGCGAAGTTGTTTGGATATATCTGCGGAACTGCTGGAACACCAGGCATTCCAGCTATTGCGACCTCGATCCAAGCGGCTGCGATTACCGAGAGTATCGCGATGCCGGTCCCGATCAAGATGGAAGGTCGAATCCAAATGCGAAAACGACGATCAGGTGGATAATGAACAGCTTTGTGCGCATCATCGAACCGAACCATCCCTCCCTCCAAGAACTGCCGTTGAGTCTAGTCCGTTAGTCAGACCCCTTCACGTGCGGCAGCGGCTTCCAACTCCACCGCGCGAGGGGAAAGGATATTATTTTCGAGATGTACATGATGGTGAAGGTGTGCTTCGAATTCTCTGAGAGCTTCGTACAGTACTTTGAAGCTAGTGCAGGCATCTCCCGGAGGCGTATACTCCGAACTCAAAACGCGAAATTGCCGCACTAAATCTCCCGCAGCATCGTGCTCCTGCATCATGGCATGGATGGGATTCTTTACCGTCTGAAAAAAGGCGGTTCAACTGAAGCATTGTACTTACTGCCCACTCCAGCGGGTCTATGCATGAGAAGAGAATTTGATCTTCCTTTTGGATCTTCATGATCGTCTCTCGGCCAATCTCCGCGAAGAGCTTCCCGATACCCACTAGCTCAGCATGATTCTGACCGTGTTTTGTGGAGACTTTTTCCGACAAGGCTCGCGTGCGAGGAATCGATTCGCGAACGTACCGATGGTGCTTCTCGCAAATACGCCGCATGAGTTCGGACAACGGCGCTGCCACCCAGTTCAGGTCCCCAGGTCCGGTGTCTTTGGCCTTTTCTCGCAAACGGTTCAATATTTCCTCTGCGAGACATTCGCGCGAAGGCACGCCTCGTGAAGCGACTTGCCGCCACAGCAATAATCCAGCCCGCGTCTTCCGGCGCTTGCCTGGCTGCCGGATTCGAAAGTGCGATGTCTTTCATTCTCGTTTCGCTGTTGAATTCCATGATGAACTCCATCACGGTCAACATCGTCTATTCCTCGTGAGCTGCTGCCAGTGACTAAAGTCACTTGGTTTCTGGTTTCACAACGAAAGGATTTGGTGGGCTACTCCGACGTGATCTGTTCGCGCTTGAGCCCGGCGAGGTCTCTTACGATGATCGTGCGGCCATCCACTTCCAGAAGTCCTTCAGCTTGGAGACGACTCAGATTTCGGGATACGAGCTCCCGGACCGTTCCTAATTCCGCAGCCAGGTCTTGGTGGGTGGCTGTCAATTGGACCCGGACGCCTTCTTTTGTAGCGGTTCCGCCTCCTTGGGCTAACCGCAATAAGAGCGAAATCAAACGCTGCCTCACAGTTGCGAAGGACAGATCTTCGATGATCCCGACTAGACGCCGCAGCCGAGAACCGACAACCGCAAGAACTTTGAGGGCGACTTCAGGGTGTTCGCGACAGTAGATTTGAAAATCCTTGCGCGAGATGAAGAGTACTTCGGCATCTTCCAGGGCGGATGCTGAGGCCGGATACATTCCTCCGTCGAAAACAGGAAGTTCGGCAAAAGAGCTTCCCGGTCCCTCGACTGCTAACACCTGTTCGCGGCCAGACGAAGACAACGTGAAAATCCGAATTCTCCCCGTGGCGACCACAAATAGGCCATGGCATTCGTCGCCT
Organism: Candidatus Acidiferrales bacterium; assembly: GCA_050747045.1. Taxonomy (GTDB): domain Bacteria; phylum Acidobacteriota; class Terriglobia; order Acidiferrales; family UBA7541; genus Palsa-295. The sequence goes on along the minus strand of JBOGNC010000046.1, from coordinate 945 downwards.
TCGCTAAAAAGCGTCTCACCGCGAGCGAAATGCCTCTTGCTCAGGCGTGCGCACAACACACGCATCTCGCTTTCTGTGAGTCTTGCGAATAATTGCGTCTTTCGGAGGACAGCCTCGTTATTCTCTAGAGCCATTTTGGTGGGTCGCTTTGTCAGATCATATTGCAAACCGACTGTACTGCTGAGTGGCAGATGTGTGCACGACCAATCTGCCTCACTCTAGGGGTTCATTCCAGTGCACGACTAATCGAGAGGTCGGAACAGAACGTTTTCGCTAAATCTTTTGCAATCAGGAAGAAGTTGGTGGACGTGGCCGGGATCGAACCGGCGACCCACTGCTTGCAAAGCGGGTGGAAATTCAATCTAAGTCGTTGCTTTGGTTGCGCTTATCCGTTTCAGGCCCCACTTAGATTGCTCCAAAGTTGCTCCAATGACTGGCATATCGGTGTTCTGTCAGCCCCGCGGCCTGAGTTTCGGGTCGTTCGCATCAACTTGGTAGCCCCCATGGAACGCAGTGCGTTCGGTTAACAGCTGAAGAGATTAAAAATCCAAATGCCTATCTGGTGTCGCTTACATAAGACTCGGAACCATTCTTACTCTTCTAGCTGCACCCAATCCTGCACCCAATTTCGTGATGACTCCGAGCAAGGGACCAAATTCAGCCAGACAGGAGACAAAATAGGGCACAGCTTCCACGACCTTGAACCTTACCTTTTCTTAACATCGGCGCATACTGATTTCTCGCTGCTAACAGCGGCTCAGCGAGAAGACTATTGTACCGGGAGAAGTGCGCCAAACTGGTCGAGTGAACCCCGAAGTCCTAGAAGCTGTTTCAAAACTGTGTACAACGGATTGAATTGATGATTCTTAAGTTGCCGAAAATGGGAGATAACAGCGGGCGGCAGCGCCGAGGGAGGACCGATGGCGCGATACGGTCGACTGCTGA
>JBOGNC010000045.1:0-20275 GCA_050747045.1 Candidatus Acidiferrales bacterium | reverse complement strand
GCAGACTTTCGACCACTTTCGCGCGTGGGTCGCCCTGTTGCACTAGCTGCCGGATGCGTGAAAGACGCACCGCGACCAGCGAGAATTCCGCGGCGGAAAAAAAAGCATTCGCCGCGATCAGCAAGAACATCCCGAAAATCTGAATCGCGGTCATGATGTGAGCACGGCCTCGACACTACCTGAGTCTGGCCCGAAGGCATCTGGACGCGCTTCCCCGCCCCTCAGCGCAAGCAGGCGCGCGAACGTCGGAAGGAACTCCATCACTCGGGATTTTAACAGCATGCCGCCCCGGACGGGCGGATGCGCGGAGCAAGATGGACCGGGAGAACAATAGGAAGGCACAAATTTACGCGGGAAAAGAAAAAAGGCTCCTAAGGTGGCCGCGGCGCAACTACGGGATAGCTTAGAAGCCTTTAGAGACCTAAACGGTGAACGAGCTGCCGCAGCCGCAGGTGCTCTTGACGTTGGGATTGTTGAACTTGAATCCTGCGCCTTCGAGAGTCTCGATGTAGTCGATCGAAACGCCATCGAGATACATCGCGCTCATCTGATCGACGAGAACCTTCAAGCCGTCAAATTCATACACATTGTCGGCATTCTCGTTGACTTGATTCTCGAACGCCATACGATAGCTGAAACCGGAGCAGCCGCCGCCGACCACGGCAACGCGGAGAGCCGTCGGCGAAGGGGTCTGCTGCGAAAGAATCTCTTTTACTTTGGTCACGGCCACTGGTGTCAATTGAACCATTCTGGAATCCTCCCAAATCGAAATCGGGTGCCCTACGAACGCGCCACGCACCGAGCTTCAAATACATTATAGCAGATGCGCGCAAGCCCGATGCCTTCAATTTCCGGAGCCGCACTGTGCGCCAAACTGTTGATTTTCAGCCAAAAGCGGCCTGAAAAGGCGATCCGCTTGCGGCATTCATCCGCTCACCCTGCTAAAATCTTTGTCATACATGCCACACACTATAACGCTCATTCCCGGCGACGGGATCGGTGCCGAGGTATCCGAAGCCGTACAGCAAATCATCGCGGCCGCGGGAGTCGCCATCCGCTGGGAAGAAGTTAGCGCCCGTGGCGACATCGAAAACCACTCCACTGATTTCATGGGGTCCCCGGCGGTCCAGTCCATTCTGAAAAACCGCGTGGCGCTCAAGGGCCCTTTGGCCACCGCCATCGCCACCGGCCCGCCAAGCCTCAATGTCCAATTGCGCAAGGCTCTCGACCTCTACGCGAACGTCCGCCCGGTGAAAAATCTCGCAGGCGTCGTTTCGCGATATTCGAGCGTGGACGTGGTGCTCATCCGCGAAAACACCGAGGACTTATACGCCGGTCTCGAGCACACCGTGGTCCCGGGCGTGGTGGAAAGCCTGAAAATCATCACCGAACGGGCATCCGCGCGCATCGCTCGATTTGCCTTCGAGTACGCCCGCAAATGGGGCCGAAAAAAAATCCACTCCATTCACAAAGCGAACATCATGAAGATGTCGGACGGGCTTTTTCTAACGTCCATTCGCAAAGTGGCCGAGCAATATCCCGATATCGAATATAAGGAGATGATCATCGACAATGCCTGCATGCAGATGGTCCTCAATCCTTGCCAGTTCGATATGCTGCTGCTCACCAATCTCTATGGCGATATCATGAGTGATTTGGCTGCGGGTCTCGTCGGGGGTCTGGGCGTGGTACCCAGCGGAAACATCGGCGAAACGACGGCCATATTCGAAGCCGTGCACGGCACGGCGCCGGACATCGCCGGGAAAGGCATCGCCAATCCCACCGCCCTGCTGATGAGCGCCATCATGATGCTGCGATACCTCAACGAAACAGAGCCGGCACTAAACATCGAGGGCGCGTTGCAAGCCGTATACAACGAGGGCAAGCATTTGACGCGCGACGTGGGCGGAAAGGCGACTGCGTCCGAGTTTACCGAAGCGGTGATCCAACAGCTGCGCTCTTAGACGGGCTGGGCGAGAGCGACAACTGTTCGCGGGTAGCAGTTTTGCCGCGTCATAAACCTTGCGAGTTCAGGCCGGCGTTAGCCGCTGAAGTTCCGGTTTTGCAGCGCGCCGATTTCCTTGGGCGCCATTGACGTAACCCAATGGTGCGCTAGAATGCCTCATTCAACCTAATGAACTCACCGGCAAATAAATCGGCGGCGGAAACGCAAAAGAAGGGCGACTTCGAAAAGTCACTCGTGCGGCTCGAAGAGGTCGTCAAGCGCCTGGAAAGCACCGAACTCTCGCTCGATGAAGCCATGAAGCTCTTCGAAGAAGGCGTGAAACTTTCGCGCGAATGCCAGAAACAGTTGGAAGAAGCCGAGGGCCGCGTCGAAATCCTGTTGAAGAAAGCGGACGGCAAAATCACCGCCGAACCCTTCGAGCCCAAAGATGAATCATCCTAAGCGTTTGCCGCTCTGGCGCCGCACGCGGCGTCGCATCGATTTCTGCGCCCCGCACGCATGATGCTTCCCGGCTTTTTCCCCGCCGATCATTCAGCCATCGAAGCGGCGCTCGAACGGCTGCTCCCGCCCGATTCCACTCCTCCGCAGACGATCCATCGCGCCATCCGCTATAGCGTCTTCGCCGGCGGCAAGCGCATTCGCCCGATCCTCTGCCTCGAATCCGCGCGCGTCTTTACCGAGAACGTCGACGGCGCGACCCACGTTGGATGCGCCATCGAGTGCATCCACACATATTCGCTGATTCACGACGATCTCCCGGCGCTTGACAACGACGACCTTCGCCGCGGGAAACCCACCAATCACAAAGTTTTTGGTGAGGCCATGGCCATTCTCGCGGGCGATGGGCTGCTCACGCTCGCATTTCAAATTCTCGCCAATGCGGCCATCGAGCCGACGCGCCGTGTGCGCGTGATCGCTGAAATCGGCTCCGCAGCGAGCACCGTTGACGGCATGGTCGGGGGCCAGGTGGCTGACTTCGAAGCAGGCGGCAAGCCGGTTGACCCCGCCACTCTCGAATATATTCATCGCTCCAAAACCGCCGCGCTCATTCGCGGCTCCATCGTCGGTGGAGCGATCGCTGGGGGCGCGCCTGATACCGACGTGGAGCGCTTGCGCCGATTTGGCGATCTCATCGGCTGGGCCTTTCAGGTGGTTGACGATATTCTGGACGTGGAGGAGTCCTCCGCTGCGCTAGGCAAAACGGCTGGGAAAGACCAGGAGCAGCAGAAGGCCACGTATCCGGCGCTCTACGGCCTGGAAAAATCGCGCGCCGTCGCCGCGGATCTGGAGTCTCGCGCGCTGAGTGAGCTCGATCCGTATGGCGTGCGCGCCGATCGTTTGCGGCAGCTCGCGCAATTTCTGGTGGCGCGGCGCTCCTAGAACTTAGGCTTACCCCGCCAAACGACGCAGCGTCTCAGCTTCTCACCATGCCTAACGATGCGCCACACCGCCCGTCGCGCCCCCGAAAAAATCCGGCAAAAGAGCGCATTGATTTGCTCCTCGTCGCCCGCGGCCTGGCACCTTCGCGCGAGCGCGCTCAGGCTCTGCTGCTCGCGGGCCACGTTCGCGTCGATGGCGCGCCCGTCTCAAAAGCAGGCACGCGCGTCGCAAGCAATTCACGCATCGAAATTATTGGCGATGCCAATCCTTACGCCAGCCGCGGCGGACTCAAACTCGAAGGCGCGCTCGATGATTTCGCCGTCAGCCCAACGGGAACAATCTGCCTCGACGTCGGCAGCTCCACCGGAGGATTCACTGACTGCCTGCTGCAACACGGCGCAGCGAAAGTGTATGCCGTGGACGTCAGCATCGATCAGCTCGATTGGAAACTCCGCCAGGATCCGCACGTCGTCGCCATCGAGCGCAACGCCCGCTACTTGCTCGCCGCCGAAATTCAAGGCAAACCTTCGCTGATCGTCATGGATGTTTCCTTCATTTCGGTAGCCAAGGTGCTGCCGGCCATCGTGCCCGTCGCCGCCTCGGGCGCTGATCTCCTGATCCTCATAAAGCCGCAATTTGAACTGGAAAAGCGCGACGTGGGCAAAGGCGGAATTGTGCGCAATGCGGAGCTCCACCAAAAAGCTATCGACCGCGTGGTCGCGGCAGCGCAATCGCAGGGCCTCGAAATCATCGGCGTCAAGCCCAGCCATCTGCAGGGCGCCGAAGGCAATCAAGAATTCTTTTTGCACGCGCGCCGCCCCGCCGAACCAAAACCATAACCTCGCGCGCTTACAAACATCTATTGGCCGCCACGGTTGTAGAGTAGAATTTTGCCCGAATGATTCGCACCGCCGGAATTATTTCCAAGCCAATCCGCGAGAAGATCTGTGAAGTGGTCCCGCCGCTTGTCGACTGGCTGCAAGCTCGCCACATAGAAGTCTTCATCGACCACGAAACGCATAGCTGCCTGGGCTCCGGTCCGCAGGGCCTCTCGCGCGAGGAACTCGGCGCGAAGATCGACCTCGCCATCGTGCTCGGCGGTGATGGCACTTTGCTTTCCGCCGCGCGGGCCATCGCCGTTGCGGGCCACGACGTTCCCATCCTCCCCGTGAACTTCGGCGCGCTCGGTTTCCTCACCAGCGTCACGCTCGAAGAGCTCTATCCGCTACTCGCTGAAATCATCGCCGGCCAGTGCCGCACCAGCGTCCGCATGATGCTCGACGCCGAAGTGCGCAGCGACGGCCACTCCGTCGGGCGAAGATGTGCGCTCAACGACGCCGTCGCGAATAAAGGCGCGCTCGCCCGCATGCTGGAGTTCGATGTGTTTGTGGATCAAAACCACGTGGGACGTTATCGCGCGGACGGCCTGATCGTTGCTACGCCCACCGGCTCAACGGCCTACTCGCTCGCCGCAGGAGGTCCGGTCGTCGATCCCGAGCTCGACGCTTTCCTCATCACACCCATTTGTCCGCACATGCTGACGAATCGCCCGATCGTGATTCCCAGCACGGCGCGCATCGATCTCGATTTCGCAGCAGCCGAAGAGCCGGTGTACGTCACGCTCGACGGTCAAACCGGGTTTCAGCTCAAGGCCAACGACCGCGTGACCATCACGAAATCCACGCACCGCGTGACGCTCGTCCGACCGCCCACCAAAACCTATTTTGAAATCCTTCGCAGCAAGCTGCGCTGGAGTGAACGCTAACTTCGGGGCGCAGGCTGCGCACCGGTCGTACGTTACTCACTCGCACTTCAGCACCAGCAGCGTGCGGTCGTCCACCGGATGCTTTCCTCCGGAAAAGCTGTCCGCCGCCTCAAGAACTTTGTCAGCAATTCCGTCCGCAGTCGAATCGGGATTCGCCGCAACGATGTCGCCTACGCGTCCGGAGCCGAAAAAATCCCCGTTCGCCGCCTGGGCGTCACCAATGCCGTCCGAATACAGCACCAAAATATCGCCAGCATTCAGGATGTAGCTGCGCTCGTCGTACGTGACTTCATCAAAAATCCCCAGCGGGAAGCCGGCAATGGGAATTTTCTCGCAGCGGCCTGCATGGTAGAGCAACGGCTGTTCCTGACCGGCGTTGGCGATGCGAAGCCGGCGCGCGCGCCGGTTCCATGTGGCGAAGCACAGCGTCATAAAACGCCCTTCGATCAACCGCTCCGCCAGAAATCCATTCAGCGCTCGCAACATGTTTGCCGGCCGCGGCTTGGACGAGCCCAGACTGCGCAGCGTGCCCACGGCCACCGCGCCATACAACGCCGCAGCACTGCCCTTCCCGCTCACGTCACCCAGCGCGATGCCCAAATCCTGTGGGCCGTAACGCAGAAAGTCGTAGAGGTCGCCGCTCAGTTCGCGCGATGAAACCACGCGCGCCGCGATGTCCATACCCAATTCGCGCCCCGGCAGCCGCGGCAGCAGCGCGCCCTGAATCCTCCGCGCGGCGTTCAGGTCGCGCTCCATGCGCTTCTCGTCGCGAGCCAATTGTTCGTACAGATTCGCGTTCTCGATCGACACCGCCAGATGCGCCGCCAAAATCGAAAGCACTTGCACGTGGTCCGGCGTGAAGTAGTTCAGTTGCGGGCTTTCCAGATCCATCACGCCCACCACGCGGCCCTTGTAAATCATCGGCACAGCAAGCTCCGATCGCGTCTCCGGGTTCGACATACGGTAGCGCGGATCAAGCGACACATCTGCTACGGCAATGGGTCTCCGCAATTTCCCCGCCGCGCCCACAAGTCCTTCGTGTTCCGGAATCACCGATTTCTCTCGTACTTGCTGCCCGAATTTCACGGACACGCTGCGCCGGAACACGTTGGCGGCATCGTCATGCAAAAAAATGCTGAATATCTGATAATCGATCAATCGCTTGGCCAGTTCCGCGGCCCGCCTCAGCACCTCTTCCACGCGCAGCGTGGCGCTGGCTTCGCGTCCAATCTCATTCAGCAGCAGCAGCGTCTGCGCTTGCTTTTGCGCATTTTCGTACAACTGCGCGTTTTCAACGGCCGTTCCGATTCGTTCGGCCACCAAGCTCAAAATCGCCTGCTGCGCCGGAGTGAAATAGTCGAGCTGCCGGCTCTCGATATCCATCACTCCGATCACCCTCCCGCGCACGATCAAGGGCACCGCAAGTTCCGACCTCACTTCATCGACCGCCGTCAGATAGCGGGGATCTTTCGACACGTCCCCCACGCGAATCGCCTGGCCGACAGCCGCAACAGTCCCGATGATTCCATCGCCAATCGGTATGCGCCAGTTTTCGACCACTTCCACGCGATGCCCGATCGCAAACCGAATATAAAGTTCGTTGGTATTCTCGGTGGGCAGCAGAACCGCGAAAATTTCGAAATCCATCAGCCGCTTCACCTGTGCAGCCGCGCGCGCCAGTACCTCGTCCAGATTCAGCGACGAATTGATCTCGTGGCTGATCTCCGCGAGCACCGCCAGAGTTTCGGCGGGCATCTCCATCACCGGGTTGAGTTCAGTCGAATCCATTTGGTACACGTGGAACTGCGATAACCGCTCGTTGCACGCGCTGCGCGTTAGGGCGAGCGAGGATAATTTGATCCCCTACCTGGGGACGCAGAACGCCCCATTATAACAGGCGCTCGCGAACGCACTTGGACGCAGATTGCCTCATTCGCAATTTATGCAGTTTTGCAGGGAAAGAATTCTAACCGCAGAACCTGCTATGGCTATGTTTTGCCGCTGGCAGCCGTGCGGGCTTCCTCCACGAACTTCACGCTGGACATTGTCCCACCTCGCTGCGAGCCGCTTCCGGCTTCAGCAGCGTGTGGTCGATCAATCGCGCGACTCAGCGGGAGCGATTGCGGCCCCCTCAGGTGTTTTCCAGCGGCAATTGCAGAATGCAGACGTCCTTCAAATTCCGGTACCGTTCCGCGTAGTCCAGCCCGTATCCCACCACAAACTCATTGGGAATCTGGAAGCCCACGTAATCGGTCTTCACCTTTTTGATCCGCCGCGAAGGCTTATCGAGGAAAGCGGCCACGCGCAGCGTTTTCGGCTTTCTCTGCCGCAGCACGCGTAACAGATAACTCAGAGTCAGCCCAGTATCGAGAATATCTTCTACCAGAATCACGTTTAGACCCGCCACATTGCTATCCAGGTCTTTCAGTAGACGCACCTGCCCGGAAGAGTCCTTTCCGCGTCCGTAGCTCGATACCGCAATGAAATCGATCGACGTCTCCAGATCGATCTCCCGTACCAAGTCGGCCAGAAAAATACATGAGCCTTTCAGCACTCCAATCAGATGAACCCGTTGCCCGCGAAAATCCCGCGTGATCCGCCGCGCGACTTCTCGCACCCGCGTTTCAATCGCTGATCGCCGGATCAGCGGTTTCAGCTTCACTTTTGCATCGGAATGCGCCAAACTCTCTCCGCGAAAATAACTGCTCACCAGGTTCTTGTACGACGGCCAGCCACAGTATCTTATCCCCGCCGCGCCCACAATCTTGGCCCGTGTTCTTCACCCTCAGCTATCCGCTCAATCACTCACCTACCCGCTTGACCGGCCATGGCCTCGCAAGGTAAAGGGTATCCGTCCTATCGTCAAATGATCGACGTCAGAATTTGAGTCCAGGTCCATTCCCAGCGGAGGGATGAGATGTTTTCGTCGATTTCCCACGAGCGAAAATGCCGCGTACTTCTGGTCTCCGTATTTGCGCTGCTCTTTATTTGTTCACCCTCCGCATCGGCCCAATTCAAAACCTGGGTTCTGGCCAAGCTGCCTGACACGCCCGAAGGCTTGGGGATCGATTCCAACGGCAACATTTACGCGGCTCTATTTCACACCGACGAAGTCGTCATGCTCAAGAATGACGGAAGTTACGCTCACATCGCCTGGGTGCCGTCAAAGGAACTAAGCGGAAAGGGAGATTTAAGCGGGCTCGATCTCGATAAACAGGGCAATATTTACGTCGCCTACAAGGCCCACTCGAAATATGACGCCGGGGATTTGCACAGCGCTTTCCATGCCGCGTGCCGAGACGCAACCGTTACCCGCTCGGGCGTGTATAAGATCGACGCGAAAACGCACCGCGTGACGGCACTGGCAACGCGAGCAGGCGGCTGGCCGTTTTGCTTTCCCGATGATGTGGCTGTCGATTCACATGGCAACGTGTACATGACCGACCTGACGTACTCAGCGATATGGAAAATCTCGCCGGACGGCAAAAAGGTTGATCTCTGGCCTGCGGGGCCGCTGCTGAACCCGCCGCCCAAACCCTATTCCGGATATTTCGCCGGCGTGAACGATCTCGCGCTCGACAAGCAAGAGAGGAACATTATCGCGGTAACCGATGGCGACCCGACGGTGCTACGTATCCCCATCAAGGAAGATGGCTCCGCGGGCCAGCCCCGGCCGCTCATTCCCACAGGCTACTCGTTTCTCGACGGAGTCGAACTGGACGCCAAGGGAAACATATTCATCTCGGAAATTCTGCAAAGCGATATTTGGGTGCTCTCGCCCGACGGATCGCATCGCATTTTGATTGCCAGCAAGATGAACGCTCCGCTCGATAACAACACCAGTCTCATTCTAAAGGGCGGCGTTCTGTGTGCGGCTAACCTCGGATTCGCCCACGCAAAACCGCAGGAGGCGGATCGCACCGTCGTCTGCATGTCGGGCTTTCCGTTGCCCAAGTAGCTGCCAGACGGTAATGCGAACGAAATCATGCGAGCGAGAGGCGTGCCCAGGCCTTGATGGAAAGGCAGTGATTGGGAGGAAATTCAAACAAGCGGAGCCGAGAAAAGGAGAGAGGCGCCCGGCAAACTCACAAGCGCCCCCTCTACTGCGTCAACGTAAACCGTACCTCACTGGATCACCTCCTTCTCGGCACAATTGCCGATGGCGACCAGATGTCGCGTGGCATCAGTATACCGCGACATTCAAGAAATTCCAGAACTAGCACTGTCAGTGCCCCGAGCAGATATCGAGAAGTGTCGGAGGGAGCCTCACCGCGGCACGCCAGGCTCGCCGCAGAAGTGGAGATGAGGCGGAGAGGCGGGATTTCAACCCGGTGATAACGACAAGCGCGTCAGCGCGCTCCTTTCGCGCCGTTTCATCCGCGCGAGTCTTCGCTTTCCCCCCTTTGCCGCTATTGTGATCCTATTTCGAATATTTTTTTACTGCAGCATCGTCGAGACCCGCAGCATCAAAAAAATTATGAATCTCATTTGACGATGCGTGTTTTGAAAAGAACTCACCATCGCGCTGCGTCTCGAAAAAATCTTTGCCGGCTCCGAAGGTCCCTTTTGCCTGATCGCCATCAAAAACTTGAACCTCCACTATCGGCATCGGAATACCTAACCATGGCGTACTCCAATCTTTTCGATCGGAATCCACGAAGGCAACGATACGAGAAAGTTCCTTGGGATCGGAAATCTTCCAGCCATACTTCGACCCATCGCTCGCCGAAATCCACAGGTTGGCGACCGTTACCTCGCCCAGCGACGAGAAATCACGTTTTCTTCCGCCGCAGTCCACCAGCGTCGTTGCCAATATGGAAACAACGGAGATGACTATCGCCCGGTTTATCTTGCTCATCACAGGAATTCGACGCGCACCGGTGCCTAAGGTTTCTTGTTAGCGAGGCGTACCGCTCACTGGCAAACCACGTGCGCTGGGTTTGAATCGTACCTCGGCAGCGTCCAGCTTGCCCAATCACCTATTCCGGCTGTGCGGGGAAGTTTGGGGAATTCGCAGTCGTAGTGGCGAAACACGCCCGTTGCCGTGGATTGCATGATTGACGTCGCTCCAGGCGAGAGCGGTCCAAACGAATACGATCCGCCGCCTTTGGTGGTAAACACGCCTTCCACGGCAATGGCGCAGTTGTTGGTCACCGTGTAGAACTGCATTCCGTAAGCGTTTTCGACGGTCGTGCCCACCGAAACACACCCCGGTTGGGCCTTCGCCGCAGGAACGGCAAACAAGCACATAGCTGCACTCAAAGCGATCCCGAGGAATTCTAGCCTCATGTCTCGTCTTCTCCGTAACAGCGCTGGACTGCCCGCTCGTCGCTTTCTAAAGCGTCCGCCACTCGTTGAGCGGTTAACGCATCGTGCCATACCCATGCTCGCTCTCCGCTCCGCCTAGCGCGATGGTACTTCTGTACCATCTGGCGATTCGTGCCAAGGCGGTCAACTCGCGCGCAACGAGACTCAGTGGCACCGCTCCGCGGATTCTCTGTTTCCGGCCGGGCACAAGGCGCCTTAGCCCGCGCGAATTCCTCCCGAATTTCATCCGCGCCGCTAATTTCCCATCGGCCGCCTGTCATCCAGCCCTTGCCTGTTATATTAGCGGCTGCGTTTTTACGGAGCCGACTGCATGCACGAAGGAGGAATGGTCAGCTGGGTGTGGCGTCCCGGTCGCTTCGCGCGGTTTACCACCGCCGCCCGCCGCGTAGCAAAAGCTGCCAGGACTCGCTACTGGTTTCCCCACATCCCGCTCGCCCTGGCTCTGGCCGGAGCGGGTTACGTGATCGTGCATCTCGTATTCGCATACGAGCGGCAGGTGCTGCTCTCCGATTTCCCCCATCACATTTTAGACTTCACCCCGAAAAGCATGCCCTACGTGCTGATCGGCGTGGCCATGCTGGTAATGTCCGTCGGACTTCTTTTTCGCTCGCGCTTCGCCTGGATCGTCGCCATCGTACTTACGTCTTCTATGGTTCTCAGCGTCGCCATTCTCGGCCACAATGGCCGTGGCACTGGAATCTTCTACTACGATGGCCTGCTTCTTCTAGCGCTGTTGCTCTCTTACCGCTGGTTCGACCGCACCAGCCTCGCCGCCGGAACGCTCTTCGCCCTTACCAGCGCGCTGCTGCTGCTGATCTACGCCATTTTCGGCAGCCTCTATTTCGGCGCGCAATTCGCACCGCCGATAAAAGATCTGGTCACCAGCCTGTATTTTTCCATAGTGACCATGTGCACGGTCGGCTATGGAGACATCACTCCCAAGACGGTAGACGCCCGCTTGTTCACCGTCTCCGTAATGATTCTCGGTTTGGCGGTATTCGCCACGTCCGTCACAGCGATCGCTGGTCCTTTGATCACCCGCCTGACTAAACCCAAGGAGAAACGCATGAAGCGCACAAATCATTTCATCGTGATCGGCGCCACACCTCTCGCCTACAACACCTACCGCGAATTCAAAAAGCGCAATCAGGAAGTGGTGCTGGTGATGCCACAGGCGCCTGTTTCGGGCGATATCGATCCCAACGATCTTCTGGTGGGCGACGCGAATAGCCTCGAGATACTCCGCAAAGCCGGAGCCGATCAGGCCCAGGCCGTCCTCGCCATGCGCGCCGACGATTCGGACAACGCCTTCATCGTCCTGGCGGTGAAAGAATTGAAGGGCAAGGCCAAAACGGTTGTGGCCATCAACGACAGCAAACACATGGAGCGCATCAAGCTGGTGCAGGCCGACGTCGTGATCGCTCCCGAAGTCTTGGGTGGCGAACTCCTAGCTATGGTCCTCAGCGGCGAACCCATCACCACCGATTTCGTCATGAGCCGCTTCTTCCGCGCCTGATCCAACTCTGCGCCGCCGTAGTTCCGCATCAGCCTGACCTGACCAGTTCGCCCGCTAAGCCTAACGCTGCCGCTTACAGACGGCCCTCATCGCTGGCATCGCAAACCCTAATGTGACGCATACGCCTTTTGAGTTGGTCGGCAACTGGCGAACATGACATAACGAAAGGGACTCAATTTCGGACATACGCACTCCGTAGGCGCGAGTGGGCTGCATGGGACGTCAAAATGGCAGAAAGCTCCGCGAAACCCGAAAAACTCTCCTTCATGGACCGAGGGCCGTTGAAGGCAGGTCTGTCCGCTAACGAAGCGCGCGAACAGGAAAACAGCAGCGAAATCCGGAATCTCGCGTCTCTTCTGGAAATCAGCAAGGCGCTTTCCGGCGATCAGGGACTTGGAGCGCCGCTATGCCCCCTAGTTCGCATTAAAATCCTACAAATGGAGATTGCGCACCCAGTGCTTTAAGTCAGAGGCATTAAAACCAAGAGTTGCCCTCGCAGGCGCGACAGCAACTCGAAGACTCGCATCGTTCGACGAGGGACCCGGCGAATCGGGCTCCGCGCCGACAGACATGGAGACTTGCTTCCTTTGCCCGTTTCGCGGGTCGAAGTCGGCGAACCCTTCCTCGATATCCTGCCGCGACTTCATTTGGTACGCGCCTCTCAGCGCCACGGGCGTGAGCAGCGTAGTCAGCAAGACCACCGCGACCATCACAGCGATTTCCGGGCGTCCAAAAATTCCGGAACTGGCTCCCATGGCCGTGACGATGAGGCCCACCTCGCCTCGCGACATCATCCCGAAACCGACGCGCAGGCTGCGAACCCAGTCCATGCCCGAAGCAAGCGCTGCAATTCCGCACCCGAAGAGCTTTCCGATAATGGCGACTAGCAAGATCAGCAGCATCAAGCCCCAATGCCCCTCCAGCGCGCGATAATCACTCGAAATCCCCAGAGAAATGAAGAAGAGCGGGATCAGCAGGCCATGGCCGATCGCGTAGAAGCTGCGTTCCACGTCCGCCTTGAGCTCCGAGCCCGCAAACACATAGCCGAGCAGATACGCACCTGTAATTCCCGCAACGCTGCCGAACCATTCCGCGGAGACCGCGTAGAGAAGAACGAGCGCAAACACGCAACTAGGGACCGCCTCGTTAGCGGTCAGCCTACGCAATTGCAGAATTAGCGGATCGAGCCAGCGCTTGGCGGCACCGTAGCCGATGAAAAAATAAATCGCCACGCAAACGCTGATCGCAGTCAATTGGACTAGCAGCGGATGGCCCGCCGCCAGCGGAAACTGTTCGCGCAACCACAGGCTAACGGTTGGAGCGACGCCAAAAACTTCACCTGTCGACGATGCGGTGGTTGACGCTGCCAGGATCGCCAGAACGAAGAGGCCCATGACGTCGTCGATGACCGCTGCGCCTAAAATTACGGTTGCTTCCGGCGACGACATTTTCCCGGCATCCATCAGGGTGCGCGCCGAGATCGAAACGCTGGTGGCCGTGAGCGCGCCGCCAAGGAAGCACGCGACGGTCCACGAAAGCCCGAGCATATGCGCCACACCCGCGCCGAGCAGGAACGGCCAAATCACGCCGGATAGCGCCACGAAAAATGCCGTGATGCTCGCTTCCTGCATGCGCTCGATATCGGTCTCAATCCCGGCGATGAACATCAGCACGTACCCGCCAATCTGCGCGAGCAGCATGAGCGTGGACGAAGCTTGGCCGCCGTGAAAAACACGCCAGCCGAACATATCGAACAGGCCCGGACCGAAGACCACGCCGACGAGAAGTTCACCAATAATGGGCGGAACGCCGACACGCGCGCAAAGCGATGCGGCTATTTTGACGGACGGCAGCAAGATCGCCAGTAGCAGCGCTAGTTGAAGGGCCGGTGCCATCGTTTATTGGGCTTCGATGGGCTCTAATTCCTGATGCTGACGCCGCGAAAGGAGACGGCGCAGCCGCGAAAATGATAGCCAGGATTTGTGCGTGTAGCCGCCGCGCTCGATTCCGTTCTGCAGCATGGCGCGAATGGCGGCTGCCTGGCGGCGCGCCAAATCCGATTGCGCCAGATTCTGTGCCAGCACAGCAGCCTGGTGGGTATGGTGCTCGGCTTTACTTATCACCCGTAGGCGCATCCACAGTTCACCCATTTTTAAGTGGGCGATGTAGCTGTTCGGGTTCAGCCGCACTGCTTCGCCAAGCTCTTCCATGGCTTCCTGTGCGTCTAAATTGACGCAGAGAGCCATGCCGTAGATGACGCGCAGATCGGAGACTTCGGGATTTTCCTCCACGCAGTCCCCCAGCCGCTCGACCAATCCCGCAATCTCGTCTTTCGAGAGCACCCGGGGATCCGCGAACATGCGCAGTAAATTTTGCCGCGCGTTCGGCGGGACAAACGCGAGTGAAAGAGGGGCGGATGCATGCGATTGAGATTGGATCGATTCGTTCTTCGATATGATTGCGATGCTCATGGTCCTTCTTCCTGGGCCAAACGATTTTCGTTCAGACAGAATTCCCACGCTTTCGAAACATCCCGGGAAGGCAAGGCGCGTGGCCGAGGCGCGCCCCGCCAACCAGGGTGCACAGCTAACTCAAACTAAGCAACGGCGTAGCCCTTTTCCGCATTGAGCACCACGTCAGGCTCCGGCTTGAAGACAAACTCGGGGTAACCGAGCTGCCCCATTTCCGGCAAGTCCAAACCCGCTACTTCGGTTTCTACCGAAACGCGCTGGCCGACGAATGCATCAACCACCAGGTTTACCAGGAAGCTGAAGGTGAAGACGAAGCCGATCAGAGTGGAGATGGCGACGAGTTGAGCGACCAGCTGGCTGGCATCACCGTAGAACAAGCCGGTGACCGAGCCTGTAACGCCGTTCCATGCGCCGCCGTAGTTACTAGTCCCATCCGCGAACAAGCCGACCGAAAGCACGCCGAACAACCCGCATGTGCCGTGGACAGAAACTGCGCCAACTGGATCGTCCACTTTCATGATGTTCTCGACGAACGAGACGCTCCAGCAGACGAGCACGCCCGCTACGACACCGATGATGCAAGCGCCCACGGTGCTAACAAAGCCGCTGGGTGCGGTGATAGCGACAAGCCCTGCCAAAAGGCCGTTGCCGCTCATGGATGCATCCACCTTGCCGTTCTTCATCCACATGTAGAGCATGGCGCCGAAGGTTCCGGTGCAACCGGCGAGCATGGTGTCCACAGCGATGGTGGCGATTCGGAGGTTGCCAGAAGCCGAAGCACCCAGCGTGCTGCCGGGATTGAACCCGAACCAGCCGAAGGCCAGGATGAAGCAGCCGATGAGGACCGCCGAAATGTCGTGGCCGATGATTGGGTTGCTGGAGCCGTCGCGATTGAATTTACCAATGCGCGGCCCGACGATCAACGAAACCGCCAGAGCGGTGATTCCGCCCACGGCGTGCACGACGCCCGACCCGGCGAAGTCGCAATAGCCATGGCCCAAGTGACTGTTGGCGCCCAGCTGAGAGAGCCAGCCACCGCCCCACGCCCAGTTGGCGTAGATCGGATAGGTGAGCGCGCCCATAATCGTCGAGGACACGCAGAAAGCCAGGAATTTCCAGCGCTCCGCGCATGCCCCGGTGACGATCGTGAGGGCTGTGTCCATGAACACCATTTCGAAGAGGAAGATGACCATCACGCCGACGTCGTACGCGTGGCCGGAAAGGAAAAATCCGGTCCCTCCGAAAAGGCCCCACGTTTTGCCGAACAACGTCCAGGTGTGCTCGGAAGTGAGCGGTCCTAAGCCACCTAAGTTCCCGTTGCCGGCTGAACCTCCTTGCTGTATAGCGAATCCTAAAATCCAGTACGCGAACAAACCGCAGGCATACACCATGAAGTTCATCATGTAGGTGTGGTTGGCGTTTTTCACGCGGCAAAGGCCCGATTCCACCATCGCGAACCCGGCCTGCATGAACATAACCAAGAAGCCGGTGATCAGGGTCCAGACAAAGTTGATAGCGATCTTGTTCTGGCCGACCTGATTGCCCACGTCCGACATGGTTGGACCGGCTTTGGAATCCGCCACCGGAACGTCGTTCATCGTGCCGGTGATCGTGCCGCCCGGATCGCCTTTGGCCAAATCCGCCGAGGATGGCGCCTTCGCCAACGCGCCCTTGAGTTCCGCGTCGGCCGGTACCGCAGAGGCCGCTGGGACGGCCGCCGGCGCCGCCGCAGGTGTCTGCGCGCGGGCGCCTACGCCCAACGCGAGACACGCGAGAACAATACAAAGGATCCAACAACTGCCTCGAATAAGTTTCTTCATGTGCTCTCCGTAAAATAGTTTTGGCCGCCGCTGAAAGGCCGGCGATTTCAGGTCTTCCAAACCGCGTTCTTGTTGAAGGCCGCAGGCAAAACTACGATGATCCCGAACAAGCTGACTGCAATGCCGATCAACGCGAGAACCAAGCGCCCACCGACACTGGCCGTCAGATGCATACCGAACAAAGTGATGAACCATCCGAAAGCAACCACGAAAGCGCCAATTAACTTCATCCCCATGGGGCTGGGTTTCAGCGCCGTCCTGCCTTCGAGAGGCTTGATCTTGAGCATGCCGAAAAGGCTCGCGATCAGGCCAACTGCCCCGATCACGAAAAGGAGCTTGCCCAAGCCGCCCGACCATTCAAAGAGGCCGGCACACAGAATCGTTGCCGCCACCAAGAACAAAGCGTAAAAACTTCCTTGCGACCTATTTGCCGCCATAACCACCGCCTCCTAGACCCGTATGGGGTCATCCATCTGCTAGCCAACTCCCATCAACCGCAAACCGCGCTTCCCCTGCTCGTCGAGCGGCATTAGAACTCCGTCGTCGAGCCAAAAGTGAAAGCCATGCAACTTGGCCCGCATCACCACCGAAGGCACTCGCATCACCGACGGCGCCTCCCGGCGAAACTTGCCGGTTATGATCAGGTCGGGCGGCTCGCGAGCCGACTGCCGAAATGCGCGAAACCGCGCCGCCTGAATCTGCGGCAACGAATCGAACAACAACCGACTAACTCCAATCGCATCCCGCAAAGCCTGCTCGGAGGCCAATTGCGCCCCTCGGTTTCGTGGCAGCGTCGAGTCCCAACCGTCCGGCAATCGCGCTAGCCAATCGCATTCGGCGTCCTCGCCGCGTGCCTCGATTCGCAGCAGGCAAAGAGGAGCTCGGGAGAGCTCGCCGTACCTCATCTGCGTCCGCAACCGGCGAACGAAATCACCGAGCTCCGGGATGGTCTTCATCTTCATTGAAGGCGGGCGCGAACCTCCGCCGGAACCGATTTCGGAATGGCCATGAACAGCGCGAATTCCAGCGTCACCATGAGCTCCAAAACCAGCGGCAACTGCTGCTGCAAGCGCAGCACCAGCATGAAGGCAACCATAGCGAACCACTGCCAGCGTGAACGGCGCAGGCGTTCCATGCGCCCGCTAAGCCGGAAGAAATCTGAAATCTTCTTATCGCGATCCACGGGCGTCTGCGCCCGCAGGCACGCGGTGGCAAAGAATCCGGCCAGCAAAAGGTCGATTAGGACCATTCTTTCGTTCATAGGTTCCACTCCTGCGTGCCTAGAGTTCTTGCGGAAACAGGGGGAGCGTAACAAGGGGCTTTCGACGAGTCCAATCGGGAGATTCTATGCGGGTGATTGATGGAATCGATGCAGAAACTTACGGCCGCGTCGCCGTCACCGGCGCGAGCAGCCGCTAGCTACGCGAGAAATAGATCAACAGCCCGAATATCAAAAGCGGGATCAGCACCAAAGCGGTATACAACAAGATCCTTTTAGCTTCGAACTCACGGTCTTTTTTCCAGTCACGCAGCTCTACGCGCTCGGTAATTCCGATCTGATCCAGTTGCGACAGGTCGCGGGCGAAATCCTGCGCGTTGGCGTAGCGATTCTTATGCTCGCGCTCGGTCGCCCGGTAAATCACTTCCTGCAACTGCGGCGTGACCGCTGGTTCGAGTTCCCGCGGCGGGATCGGATGCTTGCGCATTCGATCAAACGGATCGTTCCCGGGAAAGGGAGTTACGCCCGTCAGCATTTCATACAGGATCACCCCAAGCGAGTAAATATCGCTGCGCGCGTCGCCCCGCCTTCCGGTCAATTCCTCGGGCGAAATGTACGAGGAGGAGCCCAGCAGTTGCGCAATGCTGGTAAACGTCAACCGCGGGCTGCCTTCCTTCGCTGCAAGCTCGAATCCGGTGAGTTTTACCCGATCGTCCGCGCCCACCAGGATATGTTTCGGCCGCAAATTTCGATGTACCACGCCGTGCCCATGGATGTAATCGAGGACGTCGCAGACCCTTAACGCGATCTGGACGGCTCGTTCCGGCGACAGCCTTTTCTCCCGGTTCAGGATTTGCCGCAGCGTTTGCCCGTCGAACCATTCTGTGACGATGTAGAACCGGCTGCGATGCTCGTCCTTGATGCCGTTCAGTAGTCCCGGATGGCTCAAATTCTCGTCGATATCCTCTTCGCGGCGAAGACGGTCGATAAACGCCAGATCGCTTTCCATTTCCGGATGCGGGATCTTGATGGCCACCGCGCGACCTGCCTGCAAATCGGTGGCGCGATACACCATGATCGCTGGCCCGCTGGTGATGATCGCTTCGATGCGATAGTGGTCGAGCTGCCCGCCAGGGCCGATCGCCGTATTACTGGGCATATTTGACAAGGCTCGTTGGACCTATGGCGGCGCTTTCACCGCTCTCGTTTTTGCGCGGGCATCCGTTGGTGCATCAGCGTCAGATTAACCACTCAGGCCGCGCCGCGCAACACAACTTACTGATACCGAAGATTCACGTTTTTTATTATCTCCGCGAGATCGGGGATTATAGGCGTCGCTAGATTTCGATGCGGAGACGGCGTGCCGTAGCCAGCGTCGCAGCCTTATTGTTCCGCTCTGTCCCCGCACAAGACCCGCACAAGAAGGGACCAGCAGAGGCGGCAGGAACCAATCGACTTAAAACTTAGAGCAAAGCAAGGAAATGGTGAGCCGCGGAGGACTCGAACCTCCAACCCGCTGATTAAGAGTCAGCTGCTCTACCATTGAGCTAGCGGCCCGGAAGGGAGACTTAGTTTAGCATGAGGAAGAGCCCATCCGCGCACCACTAGGGCACGCCAGAGCTAGCGCCGCAGCGTCGCCGCAATTTCTTTGGCCACTTGCCGCGCGCGCACCAGATCGCCAGGACCGAGCGAGATGGCGGCCACCCGCGCGTGCCCTCCTCCCCCGTGTTTTTCGCAGAGCGACGCGAGATTCACTCCCGCCGGAGGCTCTTTCCACGGGTTCGTGCCCACCGACACTTTCACGCGCGTCGGCGAAGCGCTCAGCCCTACCGAGTACATCGCCTCGGGATACAGGTAGTAAGGCACGAATTTGTTGTAGCCCTCCAGATCCAAATCCGTCACGTCAAAATAGATCACGCCGTCGCGCGAATCGGAGCGCTCGCGCATGATGTCAATCGACCGCTTGTGCCGCTCCAGCAACCCTGGAAGATATTTCTGCACGATGGGCAGCCGCTCGATGTCAGCCAGAGAACGCGTGGCCAATTCCGGTATCAGGCACGGCGCCATGTTCGGATCCGGCGCGGCCTCGATCACCAGCGCGATGCGCATGGCCGGCTCGGCAAGCGCCACCGCGGCTTCCGGTGACGCGAATTGGGCGCCGTCGATAATGTCGCCCCACTTGATCAGTTCCGCCAGCGGAGCTGCGTTGAAGCCGAATTTCTCCGACGCAACCGTGGCCAAAAATTTCGTGCAGGACTTGTACGTGGGATCGTAAAACTTTTTCCCGGACCGGTCGTTGCGGAAATGCTCGGCATCCTCCGGACTCAAAAACGCGCTCTGATGGTGATCGAACCACCAGGTCAGCAGCGGCGAGCTTGAGTACTTGAAATCGACGATTGCGTTTTCATCGCCGTCGAAAATGCCGCCTTCAAACGGGTGCGAAGCCTTGTGGGTCATCCCCGTGTACAAAAATTCGGCATCCGGATCGATGCGCTCGCGATAAAAGCGCGAAAAAATCGCCGCGGACGACGCGCCGTCAAAACATTTATCATGAAAACAAACGCGAACCCTCAAGCACCCATCTCCTGTTTTCGCGCCAGCCCGCGGATTTCCCCGCTCCACAAAAAAGGAAAGCCAACTAACATGGACGCGCGCGCGCCGTATGTCAAGTGTGAACCCGAAACTTGTCAAAGCTCGTTAGAAATGTCCCCTTACTTAGCTCGTTAGAAGTGTCCCTTTTTTCGATTTGCTGTTGGTTTGTTTTGTTGTTTCTTTCGTTGACCTGGACCGGAGCGCAGCCCTGCGGAGCC
>JBOGNC010000044.1:0-20631 GCA_050747045.1 Candidatus Acidiferrales bacterium | reverse complement strand
CCATTTTACGCTGGGCGCCCGCGGCTTATCGCTCGCCGGCCGTAGCTCTGGCCGTCGGCATTTTAATCGGCGGTGCGCTGCAGCTCGCAATTCAAATCCCCGCCCTGATGCGCCGAGGCATGAATTTCTGGCCGCGTTTTTCGGTGTCCGACCCGGGCGTGCGCAAAGTGGGCCGATTGGCCGCTCCGGCATTCTTCGGCATGGGCATCTATCAGATCAACATGTTCGTGGACACCATCTTCGCTGCATCCTCGCGCATGCCCGAAGGCAGTATCACTTCTCTCTACGTGGCGGATCGCGTGATGCAGTTGGTGCTCGGCAGCTACGCGATCGCGATGTCCACCGCGCTTTTGCCGGCCATGTCTCACCAATGGGCCGCTGGCAAGTGGTCCGAAATGAAGCGCACGTTTGGATTTGCGTTGCGCATCGTGTCGTTCATCACTATCCCAGCCGCGTTGGGACTGATTTTGCTGCGACAGCCGATCATACAAGTGCTGTTTCAGCACGGTCGCTTTACCGCCGCGTCCACGGCGCTCACTACCCGCGCACTTTTTTACTATTCGCTAGGGTTGCCCGCGTACGCCGGAGTGAAGCTGATTGCTCCGATGTATTACTCAACGCAGGATACCGCTACCCCGGCCCGCACCGGCGCTTACTCGCTGGGGCTGAATATCGCCCTCAACGCGTTCTTTCTGCTGTTCTTTTATCGGACGCTATCGAATGGCAGTCCGGCCCTGGCAAGTTCCATTGCTGCGTATTTCAATTTCGGGGCGCTGTTTTTTTTATTTCGCAGGCGCTACGGACGGCTCGGGGCGCGCGGTCTGGTGCGATCATTCGTAAAAATTGCAGTCTGCGCCGCCGGCATGTGTCTGGCCGCATACGGCGCGTTTCGCTTCTCGCATTTCGCCGACGCGCGTCTAGTGATCACACAAGTAGGGCTGCTTGCGGCGATCCTGGCTGCGGCAGTTATTGCCTATTTTGCTTTGGCCTGGCTGCTCCGCTGCGAGGAGTTGGGCGAATTCTTTCTGTTGCTTCGGAGGTCGGAGTCGGCAACGGCTCCCGCTGTTGAAAGCGGAGTTTAGCTGCGCCTCAGCTGCGAATTGGTCCGCTGGCCGAGCCGCATGAATTGAGAGATGCTCTTTTGGAAGCGGATATTCGGACATTTCTGAACTGTTTGCGCGTCGAAAAAGGCCTTTCCCAGAACACCATCGAGGCTTACGGCCGCGACATTCAGAAATTTTGCGCGTTTGCTAACAAACGCCGCATAACCACCAAGGATGTCCGGCGCAGCGACATCGTCGATTTTCTAGCGTCGCTTTACAACCAGCGGCTTGATAGCCGCTCCGTGGCGCGCCATCTGGTCACGCTCCGCAACTTCTTCCGCTTCGCGCTGATGGAGGGCTACATCGACGAGGACCCCGCGGCCACAGTCGAATCCCCCAAATTCCGCCGCAGCTTGCCGCAATTTCTCAGCCTCGACGAAGTAGAGCGCGTACTCCGCCAGCCGGATGCCTCCACCGTAATCGGTCGCCGCGATAAAGCCATGATCGAGCTAATGTATTCGTGCGGACTGCGCGTTTCGGAGCTTTGCGGCCTGCGCGTGGGTGATCTTCACCTGGGCGAAGGAAGTCTGCGCTGCGTCGGAAAAGGCGACAAGGAACGCATTGTCCCTGTCGGACGGCGCGCGCTGGAAGCAGTGCAGGTATATTACCGCGAAGGCCGCGCGACTCTTTTGCGCGGCGGTTCGTCTCCTTATCTGTTCCTGAACCTGCGCGGCAGAAAGATGGATCGTGTCGGTTTTTGGAAGGCTTTGGCGCATTATGGCCGTATGGCCGGAATCCGCAAACACGTGAAACCACACATGCTGCGACACAGTTTCGCAACCCATTTGCTCGATCGCGGCGCGGACCTTCGCGCCGTGCAGATGATGCTGGGCCACTCGGATATTTCCACGACGCAGATTTACACACATGTCGTCGAGGAGCGTTTGAAGCAAGTCTACAAGGCGCATCACCCGCGCGCCTGAAAGGGCCGCGGATAGCAAGACGGAGGCGTAGGACCTCATGCCCGATTACATGTACTTGCTGGAAAGCAGGCTTTCTCCCGAACAGAGGGCCACCCTTGAGCGCGTTCAGGAACTGGCTCGGTCGCAGGAGATGAACATCTACCTGACCGGCGGCGCCGTGCGCGATTTGATTTCCGGCCAGCCCATCCGCGATCTCGATTTCACCGTCGAAGGCAATCCGGTTCGCATGGTGCGCGAGCTCGAAAAGGGCGGAGCGCGCACGCTTTCGGAAAACGAGAAGACCCGCCATTACGAAATGATCTTTTCGGGCGATGCCGACGGGTCTCTTTCCGCCGCGCGCGACGATGTGTACGAGCGCCCCGGTGCCAAGCCCGAATACCGCTTCGCCGGAATTATGGAAGATCTCCGCCGCCGCGATTTTTCCATAAATGCGATCGCCATCTCGCTGAACGTCCAATCGCGCGGCCTACTCCTCGATCCTACCAACGGCCTGGCTGACTTGGAGCGCCAGGAAGTGCGTGCGCTTTCGATTCACGCCTTCACCAACCAGCCGGTTCGCCTGCTTCGCATCCTGCGCTACTGTGCGCGCATGGGTTTCAACATGGAGTCGCGTACGCAGGAGTGGTTCGACCTGGCGATGGAGCGAGGCCAGCAAGAAAACATCGATTCCGCCGACGCCGGCCAGGAACTGCGCGCCATGTCGCGCGAGGACAATGCCGTTCCGGCGTTGAAGCAATGGGAAGCACGCGAGTTGCTCAATGCCATTCACCCGCAGTTGCAGCGTCGCAAACCCGATTACGACGCGCTCAATAAATTGTCGCGCGTGCGAATGAATTTTCTTGAGGTGGGAATCCGCCCGCGCCTTCGCGACGCCACCGCGCTGTACACTCTGCGCCGCCTGAAACCCCGGGAAGAGACGTCGATCCTCCGCAACCTGAATTACAGCCAGGCAGAAATCAACGCCATCATCGACCTGCCCGACCGCGCGCACGACATCGTAAAAGTGTTGAAGAGCCGTAAAACGGAAACGCCGCGTGACGCCTACTTCTATCTCGCTTCCCTGCCCTCGGAAATGCTGGCGTTCATCGAAGTGGAGGTTCCGGATACGCGCGCTGTTTCGAAAATCCGGAATTATTTGCAAAAGTGGCGACCTCTGCGGCTAGCGCTTCCGGTAGCGGAGTTGGACGCGCTGGGAGTTCCGCGCGGGCCGAAATTCGACGAAACCCTCGAACAGATATTCGAAAAGCAGCTCCGTGGCAAA
Source organism: Candidatus Acidiferrales bacterium (assembly GCA_050747045.1). Lineage (GTDB taxonomy): Bacteria > Acidobacteriota > Terriglobia > Acidiferrales > UBA7541 > Palsa-295. The sequence goes on along the minus strand of JBOGNC010000044.1, from coordinate 17,344 downwards.
GGCAAGACTCCCGAAGAGCGCACGAAACTGCTGCGCGATCTGGCGGGGATCAAGGACGAGCCTCCGAAAAAGCTGGAGAAAAAGCGCAAAGGGAAGGATCTCGCGCCAGCTTCTTTGCCGGAAGTTGCCGCGAAACCCGGCGGCAAAGCGAGCAAAGCGTCCCAGCCGCCTCACGTTGCGGGAAAAACTGCGAAAACCGCAGCGGCTGCGGCGCAAAATAAGCCTGCCGCACCGCATAAGAGCGCCGCTACTGCCGCATCGAAGAAAGCGGCCGTGGCGAAAAAATCGCGCGGCAAGTGAGCGGTCCGGCGCGACGAATAACGACGGGCGGGAGCATCGGAACTCAAAACTTTCGGCGGCGGGACACGATCGTGAATCGCCAGCGCATGCTTCGCGTTCCAATCAAGAGACTCGAGGACTTTACGGCCCGCGTGCGCCGGGCGCTTCAGTTGCCGGACGGATCGTTTACGGTTTGTCTGGTGACCAACACCGAAATCGCCGAGTGGAATCGCGCTTACCGGCATAAAAGCGGGCCCACCGACGTGCTGTCGTTTCCCACTGAAGCGGAAGGCGCGCCGCGCAAGAAACTCAACCGGCCGCGCCGCCCCCCCCCGAGAACCGAGCCCGAAATCTCCGCTGACTACCTCGGGGACATCGCGATCGCACCCGCCGTGGCACGGCGCAACGCGCGTCGTTTTGGCCGCACGTTCTCGCAGGAGATGCGCATTCTGATACTTCATGGCATGTTGCACCTGATGGGCTACGACCACGAGACCGATACAGGTCAAATGGAACGCCGCGAGCAGCGCTTGCGGCGCCAACTGGGACTGGCCTGACCGATGAGGATTTTGCTCTACACGTTCGGAATCCTGGTGTTGACGGCGGGTCTCGCCGTGATGTCGTACCTCGACCGCGTATATCGCGATCTGGGGCGCGTGTCGGCCGGGCGAATTCACCGGCATCTCGCAAATTTCGAATCGGAAATCGAGCCGCTGTTCAAGATGGACCGGCGGCGTGCGGCCATCGCTTTCAATCTGCTGGCGCGCTTGTGGCTGGTGCTGGTGGCGGTGCTTACGGCTGGTGGCGTAGTGCTCTTCGTCCCGGCCGTATGGGAAGAAACCGTCGAAGGGATCTTGTTCCTGGGCGCGGAAGTGGTGGTCGCGATGCAGTTGGTTCCCGCGCTGCTGGTCGCCGGGACGCGCGGCAATTGGATCAAGCCGGTCGTTCCGCTGGTGCGTCTGCTGGTCTGGATCACTTGGCCGATCCATGCGGGCATCGACATGCTTTCATCCGTGCTGCGGCTTTCCGACGAAGAACGAAGCGCTCCCGCCGCCGAGCAGCAAGGAATCGAAGCGCTGATGGACGCTGCCACAGAAGAGGGCCTGATCGAGCAGGATGACGCCCGGCTGATCGAGCAGGTCATCGAATTTGGCGATAAGCGCGTGCGCGACGTGATGACACCGCGCCCGGACGTAGTCGCCATCCCCGCGAAAGCCACGCTCGAAGAACTGCGCGAGCGCATCGTGGAGACCAAGTTCTCGCGCCTCCCAGTCTACGAAAAATCGCTCGACGAAATCGTGGGCATCGCGATTGCCCGCGACATGCTGGGAGTTTCCGAACGGGACGCGGCGCGGCGCAGCGTGCGGGAGACGATGCGCCCGGCGCTGTTCGTCCCGGAAACGAAGTTTGGTTCGGAGTTGCTGAAAGAAATGCAGCGAAAAAATCAGCAAATGGCTGTGGTAATCGACGAATATGGCCTGGTCGCCGGCGTCGTCACCGTCGAAGATCTGGTCGAGGAAATCGTCGGCGAAATTGGCGAAGAGGACCGCCATCCGCCGCCGGACGTGGTGCGCGAAAGCGGCGGCGCGATGGTGCTGCGCGGCAGCGTCCCGGTAGATAAGCTCGCCGAGCTTTTTGGCGTGCAAGTCGATGCGATTGCCGAGCACGCTGGAGCCACCACTGTCGCCGGGCTGCTTAACGGCATCGCCGGTCACGTGCCGCGCGTCGGCGAAATCATCGAATTTGATGGCCTGCGCTTCGACGTGCTGGAGGCCAACCAGCGCAAAGTGCTGCGCGTCCGCGCGCGGCGTATCGCCGCCAGCGCCGCATCTTCCGGGCGCACGGTCTAGCAGGCATTTCAACAGCACTGGAGCCCCGTCGGCGGGTTTGGACACCTTAGCGAGGCCAAATTCTCTGAAACATCATGCATCGGGACGTTCCGCCCTAGCTGCGCCGCCGCCTTTTGTTTTCAGCAACTTAGAGGCACTCAAGGCCGAATGACCGTTCCGCCCCAAAGCGATACTTGAGCGGGAAGAAAAGGCGAATACCGGGCACCAGATGGATGGTAAGGAAACGGCACATCTGGCGCCGTTTGGCCGAGTTCGGGTTGCCGACCGCCGGTTCATTTTCGTTTGGAACCTTTCACGTCCTGCCGAGAGACGCTAGGTGCGACGGACTTCGGGCTGCCTGCTCCGGCTGCGCCAGAGCGGGTAATAAAAACGACTCACGGTAGCATGAACTGCTGGATGCGCGGAAACGATCCTGGTTCTGCTTTGGATGCGAAGCAGCGAGGAATGCGTGAAGGCACAGCAGGCTATGCCCTATGAACTTGCGGGGCTCAGCGTAATTCGAAGCGGGCGAGGGCGGCTCTACACAAGCTCTCGAAATTTAGGCGCTCGGCGAAACATTACGCAGCCGCGCGACTTCCGCGCGCAATTCGCGCAGCTCTTTTTGTAATTCTGGCAAGCGATTGAAGACGGCGACGGATTTGCGCCATGCGAGATTGTCCATGGCGGGATAGCCGGAATAAACCGCGCCGGGCGGCACATCGGACGGCACGCCGCTTTGTGACGAAACGGTGGCCCCATCGCCGATGGTTAAATGACCCGCCGCGCCGACCTGTCCCGCCAAGATGCAATGGTTCCCTATCGCCGTGGACCCCGCGAGGCCGACCTGCCCGCACAGCAGCGTATCTTCGCCCACTTTGCAGGCGTGGCCGACGAGGACAAGGTCGTCGATTTTCGCGCCGCGGGCGATGCGCGTCTCGCCGACGGTGGCGCGGTTGATGGCGCTGTGCGCCTGAATTTCGACGTCGTCTTCGAGGACCGCGACGCCCGCCTGTCGCATTTTGTACCAGCGGCCATCGGCCTGGCGCGCGAAGCCGAAGCCGTCGCTGCCGATCGCCACGCCATTCTGCAAAACCACGCGGTCGCCGATGCGGGAGTTTTCGCGCACGCACGCGTGCGAGTGCGCGAAAAAGTGGTTGCCAATGCGCGCGCCGGAATAGATGGTGACGAAACTGTGCAGCACGGCGTGGTCGCCTATCTGGACGTTGTCAGCGACATAACAGTAAGGACCGATGTGCGCGCCCACTCCGATCTGCGCGGAATCCGCGATGACCGCCGTGGAATGAACTCCGGGAGCAAAATGCGGCGCGGGATGAAACAGCTCGATGGCGCGCGCGAAATCGAGATACGGATTTTGCGACCGCAGCGCGGCGAGATTTGGCGGGCAAGCTTCTCCGGGCGCAATCAGCACCGCCGATGCGCGCGTCGTAGCGAGCGAGCGAAGATATTTGCGGTTCCAGAGAAACGTCAGATCGCCCGCGCGCGCATCGTCAAGCCCAGCTACGCCGGTAATTTCAAGTGCGGCGTCGCCTTCGATGGTGCAGCCAAGCTTTTCGGCGATCTGTTGGAGATTCATCTTCGCTCCTTCTTGGACCGGATGCTCAACGCGCGTGATATCTTACACGGCGACGATTGGCTCGGGGAGAAGGAATGCCCAGTTCAGCACTGAGCAAGAACGCAGTTCTTGACGCAATACGTAACGCTGCGAAGGTCCTCGGCCGCCCGCCTTCGCGTGCGGAGTTCAAGGCGAGATCGGGAATGACGTCTTATCAGGTCTTGCTACACTTTCCAAGCTGGAGAGAAGCGGTAAGAGCTGCCGGCCTCGAGCCGGACGCTACAAATATTAAACTCGAAGACGAGGCGCTGCCCACGGACTGGGGAGGGATGGTGCGGCGCGACCGTCAAATCCCCACTCGCGATCATTACAGACGAGAAGGTAAATACAGCCCGGGCTCCTTTGAGAAACATTTTGGGCCGTGGTCCGCCGTTCCGACGAAATTTCGAGAGTTCGCACGGAGTAAGACGGAGTGGATTGATGTGCTGGCTCTGTTGCCCGTGGCCCCCGCTGCTCCGCCTGTCGCGCCTCGAGCGGATCGTCGAATTCTCTCCGCGGCGGATGATGACGAGGCCCCGAATCTGTCGCAACGGTATTCGAAGCTCGGCGACAGGCCCACGTACGGCAATCCGATCGATTTTCGCGGCCTCAGGCACGAGCCCGCCAACGAACAGGGGGTGGTCTTCCTGTTCGGCATGGTCGCAAAGGAACTCGGATACTTGGTTGAGGCTCTGCAGGCTGACTATCCTGACTGCGAGGCAAAGCGACAAGTTGCGCCCGGAAGATGGCAGCGCGTTCGGATCGAATTCGAATTTGAGAGCCGGAACTTCCGCGATCATGGGCACCCCCCAGATGGCTGCGACGTTATTGTTTGTTGGCGCCACAATTGGCCCGACTGCCCCGAGCGGATTGAGGTCGTCGAGCTTTCTTCTTCCATCACGTCTCTTGCGCGCTCGTTGGACTGACGCCCTGCGGCGCGATAAGGATGGCCGGGAGCCGCGATGAATCCGAGCCGGTACACATTTGGCGATAACGAAGAGGCAAGCGCGCGACTGCGGCTTCTGGCGGAACTGTACGAGCCGCAAACGCGCGAGCTGCTTCTACGCGGCGGCGTGGAACAGCCGCGGCTGGCCATCGATCTGGGCTGCGGCCCCGGCTGGACCACGCGGCTGTTGCACGAAACGCTCCATCCGGAGCGGACAGTGGGGCTGGATGCTTCGGAGCGGTACGTGGCGGAGGCGCGGCGCACGCACGATTCCCTCCTCGAATTCGAAGTGCACGACGTGACGCGGACACCGTTTCCCGTTGCGGCGCCGAATGCGATGCTTTGCCGATTTCTGCTGACACATCTACGCGAGCCGGGCGAAGTGCTCGCGCGCTGGGCGGGGATCAGCGCGCCGGGTTGCGTCCTATTCATTCACGAGACGGAATCAATGGAGGCGGAGCATCCGGCGCTGTGCCGTTATTACGAACTGGTGGCGGAATTGCAGCGACACTACGGGCAAACGCTTGAGGTGGGCGCGCTGCTGGAAGATTGCGTTGCGAAGCGCGGCTGGCGCGTGGTCGAAAGCAGCCGCCTCGAACTGCGCAAGCCGGCAAACGCGATGGCTGGCGTGCATCTGGCGAATCTCCGCACGTGGCGGCAGGACGAATACGCGCGAAAGGCATTCGATGCAGGCGAGATCGACGCGCTGGAAGCGTCGCTAATGGAAATTGCAGGCGGCGCGCTACGTGACGGCATCGTCATCAACGGCGCGCGCCAAATCATCGCGCGGCGCGTCGGATGACGCCGACTACTTCCAGGCGGCCGAAACGGCTTCGAGTTCGCGGTGGAGCGCACGGGAGACTTGGATTTGGCCGCGGACGAAGCGTTCGTGATTTTCTTCGAGGTCGTCGGGTACGTAGCGGTAGTTGACGGTGACGCCGAAGGATTCCTCGATTCCGTAGGGGCGCAGGTTGCCGTAGGCGTTGATGCGTTCGATGCGCGCACCATTAGAAAGATGGAAGGTGGCGACGGGATCGTAGAGCTTGCCGTCGCGGCGGGCATGAGTGAGGTAAGCGAGCGCGAGACGCTGCAGCGGCGCGGCGAGCGCGCGGCGTCCGGCCAGCGAAGGCAGACGCTCGCGCGAGCGATCGATCAGCCGCAAAAACGCATCGACCGGATCTTTCTTCGCGCCGGCCAACTCCAGGCTGGGAGCGAAATCCTCCAGAAGGCGGATGATGCGCTGGTGCGTAAAACCGTCCTTATTTTCGTTGTCGCGCAGGGCTTGGGCAAAGCGTGGCATCGGAGAAAGCGTGCTGTAAATGTTAATGTTGGGAAATTCGGCGGCCAGATCGGTAACCACCTGCTTGATCAGAAAATTCCCAAACGGCACGTTGCGCAGTCCGTTGAGACAGTTATTGATGGAATAAAAAATCGCCGTGTCCGCGCGCGCGGGATCGCCAACGGGCGCGTTGACGTCCAGCAGCGGTTCGAGTTCGCCAAGGATCCCATCCGAGAGCGCCACTTCCACGAAAATGATCGGCTCGCTGGCAAGCGCGGGATGGAAAAACGCAAAGCAGCGGCGATCGGCTGCCAGACGGCGGCGCAGGTCCGCCCAGCCGTTGATTTCATGCACCGATTCGTAGCGGATCAGCTTTTCGAGGATCAGCGCGGACGTTTGCCAGCTGATGCGTTCCAGGTGCAAAAATCCGCGGTTGAACCAGGAGCGGAAGAGATGCCGAAGATCGGCGTCGAGCGGCTCAAAACTAACGGAATGGCCGTTGCGCGATAAATCGAGCAAGTCGCCGCGCAGCGCAACCAGAGTTTCCGTGCCGGCTGGAGCGGTGTTGATGCGGCGAATCAGTTCCTGCCGCGGGGCCTCTACGGCAGCGGAAAGCGCTGCGAGCGTCTTCGTGCCGGGCGTTTTCTCGTATTCCGATGCGGCGCGACGGATGGTGGCGGCGTCCGGAGCAAACTCGCTGCAAAGCATCTCGAAGAAGCCCGCGCGCTGCGCGGAGTTCATGGCGCGGTAGTTGGTGATGATTTCCTGCGCCACGGCGGTTTGCGAAGCCTCGCCGCGTTCGGAGAGCAGGCGGTGGCAAAGGAACTGCATGTCGCCGCCGCGCCGGGATTGCATAGCGCGCAATAGGTTGGAGAGGAAGCCGGGCATGAGCGGGGAAATTATAGCCTCATTTTCCCAGAAGCTGCCGGGCGATGACGAGGCGCTGAATTTCGCTGGTGCCTTCGCCGATGGTGCAGAGCTTTACGTCGCGATAAAATTTTTCGGCTGGGTAGTCTTTAATGAAGCCGTAGCCGCCGTGAATCTGGACAGCTTCGTTGGCCACGCGCACGGCAACTTCTCCGGCATAAAGCTTTGCCATGCTTGCCTCGCGCGTGATGCGAGCGCCATTTGCAGTGGCGGCGGCGCGGTCCGCAAGCCACGCGGCGCGATAGGTGAGCAGGCGCGCGGCTTCGATCTGCGTAGCCATATCCGCGAGTTTGAACTGAATGGCTTGAAACTCGGCGATGGGCTTGCCGAACTGCTTGCGTTCCTTGGCGTAGCGCAACGCCGATTCGTAGGCGCCCTGCGCCATGCCAAGTCCCAGCGACGCGATGGAGATGCGTCCACCATCCAGAATTTGCAGGCAGTTGACGAAGCCTTCGCCTTCGCGTCCGAGGAGATTTTCGGCGGGCACGCGGCAATCGGTGAACACCACTTCGCTGGTGTCGCTGGCGCGCAGCCCGAGCTTGTTTTCTTTTTTGCCGGGACGAAAGCCGGGAGTTCCCTTCTCGACGATGAATGCCGAGATTCCATGGTGCTGCTTGGCTGGGTTGGTCACCGCCATGGCCACGCACACGTCCGCGTGATGCCCATTGGTGGTGAAGGTTTTCGAGCCATTTATCACCCACGCGCCGTCTTTTTCGACTGCAACCGTACGCGTGCCGCCAGCGTCCGATCCGGCTTCCGGTTCGGTGAGCGACCAGCAGCCGAGCTTCTTCCCCTGCGCGAGCGGCACTAGATACTTCTGCTTCTGCTCCGCGCTGCCAAATTTGAAGATGTGATTGCAGCACAACGAATTGTGCGCCGCGACGATGATTCCAATCGAGCCGTCCACGCGCGAAAGCTCTTCGATGATCAGCGCGTATTCCACGTACCCCATCCCCGCGCCGCCATATTTTTCTGGAAAAATCACGCCGAGAAAACCCATTTCGGCCAGCTTGGGAATCAGCTCCGACGGAAAACGCGAAGCTTCGTCCCACTCCATGACGTGCGGAGCGATTTCCGCCTCCGCGAATTCGCGAACGGTGCGCCGAAGTTGCTGCTGCTCGTCAGTAAGCGAAAATTCCAAAGGGCCTCGCAGGCGGTCCGGAACAGTCCGCAGCCTGCACGATTACTTATAGCATGCGGGAACGCGACAGTTGATATTCGGAAGGCGGATGGTTCGTGCCAGACAAGGCGGGCAGAATAAACTTACTTTGAAGCGAGTGCGCTTGGCGAGACTACAAAGCGAGGGTAGCAACACCTGCGCGGTGGCCCACCGCGCGCAACACCAGATCAGCCATCGCACGGATCAGTAGAGGCGAATCGTTCAGCCCCGGCGTCATGTAAAAATCCTCAACGCCCAGCGAGTGCGCGTATTCGCGTGCCTCAAGGTTAATTTCGTGCAGCGTCTCGATATGGTCGGTCAGGAAGGCGATCGGTATCACCAGCATGCGCCGTACGCCTTCGCTTGCGAGCTTGGCAATTGTGCCGGTCAGGGAAGGCTCCAGCCATTTCTGTGGGCCGACTTTACTCTGGAAGCACAGCACGTGCGGATTCGGCCACGCGCCCAGTTCTCGGACCAGATCCACCGTTGAGGCGATGTGCTTCGGATATGGGTCGCCTTTTTCGACGAGCGTCAATGGCAGGCCGTGCGCGCTGAAAACCAGGCACACGTCGTCCCGATCGGGCAAATTCTCGAGCACGCCGTTGATACGCTCAACGACCGCGGCAATGTAATCCGGGTGATCGTAGAAATGGTCGATGCGCTGCACCGGAACCTTCGGCTTATAGAGCCGATGCCATTCCTTCAAGCTGCTCCCGGTGGTGGCAAATGAATAGTGGGGATACAGCGGCAGCAGCACGAGCTCGTCGTAAGGCGCGCTTTCCAGCGCGGCGATCGCTTCCTGGGTATCCGGATGCCAGTAACGCATGGCTACGATGCAGCGCGCCGGAATGTGCGGGCGCAGCGCGCGTTCCAGGCTGACGGCCTGCTGATCGGTAAGGCGGCGGATCGGCGAGCCTCCGCCGATTTCGGCGTAGTGATGGCGAACCTTTTTCGAGCGAGTGGTGGAAATCAGCTTGGCGAGCGGCTTGCGCGCCAAAAACGACCCGGGAAAATTGATGATGTCCGGGTCGCAAAAAAGATTGTAGAGGAAAGGCTCGACGGCTTCCTGCGTGTCCGGCCCGCCCAACTGAAATAGAACCACCGCAATTCGTTTATCCGCTGCCATGATTGTGCCGTTCCAGCGAACACAAACCGTACGCCGGGATCCGGGAGATTCAGCTCACTTCTTCTAAGATGCCACAACTGGCGGACTCCGCAAGCGAAAAGGTGGCAATAATATACTTGACTAACCACGGATTTTAGGCTATTCTCTTGTCCAGAGGCGCGACACATGGACAAGCCCAACACACTTCAGCAAGCCATCCGGTACTTCAAAGACGAACAAACCTGCATCGATACGGTCGCCAAGCTGCGCTGGCCCGATGGCCCGGTTTGCCCGAAGTGCGGACACAAGCAGCACTACTATCTCGCCACTCAAAAGCGCTGGAAGTGCAAAAAGTGCGGCAAACAATTCAGCGTGAAGGCCGGGACCGTTTTCGAGGATTCGCCAATCGGCCTAGATAAGTGGCTTGTCGCGCTCTGGATGCTCGTAAATTGCCGCAACGGGGTTAGCAGCTACGAAGTGGCTCGCGCTCTAGGAATCACCCAAAAGTCCGCGTGGTTCATGCTCCATCGGTTGCGCCTTGCGATGCAGGTTAGCGGCGGAGAGCCGTTCGGCGGCTCCGGCCAAATCGTCGAAGCAGACGAATCGTTTGTCGGCGGCAAGGTCGCCAACATGCACAAAGATCGCCAGAACAAAATGCGCAAGATGCGCTCCGATTTTATCGGGAACGGTCAAACACTAAACAAGGCTGCGGTGATGGGGATTCTGGACAGGAAGCTTCGGAAGGTTCGAGCGACGGTGGTTAAGCAGATCAACCGCGAAACCATGCGGGAAGAAATTCTGCCGTACATCGCGAAAGGCTCAAAGATCGTGACGGATGAGGCGACGATCTATCGCGCCATTCCGAAGGATTACGATCACGATTTTGTGAACCACATGCACACCTACGTGCGCGGCGACGTTCACACAAACGGGCTGGAAAATTACTGGTCGCTGTTGAAGCGCGGCGTGAAAGGCACCTATATTTCGGTCGAGCCGTTTCACCTGTTCCGGTACATTGACGAACAGACGTTCCGCTACAACAATCGCATTGATGAGAAGGGTGTCAAACGGCCAGATGGAGAGCGTTTCGACATAGCCTTATCGCAGATCGCGGGAAAGCGGTTGACCTTCGCGGAGGTCACTGGCAAGGTGGGAGAAACGGTCAATTAATCCTTATCGCGAGATGCGCGGGAAGAAGGCCGGTTCCGCTTCTTCTCCGCGTCGAGTTTAGTCCGCACCTCTGAGTGAGGTACGGACAGAACTTGCTTCAGAGCGTTTTCAAACGTCGCATATTCGCCCCGCTCATTCTTGCCGGAAGGTTCGGAGCGATGTGGACGGGCTTTGCGCGGCACACTAGGAGTGTGCCGTGGCTCGAAATCGAAGTCAAGGCTGGACAACCGAACAGATCACTAAGGGTGTGTGGCCTAGCACTTCGCGGGGTGACTTCGTGGCTTTGTTTTATGCGGCATATTTTGATGCGAGCGGCAGGCCCGAACGGCATCCATTTGTCACCACGGCAGGAGCCGTCGCGCCGATCAAAAAATGGGAGAGATTCGAGTCTGAGTGGGGCGCTATTCTGTCCAGCGTTGGACTGACTGAATTTCACATGACGGACTTCGTCGCGAAACGCGGCGAGTTTTCCCATGGCTGGAATGATCCCGCAAAACGCTCGCGGCTCCTAGGCGACCTTCTGGGGACGATCAAAAGAAACGTCAACAAGCAGTTTTCAGTGACCGTCGAAGTGGCAGCGTGGCACGCGGTCAACCAACGGTTGATGTTAGCTGAACTGTTCGGAGCACCGTACTCGCTCTGCGGGTGGGCGGTGACGACTCAGGTGCGCCGATGGGCCTCGCGCAAGAAGGCAAGATCGCCCGTTCGAGTTTTCTTCGAGAAAGGCGACAGCGATTGGGGCAAGCTCGAAACGTTGTGTAAGCGCGACACCAGCCTCAGCAGCGCCCCTGTTGACATTCCAAAGACCTGCTCGCGGGCCTTTCAGGTTGGGGATTATCTCGCATGGAAGGCGCGCATCGCCGCCACGAACGCGACGGATAAGATCAACAAAATTCCCGACGCGGACCTGATCGGCCTAACATCCACGAAATTACCCGACACAGTTCTCGATGAACTTAAATCGCTGAGGCAGGCGCGGGTGCGCCCCGGCACGATGAACCTCTACGGAGAGAAGGCGCTACTCAAGCTGTGCGAGTTGAACCACGTTCCGTCCCGAGTGTCCCCGAGAATGCCGGATGCCCTGTCACGGTAGGTTGCAGCCTAGCACGACTTGGTTAGCGAAGTATATTATTGCCGAAAAGGTCCCGGGCCTTCGAAGGATTCAGTCGCCGCTAGGCTCTATCCAGGTCCATCCGGTGAACGAGGGAAAGTGAAAGTGGAATCGCGCTTCAGGGCGTCGGGGACGCTCAGAAGCGGGATTCCGGCCCTGGGGCCCGCTCGCGACGGTTTAGGCGCCATGCGCGCCTTGTGAAGCTTCACAGGGCCATCTGCGATCTGGTTGTGGCCGGAAACAGAGGATATTTTCATGGCTGAGGCGCGCGGGCGGGTTTTTGCCGGAAAATCAGGCGTCTTCGTCCGTCTTGACGCTTCGGGAGAATCTCTTTACAGTCATAACGTGCCCATACAGAAGATTCAAGTCGGCCAGGTGTGGAAAAAGGAAGACACCGGCGACACCTATCTGATCACCAAGGTTTACAACGAAGCGCTTACCAGCTTCGCCCTCCTGCGCAAGACCGGATCTGAAGAGCAGCCGCCGCTGCGGGTGAAAATTTCGCGCGCGGGCGCCGCCCCGGACCTGCCCGGCTTTACCTTCACCCAGAAATCAGATGAGTTTTAAGAACGAGGCGCCAAGCATCCTCGCTCGACGCCACCATCCCGCGACTTTAAAGCGGAACTAAAACCGGAAAATCAGACCGCCGTTCAGCTGAATTTGCTCCGCGTAATTGTTCTGGTTGGCGGCGTAGCAACCATAGTACGGATCGCAATACTGGGCCAGTTGCGACGTGGTACGTGTGGGCAACCAGCGAAAGTCAATGCGCGCCCCGAAATGTTTGACGAAATAATATTTCACGCCTCCGCCGAAATTAAATCCGACCGTATTGTTAAAGGGAAGGCCGACGTTCGAAGCATTCTCCCAATGTGTAAAGCCAATGCCGCCAGCGATGTATGGCCGCAGCTTGGATTCTGAATCGTGAAACTGGTAGAGCAAGCTAAATTGGTAGTTATCGAGGGTCGTGTTTCCCGCGGGAGACAAACTTCCATCGGTTATCAGGTGCGCCTCAAGCGAAGTAGGCTGGCGGCTCCACATGACCTCCGCCTGCAATGGCCCGAATAAATCGACATCGCCCATCACACCGTAATCATAGCTATTGTCAATTTTTAAGTAGTCGAAATCGGGATCGGTTGGCAGATCGACCTTCCCGAAGAACCGGCCGCCGCCAAAGCCCGTGATCTCAATATTGCGGGGCGTCGAGTAGCCGAAGTGGTATTGCGCGCGTGCGCTAGGCGCGCAAGCGAACATCGTACCGAAAATAAATAAAGCCGCAAGGGGAACGAACTTGAGTTTGTACAAGTGCATGCTTCCTCCGCGAAGATTCGGACGCCGCCGCAATGCGCGGCGGCGGTCTATCGAACGGCTCGGCCAATAAAAAATGCCTCAACTGATTTAGAGTACCGCCCAAGCAAAGCGGTTGCACCGATTCATACCATTCCGTTGAGGCTAAACCCCTTTCTACGCGAAAAGTTGCGCCGCGCGCGTCATAGTCGCGTGCCGGGCGCAGAGGTGTTCGTTCCGTATTCCGTCGCAGCAGGTTTGCGTTTCCGATTTCCCTGAGCTGGTTTAGAATGGAAATTCGCATGACAACCTCCGCGAGCGGAAATTTCGTTCACCTACATCTGCATACGGACTACTCTCTCCTCGATGGCGCCTGCGAAATCGGCGAGTTGACGTCCGAAGCAGCACGCCGGGGGATGCCTGCGGTAGCCGTCACCGACCACGGCAACCTCTTTGCCGCCGCGAAGTTCTATCACGAAGCTACCACGCACGGCGTGAAGCCGATCATCGGCTGCGAAGTGTACGTGGCGCCGGATAACCACAAGAATCGCGGCGCCGATGCTGAGCGGTCGAACCATCTGGTTCTGCTGTGCGAGAACGAAGAAGGCTACAAAAACCTGATCAAATTGGTTTCCACAGGATTTCTCGAAGGCTTCTATTACAAGCCGCGCATTGACCACGACCTGCTCGCAAGGCACAGCAGCGGGCTGATTGCGCTATCGGCCTGCCTGCGCGGTGAAGTGGCTGACGCCTTGCTTTCGGAGAAGTACGATCAGGCGCGCACCAATGCTTATCGCCTGCGCGATATTTTCGGCAAGGGCAATTTCTTCCTCGAAGTGCAGGACCAGGGCCTGGAAGTCGAGCCGCGCGTCAATCGCGACCTGGTGAAATTGTCGAAGGAAACCGGCATTCCGCTGGTGGCCACCAATGACTGCCATTACTTGACGCAATCGGACGCCCACGCTCAGGAAGTGCTCATGTGCATCCAGACCGGCAAGACCATGAGCGATACGCAGCGGATGAAGTTCGCCACCGATCAGTTCTATTTCAAGACAGCGGAGGAAATGCTTCAGGTATTCCGCGAACTACCCGATGCAGTATCGCGAACCGTGGAGATCGCTGCGCGATGCAACGTAAAGATCAAGCGCGTGAACGACCCGTTTCCTGAATTCAAGGTTCCAGAGGGTTCCACCGCCGATTCGTATTTCGAGCGTGTGGCGAATGAAGGCTTCGCTTCGCGCGTACCGCAACTCGAACGCCTTGCCGCCGAGAGCCGGCTGCGTCATCCGCTAGCTGAATACCAAAAGCGCCTGACGGCCGAAATCCAGATGATTCAGAAAATGCGCTTCGCCGGATATTTCCTGATTGTCTGGGATTTCATCCGTTACGCGCGCTCGCAAGGCGTGCCGGTAGGCCCCGGACGCGGTTCGGCCGCGGGAAGCCTGGTCAGTTTCGCGCTGCGCATTACAGACGTCGATCCGCTGCAATACGATCTGCTCTTCGAGCGATTCTTAAATCCCGAGCGCGTGTCCATGCCCGATATCGATATCGACTTCTGCATGCGCCGGCGCGGCGAAGTGATCGAATATGTCCGGCAAACCTACGGAAACGAGAGCGTGGCGCAAATCATCACCTTCGGCACCATGGCCGCCAAGGCCGTGCTGAAGGACGCGGGGCGCGCGCTCGACATGCCCTATGGCGAAGTAGACAAAATCGCCAAGATGGTTCCAACGACGCTTAACATCGAGCTGGAAGACGCGCTGAAGCAATCGCCGCAGCTCGATTCGCTGCGCAAATCGGACGAGCGCGTGAAGCAATTGGTTGAAGTCGCGCTGCGCCTGGAGGGCCTGGCGCGCCATGCCTCCACGCATGCCGCCGGAGTGGTAATTTCCCCGCGGCCGCTCACCGAGATCGTCCCGCTCTATAAGTCGAGCAAGGATGAAATCACCACTCAGTACGACATGAACGCGCTCGAGCGCATCGGCCTGCTGAAGATGGATTTTCTGGGTCTGACCACGCTTACCGTGCTCGACGATGCCGTGCGCCTGATCGAGCAGAACCGCGGGATGACGGTCGACCTTTCCGCGCTGCCACTCGACGATGCGACAACATACGAGCTATTTTCGCGCGGCGACACTACCGGGATATTCCAGTTCGAGTCGCACGGCATGCGCGACATTCTGAAGCGCTATCAGCCCTCGCGGCTGGAAGATTTGACGGCCCTCAACGCTCTCTATCGTCCCGGCCCGATTCAGGGCGGCATGATCGACGATTTCATCGCCCGCAAGCACGGCAAGAAGAAAGTCGCCTACGATCTTCCTGCCCTCGAAGAGATTCTATCTGAGACCTGGGGCGTCATTTTGTACCAGGAACAGGTGATGCAGATCGCCAACCGCCTGGCGGGATTCTCTCTCGGCGACGCGGACCTTCTGCGCCGCGCCATGGGTAAGAAAAAGCCCGAAGAAATGGCCGCCCAGCGCGAAAAATTCCTTACCGGATGCGCGGCGCGAAAAGTACCGGCCAAGAAGGCCGAAAAGATTTTCGATCTGATGGCCGAGTTCGCCGGCTATGGCTTCAACAAATCGCATTCCTGCGCCTACGCGCTGCTCGCGTACCAAACCGCATGGCTGAAGACGCACTACCCGGTCGAGTTCATGGCCGCCATGCTGACGTCGGAAACCGGCAACACCGAAAAAGTGGTGAAGTACATCAACGAAGCGCGCAGCATGAGCATCACCGTGCTGTCGCCGGACGTGAACTCCAGCGCCCTGAATTTCACTCCCGTTGGTGAAGCCATTCGTTTCGGCCTTTGCGCCATTAAAAACGTCGGCGAAAACACCGTGAAAGGCGTTCTGGCCGCGCGCGCCGATCTGCGGAACTTTACGAACCTCTTCGAGTTTTGCGAGGCTATCGATACGCGGCTGCTCAATAAACGCGTGCTCGAGAGCTTGGTTCGCTCGGGCGCCATGGACGGATTGGGCGGCCATCGCGCGCAGTTGGTCGCCGCAATCGATCGTGCCATCGACCGTGCCCAGAAAATTCAGCGCGCCAAAGAAAGCGGACAGCACGGATTGTTCGCCGGAGGTTCCGCGGCCGCAGCGCCACCGCTCGAAATGCTGCCGGACGTTGAGGAGTGGACGGAGCACGAACTGCTCGCCGCCGAATACGCCACCCTCGGTTTCTATATTTCCGGCCATCCGCTCGATAAATTCTCGGGGCTGCTGCAAGAATTGAAAGCCGTCGAGCTTTCCTCGATCGAAGGACGCCGTAACGGAGACGACGTCACCGTGGCGGGAATCATCGTGCAAATTCGCCCCATGCGTTCGCGGCGCGGCGCCCGCTGGTCGATTTTGACGCTGCAGGACCGCACTGGCGTGATCGAGGCGCTGGCGTTTCCGGAGGCGTTTCAGAAATTAGAGCCGATCCTCAAGCCCGCTACTCCGCTCTTGGTGAAGGCGCGAGTGGCTGTCGAGGACGTCGGCACGCGCCTGATCGTTGCCGATGCGAAGCTGCTCGACCAGGTCAGCTCGCCAGCCAAGAACGGATCGCCCAGTTTGCTGCGCGTTCGCATTTTGTTGAATACGATGGACTCCGGCACGCTCGATCAAATCCAAGAGTTGTTCGCCAGCCGTCCTGGGCGCTGCCGCGTGGAATTCGGCTTGGTGAAAGAGGGCGGCTTGGAAGCCACGCTCGAAGCTTCCAGCGCCGTGAGCGCTGATCCCGAACTCGTGGCGCGCGTCCGCGAAATCTGCGGCGCCGATTCCGTGGAGGTGGTTCCGTGACGACGCCAGCCGACAAGCGCGAGCGACGAAAGCTGGCGCGGGAAAGGTTGCGCCGTCTGCAAGAGCGCGCGCGCCAGCGCCAACTAGCCGCCGGCGCATCGGCTTCCGCCTGGGCTTCGACCGTTCCGCGCACTGACGATGTGTCAGACGCATCGCCTGTGTCTCCGCGAGCTGCCATCCGCGCCGCGGACGCGACCATCGCCGAAAAACAAAAGCTGCGCCAAAGCGCCATCAACGCGCTAGAACGCGACGTCGCCGAACTCGGCCGCCTCGCCGAACCCTCCACCACCACAGCCGACGACATTTCGCGCATTCGCAAGGAAGTTGACGAACTCAAGCGCGATTTCTACGCCAATCTCGCCTCCTGGAAAAAGGTCCAACTGGCGCGCCATCCCCAGCGGCCTTACACCGACGACTTTATCCGCCTGCTCTTCGAAAACTTCAGCGAAATTCACGGCGACCGCGGCTTTGCCGACGATGCCGCCATGATCGCCGGTATGGCGCTATTTCATGGCAAGCCCTGCCTCGTAGTCGGCACGCAAAAAGGACGCGGCACCAAGCAGCGCGTAGCCCGCAATTTCGGTCAGTCAAAACCCGAAGGCTACCGCAAGGCTCTGCGCGCCATGCGCCTCGCGGCGAAATTTGGGCGCCCCATTTTCGTTTTCATCGATACCCCGGGCGCGTATCCCGGAGTCGATGGCGAAGAGCGCGGCCAAGCCGAGGCCATCGCCTATAACATCCGCGAAATGGCGCGGCTGCCGGTGCCCATCATCGTCACCATCACGGGCGAAGGCGGTTCGGGCGGCGCGCTGGCCATCGCAGTCGGAGATCGTGTGTACATGCTCGAAAATTCCATTTACT
>JBOGNC010000043.1:0-20701 GCA_050747045.1 Candidatus Acidiferrales bacterium | reverse complement strand
CGGATTAGTTTCTCGAGAGTTTCGCGCGTCAGATGCTCGGGCGTGGTGGCTCCGGCGTCGTGATAGATCTTTTCCTCGACCACCGTACCGTCGATATCGTCCGCTCCAAAGCGGAGCGCGATCTGGGCGATGCGCGGGGTGAGCATGATCCAGTAGGCCTTGACGTGGTCGAAATTATCGAGCATCAGGCGCGAGACGGCGATGGTTTTCAGCGCGTCGAAGCCGGTGGGCTTGGGAATATGCGCGAGCGCGGTATTCGCGGGATGAAATTCCAGCGGGATGAAGGTGACGAAGCCCTTGGATTTGTCCTGTGCTTCGCGGAGGCGAAGGAGATGGTCGACGCGCTCTTCGAGCGTTTCCACATGGCCGAAGAGCATGGTGGCATTGGAGTGCAGCCCGATTTCATGAGCCTGGCGCGCGATGGATAGCCACATGGTGCCGCTGACTTTGTGATCGCAGATGATGCGGCGCACGCGCGGATGGAAAATTTCGGCGCCGCCGCCGGGCAGCGAATCGACGCCTGCTCCCTTCATTTTGAGCAGCGTCTCGTGGATGGACAGCTTGGCGATCCGCGCGTAGTAATGCACCTCGACCATGGTGAAGGCTTTCAGGTGCACGTGCGGGAAGTTGTTTTTAAGCGCGCGGATCAGATCGAGATAGTGGTCGAACGGGAGATCGGGATGCAGGCCGCCGACGATGTGGAACTCAGTGGCGCCTTCAGCGACTCCCTGAGCGCCGCGGGCGACGATTTCGTCGATGGACATCGCATAGGCGCCGTGCGCGTCTGGCGAGCGGCCAAAGGCGCAGAGCTTGCAGTGCGCCACGCAGATGTTGGTCGGATTAATGTGCCGATTGACATTGAAATAGCAGATGTTGCCGTGGCGCTGCTCGCGGACGTGGTTGGCGAGCCAGCCGATGGAAAGCAGATCGTGCGACTGGAACAGGGCGAGGCCTTCATCGACGGTGAGGCGTTCGCCCGCGAGGACTTTCTGCGCGACGGGATCAAGGCGCGCGTCGGTGATGTGAAGTTCCGCGGGTACGTTGGTCATTGAATTCGCGCGAATTTTATGGGCGCATGACAACTACCGCAGCGCCCCAAAACAACAAGAACACTAAACTAATATAGCCATTCACGGCGAAAAACGCAGCATCCATTTTGCTGAGGTCGTTGGCCTTGACGAGCGAGTGTTCGTAGGCGAGCAGCGCGGAGACCACGGCGATTCCCATCCACGCGAGCCAAGGCAGATGGAAGCTCCAGGCGAGCCAGACAAGCAGGCCGATCATCAGGAGATGCATTAGCCGCGCCACGGCGAGCGCCTTGGCGACGCCGAAGCGCTTGGGGACGGAGTGCAGCCCGGCGGAGCGGTCGAAATCGACGTCCTGGCAGGAATAGAGCACGTCGAAGCCGCCCACCCACAGCGTGACCGCGGCGCAGAGAATCAGCATGCGCCAATCGAGCGAGCCGCGAATGGCGATCCACGCGGCGGCGGGCGAAATTCCCAGGCAAAAGCCAAGCACAAAGTGCGACCAGGAAGTGAAGCGTTTGGTATAGGAGTAGAAAAACAGAATCGCGAGTGCGACGGGGGACAGCTCCAGCGCAAGGCGGTTCAGCCGCCACGCGGCGATCACGAGCACGGCCGACGCGGCGATGGTGAACGCCCAGGCGAAGCCGAGCGAAAGCTCGCCAGTTGCCAGGGCGCGGCGAGCGGTGCGCGGATTGCGGCGATCGAATTCCACGTCGGCGATCCGGTTCATGGTCATGGCTGCGGAGCGCGCTCCCACCATGGCGACGATGATCCAGACGAGCTGCCAGATGGTGGGCCAGCGGTCGCTGGCGCGCGCGGCGAGCAACGCGCCGACCAGTGCGAAGGGCAGCGCGAAAACGGAGTGCTCGAACTTGATCATTTCGAGCACGGTGCGAATGCGGCTTTTGGTCAACGGCGCGGCCACGAGCGGGTTACTCCTTGCGTCCTTTCCAACGATACTGCTTTTCCTGCGGCAAGCCGAGCTGGGCGAGGACGCGATAGGCGAACTGCTCAATCATATCGTCGATGGACTGCGGGCCATAGTAGAAGGCGGGCATAGCGGGCATCACGGTGGCACCGGCGTCGTGGACGCGGAGCATATTTTCGAGGTGGATGCGATTGAGCGGCGTCTCGCGGAGACAGAGAACGAGCGGTCGGCGTTCCTTCAGGCAGACGTCCGCGGCACGGCTTAGCAAATCGTTGGCGGTGCCCGCTGCCATAGCGCCTAGAGCACCAGCGGAGCAGGGGATGACCGCCATGGCGTCCACGGCAGCGCTACCGGAAGCGATGCTGGCGCCGATGTCCTTATTGGGCAGGTATTCGATTTTCTTCGCGGACGAGCCGATAAGCAGCGACGGGAGCTTTTTCGGGTCGGCGGCTACGAGGTTGAGTTCGGTGGAAAGCAGGCGCAGGCCGGCATCACTGGCGACGAGGTAGATGCGGCCGACGCGCGGGTCGGCATCGAGCAGGCGGACGAGAAATTGAGCATAGGCGGCACCGCTCGCCCCGGTGATGCCCACAGTGATCGTAAGGCCATCAGATTTCGCCATAGGAGAGAGCCGAATCCACGAGTCTAGGCAGGCACTTGTGGCGAAGTCAAGACGCGCACGGGATTGGAGAGCAGGGTCGCGCGAAACACTTCCCGTTTGCCTCAGGCTGAGGGAAATGCCCGGCAGCCCTTTTCCAAGGATTTCGGTCGTAACTTCCGTATCCCGATCATCGGAAATCAGTTCAACGCTGATCTGTGCGTCCGCCCCCGAATCAATCCCGTCATCTGATCCCCGGCGGCGAATGACAATTTGCGGTTTGTCTCCTGTACTATGGCGGTTATGGGAAAAGGACGTGTTGAAGCTTTCAGTGATGGCGTGATTGCTATCATCATAACGATTATGGTGCTAGAAATGAAGGTGCCACAGGGCGAGAGCTTTGCGGTGTTGCGCCCGCTGCTTCCGGTTTTCCTTAGTTATGTGCTGAGCTTCTTGTATGTAGGGATCTACTGGAACAATCACCACCATATGCTGCATGTCGCGACACGTGTCACCGGGTCGATTATGTGGGCTAATCTGAACTTGCTGTTCTGGTTGTCACTATTCCCATTTGCCACAGGTTGGATGGGCGAGAATCACTTTGCGCTTCCGCCCTCTGCACTTTACGGTTTCGTCTTGTTGATGGCAGGTATTGCATACTTCATCCTGCAGCAGGCCATCGTCGCTTCGCAAGGGCCAACCTCGGTGCTCCGCGAGGCGATCGGCAGCGATTGGAAGGGCAAGCTCTCGCCGCTATTCTATGTGGCGGGGATAGTCAGCAGTCTTTTTTCGTCGTCGGCCGCCCAGGCGATCTACGTCTTCGTCGCAGTACTCTGGCTCATTCCTGATCGGCGCATTGAGCATGCCCTGCGGCAGACAGAGAGATGACTTCAGAAGACGAGGCTCAAACTCCTGCGAGTAAACTTCACGCAAGTGTTGCATCGATCGTCTGAGCCGGCATGGCTTACCGGGCATTTCAATCGGAACTTGCGATCTCTGGATACGTCACGCTCCACCCACTTCCCGTCACCCATTGGACGAGCGTTATGCAAACGGGGCGGTTTCGCGCTCCCTGTGAGTGCACGACGTTGGCGTGTCAGGCTTTTTTGACGAGGCGCACGAGAAAGAGCAAGATCACGGCGCCGAGCACTGCTATCGCCAAGCGGCCGATCAAACCGTATGCGGCGAGCCCGATGAAGCCAGCAATGAAGCCTCCTATGAGCGAGCCGACAATCCCAACGATCAGATCGACTACCCACCCCATGCCGCGTCCCTTGACGATCAGGCCGGCGAGCCAACCCGCAATGATGCCGATGATGATTGTCCAGATTAGCCACATGTTCGTGCCTCCAGGAGATCTCGCGTTTGCGGCTCGCGAGAGTTTGGAACCCGGCCGCGTTGGGGAGCCACTCTAGCACAGATGCAAAAGACGCGCAGTTTGCGCCAAGCGGGCGACAGAATTCGCTTTAGAGCGCTGCCGCAGGGGCGGGGTGGGCGGCTTAGCCGTTGGTGTCTTCCTGACGCGTTCGGACGCTCTGAGAGGTTTGTGAAGCTTCACACAGCCATCCTCCGCCGCGGCTGAACCTTCCGAAATCGGGATTTCGAGAGCCACGCACGGATTTCAGGGTTTTGGGATGCGCCAGACGCGGAGATTTTCAACTAGAGAGACGCGCAGAATCGCTCAGGTACGTTTAACGACCTGCTGAACGATGAGGAAGAAGACGGCAGCGAGCAGAGAGATTATGGCGCGGCCCAAAAAGCTGTGCCGGCCAAGGCCGAGGTATTTGGAGATGAGGCCGCCGAGAATCGCACCGGCGATGCCGACGAAGAGATCAACGGCAAGGCCCTCACGGCGGTCGCTTACGATGAAGGCGACCAGCCATCCTGCGAGAACGCCGATCACGACGGTCCAGATGAGCCACACGATCGAGCTTTCCTGAGAGCGAAAGTGTTCTTCGTTGTCGCCAAATTCAATGCCGGCCAAGGCAGATTCTTCGACCGCAACCGGTTCGGAGAATGGCAACGCCGCGATGAAACCGCGCTCGAACGGCGGCGCATTACGACTGTAGCACGAGCGTGCGAGAGTCGAGGACGCGCACGAGGGATGCTAGAATCGACCGTCGCGCGAAACGGCGCGGCCCACACACCACCGGCGACCATGAACGAAAAAGATATAGAGAAAATTCTGCTGGCGGTACGCGAAGGCGAGACGACGATCGAGCGAGCCCTGGACCGCTTGCGTCATCTGCCGTTTGAGGATCTTGGATTCGTCAAGATCGATCATCACCGCACGCTGCGACAAGGATTCCCGGAAGTGATTTTTGGGCGCGGGAAAACGCCGGAGCAGGTGGCGGAGATCGTTCGCGGAATGCTGCGGGCGAAGTCGTCGCACAATATATTGGTGACGCGCGCGGACGAGAAGATTTTTGCGGCGGTGAAGAGAGTGGCGCGAACAAAGAGACCACGATTTCACCGGCTTTCTGGCGCGATTAGTATCGAACGCGGTAGTGAAATTCGCGGCAAAGGCTTGATCCTGGTGGTGACAGCGGGAACAAGCGATATTCCGGTGGCCGAGGAAGCGCTAGTGACGGCGCGCAGCTTCGGCAATCGCGCTGAAGCCATTTACGACGTGGGCGTGGCGGGACTGCATCGTCTACTGGAGCATCGGCAAAAGCTGACCGAAGCTCGCGTGATCGTTTGCGTGGCGGGAATGGAGGGGGCGCTGCCCAGCGTGGTGGCGGGACTCGTGGCCGCGCCGGTGATTGCGGTGCCCACGAGCGTCGGATATGGGTCGAGCTTCGGCGGGTTAAGCGCGCTGTTTGCGATGCTCAATAGCTGCGCGTCAAATGTGAGCGTGGTGAATATTGATAACGGATTTGGCGCGGCCTGCGTGGCCAGCGCTATTAATCGCGCTTAGTCGCCTCGCCGAATCACCCTCGGGTGGCGGCGATGATGGCAGAGGCCAGCGCGGATTCTTCTTCGAGAAATACAGTGCGGAGATCGAAAACGACGCGGTTCTCTTCGATGCGTGCGATCACGGGCAAAGTGCCAGCGGCTTGGTCGCTCGATTCGCGTTGACCGCGAGTGGCCGGTATACGCAGGCGCTCTTCGAGCTCTGCGGCGGAATGGCGGCGGCTGGCGACTGAAACCAAGTAAGTCGGCAACTGCTGATCGGGCGTGGAACCTCCGCCGATCACCGAAAATCCCTCGCGCACTTCTACCGCGGCGTCTCTCGCCAATTCCCGTCGGATCGCTTCCGCAAACTTCTCGGCGCGCACGGACATGTCGTCGGCGGAAATGCGGATCATGCGCAGCGACGGAATTTCGTCGAGCGCGCCGCGGCGGTAGCTTTGCAGCGTGGCTTCGAGAGCCGCGATGGTGAGTTTATCGACGCGCAGCGCGCGAAACAGCGGATTGCGGCGCACCCGTTCGACGAGTTCTTTCTTTCCGGCGATCACGCCGGCCTGCGGACCGCCCAGAAGTTTATCTCCACTGAAAGAAACGACCGAAACGCCGGCGCGGAAACTTTTGCGCGCGAGCGGTTCGGCCACACCGCTTGCGGAAAGATCGGCGAGACAGCCCGAGCCGAGGTCCTCGAAGACGGGAATTTGCGCGCGGCGCCCGAGCGCGACCAGTTCCTCGAGCGACGGCTTTTCCGTGAATCCTGCGATACGAAAATTCGAGGGATGGACGCGCAGCAGCAGGCGGGTGCGTTCGTTCAAGGCGCGCTCGTAATCGCGGATGCGCGTCCGGTTAGTGGTGCCCACTTCGCGCAGGATGGCGCCGCTTTCGGCCATGATGTCCGGGATGCGAAAGCCGTCGCCGATTTCAATCAGTTCACCGCGCGATACGATCACTTCGTCGCCTTTAGCGAGCGTGTTAAGAACGAGGAAGACCGCCGCTGCATTGTTGTTCACAACGATCGCGGATTCCGCACCCGCGCAATCGGCAACCAGGCGCGCGGTGTGAACGTCGCGCTTGCCGCGCTGACCACCCGAGAGGTCGTATTCGAGATTGGAGTAGCCGCCGGCGGTGGCGGCGATTCGCGCAATCGCGGCGGCAGAAAGAGGAGCGCGGCCGAGATTGGTGTGCAGGATTACGCCGGTGGCGTTGATGGCGCGGCGAAGCGAGGGTGCCAGGAGCGACTCGACTTCGGCGACGACACGGGATTCGAGTTCGCCGGCACTTGAGATGAACGAAGAGAGACCGTGTGCGTCATTTTTGAGTTGCGCTCGCAGATCGGACAAGACGGCCCGCGCCGCGTCGGTCACCACGCCGCGGCCGGCTGTTTGCACTAGCGCAGCGATGCGCGCGCGGCCCAAAAGTTCATCAACCGAGGGAAGTTCGCGCAGACGGGCATTGGACTCCGGCTGCATGCGCGCGGCAGGCTCGGAAGAGGATGGCATCGCCCGCTATTTGAACATGCGGCGAAGGGAAGGCGCAACCGCGGAGCGGCGGGATTTCCCTTTGCGACAATGCTCCGCACGCGGCGATTGACGGCGCGAGAAGCGCCTTTTACGCTGAAATCAAGCCGTACTCTCATACCGCTATGGCCACCATCGACGAAGAACTCAGCCAACTCGAACGCGACATCCGCACGCTGAAGATCGAGTATGAGCAGTTTTTTGGCGGCGGACGCAAGCGACCCCCTGCGGACACGCAGTGGCGCGCGGACACTTTGGTGCGCCGGTACAACGAACGGGCCGGCGAACTGACCTTCGCGCAACGGTTCCGGTTCAACAATTTGGCGCAAACTTACGCCAAGTACTGCGATATGTGGCGCAAGAAGACAATGCAGAAAGAGACTGGGATCGAGCAACATCATTTCGGCGCTGCCGCAAAAGCTATTGAGGCGGAACGCGCGCGAAAGGCCGCCGAATGGGCAGCTGCGCACCCCGAAAGTGAATCCAACGGAAAAGGCGGCAAGCATGCGGCGACAAAGCCGTTTGCGATGTCGATTGTGGATCCAGAGCGCGAAGGCGGAAAAGTGCAGGAGCTCTACCGAAAACTGATGGAAGCGCGCGATCGCACGGGCGAAAGCGCCGGAGCGCCGAGTTTGCAGGATTTCGAGCGATTCGTGCGGCAGAAAACGCAAAGCCTGAAGGAAAAAGGCGGCCGCGAAGTCGAGTATACGGTAAGCGTTGACGCGGGTCGCGTGAAACTGAAAGCCCGCGTTTCGCGCTAAGATTTCGAGACTAGCCTCCCTACCAACCTTCATTCGTTATCGAATTTCAATTTCGAAAAATCGTGCAAACGCTTAAACTGGCCGCGTCGCTGCTCGGCGCCGATCGTCAATCGTGGGCGACGAGATTTGCATCGCGTGGAGAGACGGCTTGGCTATTGAACGGGCGTTGATCAGCGTTTACGACAAGACGGATGTGGCGGAGTTTGCCCGGACGCTCGCATCGCTGGGGATCGAAATCGTTTCCACGGGCGGCACCGCGAAGTTGCTGCGCGAATCCGGAGTTAGGGTGCGCGACGTGGCGGAGCTTACCGGCTGGCCAGAAATGCTGGGCGGGCGCGTGAAGACGCTGCATCCGAAGATCCACGGCGGAATACTGTTCCAGCGCGGGAAGGCGGACGACAAGCGTGAGTCTTCACAGCATGCGATTGAGCCAATCGACTTGGTGGTGGTGAATTTGTATCCATTTTCGGCGACCGCCGCGAAGCCGGAAGTGACCGCCGAAGAACTGGTCGAGAACATCGACATCGGCGGACCAGCGATGGTGCGTTCGGCGGCGAAGAATTTTCAGAGCGTGGGCGTAATCACCGATCCAGCGGATTATCCAGCTGTAGCCGTGGAGCTTCGAGATAAACGCGAGCTGAGTTTGGCCACGCGGCTGGATCTGGCGCGGAAGGCGTTTGGAAGGACGGCGCGCTACGACGGCGAAATCGCGACCGAGCTTGAGCGGCTCGCAGCGGACAGTAAGGTAGCGATCAGGCCAGCCGAAAAATTGCCGCATCGCCTGCATGTGGCTCTAGAACGCCGGGAAACGATGCGGTACGGAGAGAATCCTCATCAGGCGGCGGCACTGTACGTGCCTGCGGGATGTCCGGCAGCAGGATTCGCCGCGGCGAAGCAGCTGCAAGGCAAACAGCTTTCTTACAATAATTTAGTAGACCTTGATTCGGCGTGGGCGCTGGCGAGCGAGTTTCGGCGGCCTGCTGTGGCCATTATCAAGCACAACAATCCGTGCGGCGCGGCGGAGCAGGAATCGCTGCGCGACGCCTACGTGCAGGCGCTGGCGTGCGATCCTGTGTCAGCGTTCGGTGGCGTGCTGGCGTTCAATCGCGCGATTGATGCGGCCACCGCAGAGGAAGTGGCCAAGCTGTTCGTGGAGTGTGTGGCCGCGCCGGGATACGAGCCCGCGGCGCTGGAAAAATTAACGGCGAAGAAAAATCTGCGGCTGCTGGAAATGCCGCGCGAAGCGGCTCCGGCGGAGCTGGAATTGAAGCGCATTGCCGGAGGAGTTCTGGTCCAAGAGCCGGACCGGCACCAACTCAAAGAGGCGGGATTGAAGGTGGCAACGGAGCGCGCGCCGACGGCGGATGAACTGCGCGAGTTGGTGTTTGCGTGGACGGTGTGCAAGCACGTGAAGTCGAACGCCATCGTGTTTGCGCGAGACGGAGTGACGGTGGGAATCGGCGCGGGGCAGATGAGCCGCATCGACTCCGTGAAGATCGCGGGCATGAAGGCAGCGGAGGCGAAACTGTCGCTCGAAGGCAGCGTGATGGCGTCGGACGCGTACTTTCCGTTTTCGGATTGCGTGGAAGCGGCGGGAAAAATGGGAGCGAGGGCGGTGATCCAGCCGGGAGGATCGGTGCGCGACACGGATTCGATTGCAGCAGCGAATAAGTTAGGAATGGCGATGGTGTTGACAGGAGTGCGGCATTTTCGGCACTGATTTGAATTTATCGGATTTCGCCAGGTTGATCGGTACGGCATGGAAACTGGAAACAAACAGAACGGGCTCGCGGGACTGCGCGTGCTTTCGTTGGAAAGTCGGCGCGCCGCGGAGATGAGCAAGTTGATCGAAAGCTACGGGGGTCGGGCCATCGTGGCGCCGTCGATGCACGAAATTCCGCTCGAATCGAACACCGAAGCGCTTGAGTTCGCGCGCAGACTCGCTGCGGGCGGATTCAGTATGGTGATTTTCCTTACGGGCGTGGGAACGAAGGCGCTGGCGCGCGTGGCGGAAACAGTCTACCCGCTAGAAGAATTCCGTGCAGCGCTTGAGAAAATCGCGGTGGTGGCGCGCGGGCCGAAGCCGGTAGCGGCGCTGAAGGAACTAGGTGTCCCGGTAACGCTGACCGTGCCAGAGCCGAATACGTGGAAGGATTTGCTGCGCGTCCTGGATGAAAAAGCGGATGCGCTTCCACTCCAGGGGCGAAGCGTTGCTGTGCAGGAATATGGTTCGTCGAACTCTGAGCTTCTCGAAGGGCTAAGGGAGCGCGGCGCAAAGATTACGCGCGTGCCGGCGTATCGATGGGCGCTGCCGGAGGACACAGGACCGCTACGCGCGGCTGTGCAAGAGGTCGCGCGCGGAGGAATCGATGTGGCGCTGTTCACGACTTCGATTCAAGTGGAGCACTTGTTGCGAATCGCACGCGAAATGAATATCGAGGAGCAAATTCGCGGCGCGTTCGCGCGAATCGCCGTGGGGTCGATCGGGCCGATGACTTCGCAAGAACTACGCGACGAAAAGTTGCATGTCGATTTTGAGCCAGAGCACCCCAAGATGGGTTTCCTTGTAAACGAGGCCGGACGGCGAGCAGCAGAAATCGTGGCTCAGAAACGCGAGCGCGCTAGCGGGTGATTGTTCTTCTGAATTAAGAGCGGCCGGGCACGGAAGGTGGGGGTGGGGGAATGCCGTGAACCGGCCGCATCGGCGAAGGTGAGAAATCGTATCAGGCGAACCGCGAGCGTCGTTCGTCGAATTATCGATGGGTTTGATTCATCTTTCCGATGAAAAAGGCCAATTCGTTGTGAATCAGCTTTGTAATCAACTGTTAATCTGATTTGCGCGAGTGTTTCCGCTTCCGTTTTATTCGGCGCTGAAATTCGACGAAAGAACTTTCGCTTGCGAGGCGATGAAGCAGAGACTTGCGGCGTGCAGACGATACTTTTCCCTCCGCGAATAGTTGCTTTCGTATTTCCCCGATTTCAGCCAGCCACGACTCGTATTCCGGGCCGAATTCGCGCGCAATTTGTTTTTTGAGCCGCTGTGCGAGCGCGGGGCTGTGGCCTTCGGTAGATATAGCGATTTGGAGCGCGCCGCGGCGTACTACCGCGCCGTAATAGAAGTCACAGTGGTCAGGGTCGTCCACCACGTTGCACAGGACTCCTCGCCGGCGCGCCTGGACGTAGATGGTGGCGTGAAGGACGCGGGAAGAAGTCGCCGCGACCACCAAGAATGCGCCCAAAAGATCGCTTGAACGGAACGGGCGCACAATCAAGCGAACCTTTTTCAGGCGGGCCCATGCGTGGATGCGCGGCGTTGCTTGCGGAGCGACCACGCGAATTACCGCGCCGGTCAGGAGCAGCCCGGAGATCTTTTCCTCCGCTACTTTGCCAGCTCCGACAACGAGGCAGCGACGCCCCGCGAGTTTGAGGAACGCCGGAAAGAACGCCACGTTCGCTATGCCTCTTCGCCGCGGACGAGATCGTCGTAGTTCTGGCGGCGGCGCACAGCGCGGAACCGGCGGCCCTCGACGAGAATTTCGGCCGGGCGGCGGCGCGCGTTGTAGTTCGAGGATTGCACGAAGCCGTAGGCCCCGGCGGCCCAAATCACCAGAAGATCGCCCGCTTCGACGGGCGGCAGCGGCAAATCGCGGGCCAGAAAATCGCCGCTCTCGCAGACGGGGCCAACGATGTCGACAGGCTCGATCGAGCGCTCGGATCTTGCTGTGCGCCGCACGGGCGTTATCGGATGCAGAGCGTCGTACAGAACGGGGCGGATGAGATCGTTCATCGCGGCATCGACAATGATGAATTTTTTCCCGCGAGTTTCCTTCACGTAGAGAACGCGAGTGAGGAGCACGCCCGCAGGTCCCACCAGAGCGCGACCGGGCTCGATCAGTAACCGGCAATCGAGCGGGCGAATCACTTCAGCGAGCGCGCGTGCCAAGGATTTCGGCACAACGGGCGTTTCGTCCGTATAACGAATGCCGAAGCCGCCTCCGATATCGACGGATTCGAGCGCTACTCCGTTGCGATCGAGGTCCCGAACCCAACCAGCAAGTCTCGACACCGCCTGACGATATGGCGCGACGGACAAAATTTGCGAGCCGATATGGGAGCTGATGCCGCTCCATACCATGACAGGAGAATTCGCGTGCGCCAGATAGAGGCGGCGGGCTTCGGGCCAATCGATGCCGAACTTGTGATGATGCTGGCCCGTGGAGATATGCGGGTGGCCGCCGGCGAGAACGTCGGGATTCACGCGGATCGCAGCAGATGGTTTCTTGCCCCCGGCGGCGACGTGCCGTGCGGCTTCGTGAAGGAAAACGTCGAGTTCCGCGGCAGATTCGATGTTGAAGATCAGAATGCCGCCACGACCGGCGCGTGAACCGGGGTAGCGCAAGGCATCGCGAATCTCGTCACGCGATTTGCCCACACCAGAAAAGACGATGCGGCTGCCAGGAACGTTGATCCGGCGCAGACGGTCAAGTTCGCCCCCGGAAACGATATCGAAGCTGCTGCCTAGCCGGGCGAGCACGCGCAAAATAGCGAGATTGCTGTTTGCCTTAACGGCGTAGCAAATCGAATGCGGCAGCGAGCCGAAGGCGCGGTCCAGCAGTTGGTAGGCAGATTTGATCGAGGCTCGGCTGTAGACGTAGGTAGGTGTGCCGATCTCCTCTGCGATGCGCTGCATGGCCACGCCTTCGCAGAATAGAATTTCTTCCTTTTCCGATCCGCTTCCGACCGCGCGGTAGTCGTACTGCGGCGTGAAGCGCGCGGGATCGAGGCTACGCCTGGGGTTACGCGCGCGCGAAGTTCGTCTCGACGCAAACGCGGAGTTCACCGTGCGTGAGCCTCTCTGGAGCGGCGGCTGCAACTTGAAACGCAGGGTCGCCAGGCTCTGATCCGGTTGAAAAGATTCATGGGCAAACATCATACGAATATTTGCGGGAAAAGCCACGCGAGAGCTATGGCGATCGCCAGATCATGCAGGCGGTCAGTCTGGCTCGCGGAGTGCGAACGGCTCAGATGTCTTGATCACTCACAGCAAAGTGGAAGTGAATCATTGCCGTTCCGCCCGGATAGCGGTAGGGGAGGTCGTACGAGATGGCAATCTCAACGTGCCCGGTTCTGACGATCCTTCTTTGCACTCCGAGCATTGTGAGTAGGCTCCCCGTGTCCTGATCGTCGGCCGGGGCCGGTGTGACGCGTACTTCAATTGAATTTGGATCGACGGGTAGGCCAAGGATTTGCGCTTTTTGACATAAGGAGCCGCGAATATCGCTTTCAGTGCGGCCCGTGGCCGCGGCAAGCTGAGCTTCTCGTTTGGCGGCGCTTTCAAATTGGAATTCCTTGACGAAGTCAAACCCCACCCGAACCGAAACCAACATGGCGAGCGCGAGGAAACCAGTGAACGCTCCTGCCAAAACACTCTGAAAAGGTTTCGCTGCGGACGTGCCCCGCACCGTTTCGAAAATATTGCGATACTTCATCGTTACCTAACCAAGGAGTAGAGAAGTGACAGATTATATGGCCGCAGGACTCCGCGCCAGACCCTTATGGCGCCGAGTGTGCGGCAAAAGTTACCGTGGAGCCTGGCCCGGCGCGCAAGAATTTCTCTCCCGGTCTTTTTTGACGGCTGTTAACGACAGGTTGTCGGTTTCCAGAATGCGACTCCGTGGCACGCAAATGAGCAGAGCTACGGTATAATTAGGGATTGTGCTTTCACTGACGAACATTTCGATGCGCTTTGGGGCGCGTGTCCTCTTCGAGGGAGTCAACTGCTCGTTTCTCGCGGGGCGCAGGTACGCCATAACCGGGCCAAACGGCGCCGGCAAGTCCACCCTCATGAGCATCATGACCGGGGAGATCGAGGCCAGCCAGGGCGACGTCTCGCGGCCGAAAAAGTTCGGCGTGCTGCGGCAGGATCAGTTTGCGTTCGACGAATTCCGGGCGATCGACACCGTAATCATGGGCAATGCTCCGTTGTGGGACGCGCTGGTCGAACGCGACGCGCTTTACGCCAAGCCCCACGAGGAGCTAACGGACGAAGATGGCATGCGGTTGGGCGAGCTGGAAGGGATCGTTGGCGAGGAAGGCGGGTACACGGCCGAAGCGGATGCGGGCCGGTTGCTCGACGGCTTGGATGTCCCGGACGAGTTGCACGAGCGCAAGATGGGCGAACTGCAAGGCGGTCAGAAAGTTCGCGTGCTGCTGGCCCAGGCGCTTTTCGGGAATCCTTCGGCGCTGCTCTTGGACGAGCCGACCAACCACCTGGACCTCGATTCGGTTCACTGGCTACAGGACTATCTCTGCGACTACGACGGCGTGCTGATCGTTATCTCGCACGACCGGCATTTTCTGAACAGCGTTTGCACGCACACGGCGGACATCGATTACCAGTGCGTGATCATGTACAACGGCGGCTACGACGACATGGTGCTGGCGAAGACGTCCGTGCGCGAGCGGATTGAGTCCGAAAACGCGCAGCGGGAAAAGAAAATCGCGCAGTTGCAGGAGTTCATCGCGCGGTTTTCCGCTGGAACGCGTTCAGCGCAGGCCACTTCGCGCAGGAAAGAGGTGGAACGATTGCAAACCACAACGCTTGCGAAATCCAACATCGCGCGGCCGTTCATTCGATTCCAGCTCGATCAGCATTCGGGGAAAAATCCCATCGAGATCCGCAGCATCGCGAAATCGTACGACGGCGTGAAGGTGGTCCCGCCGTTTTCGGCGCACGTGGCGCGCGGCGAAAAAATCGCGCTGACAGGACGCAACGGCGCGGGCAAAACCACGTTGCTGAAATGCCTGGTGCGCGACGCCACCGGCTACATCGACGACGAGGACCGCGCATTTCCGGTGGATGGCGGCACGGTCGTCTGGGGCCATAACGTGCTGACCGGCTATTTCGCGCAAGACCACGGCGATTCGATCCAGCACGGCACCACGGTGATCGATTGGCTGGGCTCGTTTAAGCCAGAGGCAGCGCAGGAGGAATTGCGCGGGCTGCTGGGCCAGATGCTTTTCAGCGGCGATGACGCGCACAAGCCGACGCACGGACTTTCCGGAGGCGAGCGGGCGCGACTGATCCTCTGCCGCCTGATGCTGCAGAAACCCAACGTTCTTGTCCTGGACGAGCCGAGCAACCATTTGGATTTGGAGTCGATCAACGCCCTGAATTTCGCGCTACAGAAATATCAAGGCACTGTGCTGCTGGTGACGCACGACTACGATTTGATCGACGAAGTTGCCACGCGTATTTGGAACTTCCACGGCGGAAAGATCGAGGACTTCAAGGGACCGTACGCCGATTTCGCGGCCGAACAGCAGGCCAAGGCAGCGCAGGCGGCCAAGAACGCTCAGACGGGCAAACAGGATCGCAAACCGGCGCGGCAAGGCGCGATGTCGCGGTAGCCTCTGAGCGATATTCTTTCAGCTCTGTGGACGTCGTGAGTTACGATTGCCCCGAATCAATGGGCGGTTACAAACGAGACTGGGAAACGCTCCATCGGCTTAAGACTCAGTTATTGTGGGCAACGCTTGGCTCGACGGCTGCTTTGTTCGGCCTCTTCATAATTCTCGCATCCGCGTTTGGTGACTCGTGGCTGACGTGGGTCGGCATAACTATCCTGGACGTGTGTTACGCAGCACTTCTGTTGGTCATGTATTTGCGCGTGCGCTTATGGCGATGTCCCAGATGCGGGAATCGATTCTTTGCCTATTCCGAGCGGCACGCGCTGAGCATTTTTACGAAGCGCTGTGGCAACTGCAATTTAAACCGATTCGACGCGATAGAAAATGCGCGCGTTCCTTGACCAGCGCCTTCCGGGCGCATAGACTTAAGCTGTTCTTGGTAGAGGTGCGGAGGCCATGAGTAGCCGGGCCGGTGTTCCGAGCAGCTTCGGAGGCCGCGGCGAAAGGGGTTGGATGTAGACTCCGCCGAAATCGTCCCGGCGGCTGCGGCCGGGCGGTTGGGGGATAGGCAGAAGAGCCTATTCACTGTCATCCTGACAACGGGATGGAGCGCTATCGAGGAGCGAAGATACGAGCGGGCGTTTCCGCGCATCCTTCCTTCTCTCTGTAGCGAATATCCATCACAATTGACGGGCGAAAGAGCGCGGGCGTGCCGAGCTTTGGTTTCGAATCTATGCCGTCGGATGAGGCGGCGCGAGCGCGTTATTGCGGCATCAGGCAGGCGAGTGAATGAACGTTTACGAGCTGACTCGGGCGCTTGTGGATATCGAGTCAATTTCAGAAAATGAGGCCGCAGTCGCGCAGTATTTGCTGACGCATTTGCGGAAGCTCGCAGCGGCTACGGGCGGCCAGGCGGAGCTGATGGAAGCGGAGCCAGGGCGCGCGAACGTGCTGGCATGGTGGGGCGAGCTGCGCGTGACGCTCTCGACGCACATGGATACGGTGCCACCCTTTTTCCCGTCTCGTGAAGACGACGAGTTTATTTGGGGACGCGGTGCTTGCGATGCCAAGGGCATTATCGCCGCGATGGTCGCAGCAGCGGAGCAACTTCTGAGTCAGGGAACGAAAAACTTCGCGCTTCTCTTCGTTGTCGGGGAGGAGCGGAACAGCGCGGGGGCGATGGCGGCGGCGCGGCAGCCGCGCGGATCGCGTTTTCTGGTGAATGGCGAGCCCACGGAAAACAAACTGGCTCTGGCGTCGAAGGGGACGTTGCGACTCGAATTAACTGCGCGCGGGCGCATGGCGCATTCAGCTTATCCGGAGTTGGGAGAATCGGCGATTGAAAAGCTGCTCGATGCGCTCGATGAAATCCGCCGCGTGCCGCTGCCGAAAGATGAGTTGCTCGGGGCATCGACGTTGAACATTGGTACCGTTTCAGGCGGGCGCGCCCCAAATGTAATTCCAGATGCGGCAAAGGCGGAGCTGCTGGTGCGGCTGGTGGGCGACCCGTCGCCAGTGCGGGAATCGTTCGCGCGAGCGGTGGGAACGCGGGCGGAACTAAAAGAGGTTTTGTACATTCCGGCAATCCGATTCGCAAGTGTTGACAGCCTGCCCACAACGGTAGTTTCCTACACCACGGACGTGCCAGTGTTTGGGCGTAGCTGGGGTGAGCCGTTGCTGCTGGGGCCGGGCAGCATTCACGTAGCGCACACGTCGGAAGAGCGAATCTCGAAGCGCGATCTGGCGGAAGCAGTCGGATTGTACTCCGAGGTGGTGAAGCGGTTGTTGGCGAGGACCAATTAAGGACAAATTAGAACCCAGTTAGAGTGAAGATGAATCTGGCGATTGTGGGTCACGGCAAAATGGGGCGTCTGATCGAGCATCTAGCGCCGGAGTATGGCGCGAACGTGAAGCTGCGGCTGGATGTGGACAACAATTCGCATTTCGAGGGCATGATAGAGGAGAATTTCCGCGGCATCGATGCGGCAATTGAGTTCTCGACGCCCGGGTCCGCGATCGAGAATGTAGAGCGTCTGGCGAAACTGAAAGTGAATGCGGTTGTCGGTACTACAGGCTGGTTCGATCAGATGGAGCGAGCGCGGACGGCGGTGGAACGCGCCGGAACAGGTCTGGTGTGGAGCGCTAATTTTTCCGTGGGCGTAAATATATTTTCCAAGCTGGTGGAAGAGGCTGCACAAATGATGGCGCGCCAGCCGGAATACGGTGCGTGGGCGTGGGAGATTCACCACGCGACGAAAAAAGATGCGCCGTCCGGCACTTTGCTGGCGCTCGTCGATCGTATGAAGAAAGCCGGATACGAAAAGCCCGTGGACACCGGCAGTAACCGCGCAGGTGCGCATCCAGGCACGCACGAAATCGGCTTCGATTCGGCAGCAGATACCATCACGATCCGTCACACGGCACGGAGCCGCGAAGGTTTCGCGCGGGGAGCGTTACGTGCGGCCCGTTGGATCGCCGGGAAAAAGGGTTTTTTCGATTTTCGAGACGTCGTCAACCAGGTTTGAGCGGGTAGGGCGAAGGAGGCAGGACATGTTTACAGGATGCGGCACGGCGCTGGTGACCCCATTTCGTCGGGATTTTTCGCTCGATGAAGAGGCTCTGCGAAGGCTGGTGCGCCGCCAGATCGAGGCAGGAATTAACTTCCTAGTCCCCTGCGGCACCACAGGTGAGAGCCCGACGCTAACGGCAGCCGAGCAGAAACGCGTAGTGGGAATAACACTCGAAGAAGCGCACGGACGCGTGCCGGTCGTGGCTGGGGCTGGTGGCAACAACACGGAGCACGTGATCGAAATGGCTCGCGAGTTCGAATCCATGGGCGCCAAGGGAATTTTGTCCGTGAGCCCTTATTACAACAAGCCAACGCAGGAAGGGCTGTATCAACATTTCCGTGCCATTGCCGCGGCCATTAGTATTCCCGTGATTTTGTACAACATTCCCGGGCGCACAGGCGTGAATATCGAGCCGGCGACGATCAAGCGCCTGTCGGAAATAGACAACATCGTGGCAGTCAAGGAAGCATCCGGCAACATCGGGCAAATGGCGGTGATCCTCGATATGGTTCCGGACCGGTTCTCGGTGCTCTCCGGCGATGACGGAATCACGCTGCCACTGATGGCGATCGGCGGGCGCGGCGTCATTTCGGTTGTGTCGAATGAAATCCCCGCTGAGATCACGCGGATGGTGCAGCTGGCTTTGGCGAACGATTTTGCGGCCGCGCGGCAAATTCATCAGCGCTTTTTCCGGTTCATCGAAGCTAATTTCATCGAAACCAACCCGGGGCCGGTGAAAGCGGCGATGGCGTTGATGGGATTGCTGGAACCCGTTTTCCGGCTGCCGATGGTCGCGCCCAGGCCCGAAAGTTTAACCAAGATTCGCAGCGCTCTGGAAGCCGTGGGTCTGGTCCAAGGAGCCTATGCTACGCGCTGAAATCGAGCGGATCTTCGACGAGAATCCGGAACGGTACTCTGAATCGGATCGCGAGCTATTTCAGCATTTTAAGAACGCATTAAATTCGGGAGAAATTCGCGCCGCGGAACCGGATGCCTCAGTAAAAGCCGGGTGGCGCGTGAACGCCTGGGTAAAAAAAGGCATTCTGCTAGGCTTCCGCATGGGACATATCGCGGAGATGTGCTCCGAAGGCACGCAGCAGAACTTCTTCGACAAGTCCACTTTTCCGCTGAAAAACTTCTCCGTCGATTCGGGTGTGCGCATCGTGCCGGGAGGCTCGAGTATTCGGGACGGGTGTTACGTCGGCAAGGGCGTGACCTGCATGCCGCCGATGTATATCAATGCGGGTGCGTATGTGGGAGAGGGATCGATGATCGATTCACACGCGCTGGTGGGAAGCTGCGCGCAGATCGGCCGCAAGTGCCACATTTCTGCCGGCTCGCAAATCGGCGGCGTGCTGGAGCCGGTTGGCGCACTGCCGGTGATCATCGAAGACGATGTCCTGGTCGGCGGCAACTGCGGCGTGTATGAAGGAACCGTTGTGAAGCGGCGCGCCGTACTCGGTTCTGGGACGATCTTGAATCGCTCGACGCCCGTATACGATCTGGCGAGTGGTAACGTATACAGTGCGGGCGAAGACGAACCATTGGTAATCCCCGAAAATGCGGTGGTGGTGGCCGGGGCCCGTGCGATCTCGCACGGGCGCGGCAAGGATTGGAATCTCTCGCTCTACACTCCGGTGATCGTCAAATACCGCGACGCCAAGACGGACGCAAAAGTGCAGCTCGAAGATCTGTTGCGGTAATCCCCTAACTCTCCTGTTGTGCCGCGGAACACGCCGCGACAGTCCTCGCTTTACATGGGCAATCCATGTGTATAGTGTCTATGTACAATAGACAATGAAGCGCGGCATTCCCATATTGCGAATCGACCTGGGTTCCGAACGGCCTGCTTACGGGCAGATCGTAAGCGAATTGCGCGCGCTACTGGTTGCGGCGGAATTCGAGCCGGGCGACCGGCTTCCGCCCGTTCGCCAACTGGCCATCGACCTCGGCGTGCACCACAACACCGTTGCGGAGTCGTACCGGGTGCTGGCGGAAGAAGGTTGGCTCGATTTGAACAGAGGCCGCGGAGCGATCGTTCGCAAGCGGCCGGAACGCAGAGCGAGCGCCGCGGCAAAACAGGCCTTTGCACGGCGACTGGAAGAACTCGCAGCTAAGGCGATTGCGGATGGCGTGCCGCGCGTTTCGATCGCGGAGCATCTGTCGGCGATCGCGAAACGATTGAGCAGACCTTGATGGCGCGCGAGCGCGGGATAGAAACCGGCTTCTCTGGAGGAGTCAACTGATGGAGCATTCACAGCTGTTTTTCTTCTGCGTTTTTATGATCCTCATTGGCGCCATAGAGGCGGCGATTTTCTGGATGTTGCCGTTGTGGGAGCGTCCCGGACTCTATTTCAGCGTGACCGTTTCCCCTGAATTTCGCTCATCGGACGAGGGCCGGAAGATCTTGCGGCGCTACCGGATTCTCTCGATGGTTCTCATTGCGATCGGTTGGGCGCTGGTGGCCGTGGGAGCGAATCCGAGGTTCTGGCCGCTTTTGATCCTCGGTATTGCGTGGCTCGGTTTTGCGCCGCTCGTCGCGTTTCAGATCGCCCGTGAAGCCGTAATGCCACACGCGGCGAAGCCTCTCCTGGTTCGCGAAGCCGAACTGGCGCCGAGGGCTGCACATCTGCCCGGCGGATGGCTGCTGCAAGCGGGGCCTTTCGCGATTCTCTTTGCGGCGGCATTCTATTTGCGTTCACATTGGGACCAAATACCGGAGATCTTTCCGGTACATTGGGGAATCAATGGGCAACCGAACGGATGGTCGGCCCGGACACCGATCGGCGTTTATGGACCGCTGATTATGGGCGCTGCAATCGTCGCCGGGCTTTCGCTGATTACTTACGGCGTGCTGCATGAAGCTCGGGTGGTTCGCATTTCTGGTCGTGCGTCCGGCGGCAGAGACTTTCCTCATCAAGTGGGCTACTTTCTTTCGAGCATGGAATATTTTCTCGCCATTCTGCTTTCGTTCGTCGCGCTCTC
>JBOGNC010000042.1:0-21158 GCA_050747045.1 Candidatus Acidiferrales bacterium | reverse complement strand
GCCGGGGCAAAAGCCCCTACCGTCCAACCAATCTAAAGGAGATAAAAGATGATCAGACGCCATCCGCAGCGCCCACAACGCCGCCAGTTCCAGGATTTCCATTTCTTCGCGGCCCCGAACCCCGTTGCCAATATCGACTCCCAATTTGCCCGTCCGCCTCAAACAACCCAAACGCCGACAGCTATACCGGAGCCCGCGCCTACGATCCAACCCCAAGAGGGCACAGCAGGCCTGCCGACCGTGGCCGCCGTGGCAGGCGAAGCGAACGTCGCCGATGTTATTCGTCGCTCTGCCGAATTCCTCGCCAATATCGACGACCCCAGGGAACTGATAGGCCAGCCGAGGCCTGCCTTTATGGACGAAATAGAGGCGCTCGGGGCCACGCGGCCGAACGGACGCGCCCAGCTCACCAAAAAGTCAGCCCACTCGAAACCCAAGGCCCGCAAAACGCCGCGTTCTCCAGGTCGGCAGAATCGAACCAAAGCAACCGCTTCCGAAGTTTCCCCCAGTCGCTCGCCTCACGAGCGACACTGCACCATCTGCTCGCATCCCGACCGCGCCGAAATCGAAGCCGAGTTCATTGAATGGACTGCGCCCGGCGATATCGCCCGCGAATACGAAGTCAACCGCCGCGCCATCTATCGTCACGCACGCGCCGTCGGACTCTTCGCCCACCGCAACGGCAATCTGCGCTTCGCCCTCGGCCGTCTCATCCAACGCGTGGATTTCGTCCAGCCGACCGCTGATTCCATCGTCTGCGCCATCCACGCCTTCGCCCGCATCAACGACGAGGGCCAATGGATCGAACCCCCAGCACATGTCATTGTCTCGTCCGGTGGCGTCCGGCGCGAAGCCGCTGCCAGCGGTCATCGCCCGGTCGCCATCTCGCTCGATTCACCTGCGTTTCCGAGCGTCATCGATGTTCCGCCGCCTCCAGTGCTGCCCGCTGCACCCGACAGCCGGCGTTCCCAACCCTGTGCCGATGACGGTTGCGGAGGTGGTGCGCTCTCGCGCGTTGGGGTGTTACCCGTCACAGCCAGCCGAGTAGAAACCAATGCAACTCGTTGAAAACATTCACTCGGGAACGTGCCTACCCCGTCACAGGGCGGACCCCGCCGCTGGCTGCCGACGTGCCGCACTCTTTGCGATTGTTCCGGGCGTCGGACCCGGGGGCCCCACCGGCCCGTCTCGGCCGATGGGGGAGGCGCGGTCTTCCGCGCAGGGATGGGAGCGAAGGGCGCGGGTTCTTTCTTGTCGCCGCTGTTTACGCTCCTTGCCCCCGCACGCTCGATCGAAGGGCATCCTGCGCGACGGTTGCAAAGGGGCGCATTCTATTCGGGAAATTAACAACCATTAAGGAAACTTTCGGCGCAAGCGTATACAATGCCGGAACCTTGTCCGCGCATTGCGCGTCAGGTAAGCGCTCGGTGGAACGAGCGAAGTGCCGGGAAAAATTCGCGCCGCTACTCAGGAGGAACCGATGAAACGCGTCTGGTATTCGAGATTGCTCACGATTGCAACAATGCTAACGGTACTTCTTCTTATCTCCGCGAAAGCTGCGCTCGCGCGGAATTCGGCGCCGGCGAAAACAGCGGATGATGCAGCGGCCGGATCTTCTGGCTACCATTTACTGAAGACGATTCCCGTCCCCGGCGATGATTTCTGGGACTACTTGAAATTTCAGCCGTCAACGCATCGGCTGTTCATCGCGCACGGCAATGAGGTGCAGGTGCTCAACGTGGACACGGGAAAAATCGTGGGCACGATGGGTGGCATGAACGTGATCCACGGAGTGGTGCTCGCGCCGGAATTCAATCGTGGGTTCGTCACTGACGGCGGCGCCGCCAAAGTTCGAATTTTCGACTTGAAGTCCCTAAAAGTGATCGGCAGCGCCCCCGCCGACAAGGACGCGGACGGCGACGTGTACGACCCAGCATCGAAGCGCGTCTTCACCATGAACGGTGACTCGCAGTCCTCTACGGTGATCGACGCTAAGACCGGCAAAGTTGTCGGCCATATTGAGCTGGGTGGCCAGCCCGAATTCCCGGTCGCCGATGGGCGCGGACACGTCTACGCAAACATCGAGTCCACCAGCGAAATCATCGAAATCAATTCGCGCACTATGAAAATCACGCATCGCTGGCCGCTGGCGCCCGGCGAGCATCCGAGCGGCCTGGCTATCGACGCCAAGCACCACATTCTTTTTTCCGGCTGCCGCAACAAGTTGATGGTGATCATGGACGCGGACAACGGCAAAGTCCTTGCCACCGAGCCGATTGGAGTGGGCGTGGATGCCACGCGGTTCGATCCGGGCACAATGTACGCCTTCGCTTCCAACGGGTTTACTCCCTCGCTGACGGTGGTGCATGAGGATTCGCCAACCAAATTTCACGTGGTCGAAGACGTGAAGACGGAAATTGGCGCTCGCACCATGGCCCTTGATCCTAAAACGCACGACATTTACCTGGCGACCGCGGACATCCAGCGCATTCAGAACCCGCCGCCGCACACCCGCCCCTTTCGCATGGTCCCTGGCACCTTCCGCGTCCTGATTTATGGAATTCACTAGCACGTTGCGTTGCGACGAGCGCGTCGCGACGGTCGCCTCGTGTTGGTCTGAAATTAAATTCATTGTGCGGAGGCCGGTAGAAACGCTACAGTTCAGATGACTGAGGTCGTCGGCCATGGCCAGCGTGGGTAACCTGGAAACTCGAGGTGATACACATGAAGATCGCGATCTCCGCAGCCGCATTGCTTTTGCTTCTGGGCACTACTGCATCCGTTAACGCAAGGCAGGACAATCATCAGCAGGGCGAGCACCCGGAAACCAATCACCAGGAAAGCAAACCCCAGCACAGGGCCGCTAAGCCAGCGCAGGAGCACGGTAAGCCAGCTCCGAACCATACGCAACAGGCTGCGCGCCCCCAGCAGCGTACGACCAACCACACGGAACACGCTGTGCGTCCGCAGCAACATCGAATGAGTCACCCGCAACACGCGAGCGCCCGACCAGGTCCGCGCGACCACGGCCGCATTTCCGATGAACATTACAGGGCCAGTTTCGGCCGCCAGCACCGGTTTCACGTTAGCCGAAGCGATTACCAGCACCATATGTTCCGATATGGCGGGTATTCGTTCAGGTTCGTCGATCCGTGGCCGCCGGCATGGGCCTACGGCGATCCGGTTTACGTGGTGTACGTGGATGGTGGATATTACATGTACGATCCCGTTCATCCCGGATTGCGCATCACTCTTACTATCTTTTAGGGTACGCGCGGCGCTCGTAAACGCGTCCGCTTTCCCGTTCCGCGTGGTCGCCGGCACGTTTCACGTGCCGATACACGGCAATTGCGCTCGTTGGTCGGCGGCCGGGTATCTGTGCGATTTTGCGCAAATGGAGGTAGCGCGTAGAGCCGTTCACTCCGGAATGTCAGTGCAGGAAAATTTCGCCCACTCTTCGGATGAGGGCTCGCGGGTGCGCGTCGCGAGCGATGCGGATGCGGCACCGATTGCTGCGGTGACCAACGCTGCGTTCGCGATCGAGACGTTTCTCGAAGGCGTGCGCACGGACGAGCAGCGCGTGTCGGAAATGATGAGAGAGGGAGCGTTTCTGGTTTGTGCCGGGCAGCACCAGCAGCTCGTCGCGTGCGTTTACGTGGAGACGCGCGGCGCGCGCGGATACTTTGGCATGCTCGCGGTCGATCCGCTGTACCAAGGAAAAGGAACCGGTGCGCGGATGGTTCGCGCGGCCGAAGACTATTGCCGCGAGCGCGGATGCAA
Organism: Candidatus Acidiferrales bacterium; assembly: GCA_050747045.1. Classification (GTDB taxonomy): domain Bacteria; phylum Acidobacteriota; class Terriglobia; order Acidiferrales; family UBA7541; genus Palsa-295. The sequence goes on along the minus strand of JBOGNC010000042.1, from coordinate 17,378 downwards.
TGCAATGGACATTACCGTGCTAAGTTTGCGGCCGGAGCTGTTGCCCTTCTATCACCGCTTGGGTTACGCCGAAATTGGCACCGAGGATTTCCACCCCTCCCGGCCGCTGAAAGCCGACGCCACCTGCCACAGCATCCTGATGTCCAAAAATCTGCAAGGCGCTGCACGAGATTAGCGCGTCGGCACGACTGCGTGACTAACGCGAGGCTAAGCGGCGGACCGAAAGCGCAATCGGCCAGAGTTGAGGAAAGTTGATCGCGAATCGCCTTTGGGCCGGAATCTCGATGCAGGGATGCTAACCGCCGAATCGCTGCTCGCGGAATGGGTCGCCGTACATGTGATACCCATTCTCTTCCCAGAATCCGGGAGTGTCTTGAGCCATGAAATCGAGGCCGCGAACCCATTTAACGCTTTTCCACGCGTACAGATGCGGCACCACAAGGCGCAACGGATAACCATGATCGGGCGGCAGTGGCTCGCCATTGTGTTTCAGGGCGAGAAGAGTGGTTGGGCGCATCAGGTCGGCGAGCGGCACGTTGGACGTGTAACCTTGCTCGGCCTGCACCATCACGTACTTTGTTTCGGGATTTGGCGCTGCGAGTTTCGCCACCTCGCTGAACGGCACGCCTTCCCAACGCACATCGAAGCGGCTCCAGCGCGTGACGCAATGCATGTCCGCCGTGACTGCCTTCATAGGCAGGCGCGTAAATTCGCCCCAGGTAAGCCGCAATGGCTTTTCAACCAAGCCGCTCACGCGGAAATCCCAGGTCTTCGGGTCGAACGACGGCACGCTGCCTTCGTGCAGCACCGGCCATTTCAGCGTCAGCGATTGGCCGGGAGGAAGGCGTCCAGCGTCGCGCATTTCCCGCTCGCGCCGCTTGCGTTCGGTAGTTTCGCCAATAATCGCCATGCGCTTCCTTGATGCGCTCCCTCTACTACTCTACCTCAACAGCGATGCCGCCCACATAATGCGCCGAAACATTGTAGATCACCGCGCCCAGGCCGCCGGAAATGGCTCCCATGATCGCGAACACGACTGGCAGGAAGACGATGGCTAGGCCACCGAACATAACACCGAACCGTCGCGGCATATTTTGATGCTGCGGATCGGCCAACGGGATCAGCGAAAACATGACGCTGAAGATCGCGCCCTCCAGCAGGCCCATTGCTCCGTAGGCAATGGCGGAAATGCGCATCACCGAAAGCGGTTCAAATTTCTTGATTTTTCTCATCGATTCCCTCCCCAGCGCCAGGCGGCGCGTACGTGCGGCCAGGCTGACAAGTCCACTGCTGGGCGACAATCGCGCGAAAGGCGGGGACGCCCGGCGTTAAACCTTCCCGTCGAACTGGTGCGCCGCGAGGCGGAAATCTCCGGTTAGCCGGTGTAGCGTCCCGCCGAAACGGGGACGCGAATGCATTTCTTTAGGTAATCGTCGATGCTGGCGTCGAGATCGGAATGAGGTCCCGGCGACGCTTGGGCGGCCCTGAAGAACTTTTCAGCGCGTTCCAGACTGTTAAGGTTCGTCAGGCAAATGCGCCCCGCCGACACGAGCGCAGAGACGCCGGCACGAGATGCGGGGTACGTCTGCGCGAGTTTTTCATACTCCTCGACGGCCGCGTTCCAGCTCTGCATGTTCTCGTAATGGCGGCATAATTCCATCCAGATGGCTCGCGGCAAGGCTCGTCCTTCGAGGTTGCGATACGTTTCATAATCGGCAGCAGCCGCGTCAAGTTCTCCGGCCAGCACATGCAGACGGCACAGCTCAGCGAGGGTTTCCTTTTGTCCTTCGACATCTCCAGTTTTCTCCTGTGCCAGCAGCAGCAAATCCCAGGCGTCAATCGAATCCGGCTTCTCCTTAACGAGGGGCTTGAGTGCGGAGATCGCGTCTTCGGGCTGATCCCCGGCGATCGAGTCCGTGGCGCGAACGATAGCGGGATCGGCGGTCCAGCTGACCTTAGCTTCGATGGCCTTGTTCGCGGAGTGCTCGACGCCCATGGCGCGCAGCAGAAGGGCTCCTAGAGCGCCCAAGGCAAAACCGCCGATGTGCGCCCAGTAGGCAATTCCGGCTTCCGCTCCGAGCGCGCGAGCCAGAACGCCCCAGAAAACCTGGATGAACAGCCAAGCAGGAAGAATGATGTAGGCTGGGACGTTGAACTTCACAAAGCGAACCAGGAGAAACCAACCGAGCCGAATGCGAGTCTTGGGGAAGCGCGTCAGAAACGCACCCATCAAACCGGCGATTGCACCAGACGCTCCAAGCGCGGGGACGAAGCTATGGGGATAGACGGCGCCATGAACCGCCCATGCCAGAGCGCCCGCCGCCAGGAAGAAGATGGGATACACGACGCGTCCCCACAGATCTTCGAGAATGGTTCCAGCCAGCCAGAGAAACCACATATTGAAAATGAGATGAAGCCAACCGCCGTGCAGGAACGTGGCCGTGATGTAAGTCTTTAGGAATGGATGGACGGGATGAAAGGCGTAATTCCAGGCAATCGAGGATGCTTGCGCCGCTGCGAATTCCGTGCACAGCTCGGCCATTTGCGCGTTTGCATCGTCGGCCGTAAAGTTTTTCGAATGGATGCGCCGATCCCAGTTGTCGGCGTAGTGCGTACGGGTGGGTGACGCTAGTTGGACGTATGTCTGCGGATGCTCGAACTTAAAAGCCTCGACGAATTCGGACGCCTGAGAGGACATCGGCGCATCGGGATAGAGCGCTCCGAGCACGAGAATGTGTAGTTCGATACGGCCGGTCTGGGCAAGTTGCCGCTGCATCGAGCTGTTGGTGGCCAGAAAAACGAGTGTGCAGATCGCGACGATTGCTGTGGTGACCCATGGCCAACGCCGTCCGCGCAAGTTTTCATGTCCGATTGGAATGATCATCGGGTGATTTTCCCCGCCAAAGAACCGTCCTGTTTGAACTCGTGCAAATCGAGTGCAGACTACCCGTTTCTAGGGCCAATTCTTACGGGCGCAAACGACAACGCCAATAGGCCGGTCGCGGCTGTGCGTCCAGTTAGTAATTAATCGGATAGGGTCATCAAATGGGGTCCCTGCCGCCACAACGGGGCGCGGGTGGATTACGGGGCAAGCGCGAAAAGGCGGACGGGAACCCGATGGGTTCTAACAATCTCTCTGTCACAAAGTCTGCTCGTGGTAGGATGCGCCAGCCCGGCTCCTTTCTACGCGAGGTCAAAAGAAGTTCTACGCGACCGTGGACCGAGTGTCCCCAGTCCCCTGTTGCGGTTGTTCACCCGACGTCTCGAAGGCTTGAGAGCCGCGCAAATCAGCGGTAAGGAGAAGGTCCCGTGACAACCTCAAGAAGCACAATTCTTATTTTGTTCTTGGCGCTAGGGATGCTTCCAAGTGCCATGGCTCAGACTGCAGCCCGTGCGGGAGTTCCCTACCCGACCGCGGCAACACCCGCGGCGGTCGATCTCGGCGAGCTTAGCGCTCAGACGGGCACAACACCGATGTCGGTCACCATAGCGCTGCAGTTGCGCGACCTGAACGACGCAGAGAACCTGCTGACAGCGCTCAACACGCCGGGAAATCCAGAGTTTCATCAGTTTCTGACCGCAGACCAGTTCGTCTCGCGCTTTGCGCCCTCGGACGCCGACGTAGCGAAAATCATTGCGAACTTAGCCAAATACGGCCTTTCGGTCGAACAAAACAGCGCGACAACGCTGAAAGTGACCGGTTTGCCGGCCGATATTGAGCGCGCTTTCTCCGTAAGCTTGCATAGCTATGAGGTGGCGGCGCACGGAAAGGTCGCGAGCTACAAGTACTATGCTCCTCTCGGTGGAGCATCGATTCCCGCCGAAGTTTCAGCGTCGGTCGCAGGCGTAGTTGGTCTCGACAGCCGCCCGAGTTTCCGCCCACTCTATCAGGCCGCTCCTCGAACGCTGGTCAAGCAGCGATCGATCAAACCGACGAAAACGGGCAATCCATTTGAATATTTGACCGTGGCCGATTTCGCAAATCTCTACGACGTGCAGCCTCTGTACAAGCGCGGCGTGTCGGGGAAGGGGCGCACGATTGGCATCATGACGCTGGCGAGCTTTACGCCAAGCGATGCCTTTTCCTACTGGAGTGCGCTTGGGCTTTCGGTTAATCCGAAGCGCCTGCAAGTGGTCAACGTCGATGGCGGTCCTGGCGCACCGAGCGACGATTCCGGCTCGCTTGAGACCACTATCGATGTCGAGCAGTCCGGAGGAATCGCTCCGGGAGCAAAAATCATTGTCTACCAGGCGCCCAACACCAACCAGGGCTTCGTCGACCTCTTTGCCTCGGCTGTGAATGACAACAAGGCACAGTCCCTCTCCATCAGCTGGGGTTCGTGGGAATGGTTCGAGAATCTCGAGAACTCGCCAGTGACCGATCCAATTTCGGGGCGTACCGTTGGCACGACACAAGCTGTTCACGAACTCCTCATTCGCGCCGCAATCCAGGGACAAGCGGTTTTCTCGGCGGCGGGGGACGGCGGAGCCTACGACGTGAACAATGACCTTGGTTGCCTCGGCCCGTACTCGTCCACTGATCCAACGAGCTGCAGCCTGACGCTCAGCGTGGATTATCCCGCGAGCGACACGGCAATCACTGCGGCAGGTGGGACGACGCTGCCAGGCATCCAGCAGTTTTGCTTGGATGCATCGTGCAGCCAGCTATACACCATCAATATTCCGCGCCAGAGGGTGTGGGGATGGGACTATCTCGATGGCTTGTGCGCTGCTCTGGGGGCTCCCGATCCCATCGCCTGCGGAATCTTTCCCGGCGGCGGAGGCGGCGGCGTGAGCGTTTTCTTTCCGAGACCGCTCTACCAGTTCTTCACTCCGGGCACGCAGCTAAGCCAGCCCCGCCAAGTTTTCCAGGCAGGGACGCTTTACGAAGAATATGGCATCGGGCTGTTCTACCCCCTGCCGCCGTATTTCCCGGGCCGCAATGTACCGGACATTTCGTTCAATGCCGATCCGCAAACCGGATATATCGTTTACTACACTTCGGAGCCTTCCGGAGTGTTTGGCGAACAGCCGGGCTGGGGTGGCACGAGCTTTGTCGCGCCGCAACTGAACGGCGTCTCGGCCCTCCTCGGCCAATATTCAGGCGGGGACCGGCTCGGGTTGCTGAACAATACGCTGTACTTTCTCGCGCTCACCGGCCGTGCCTACGGCGGCTCGCGCGCGCCGTTGCAGCCAATCACAGATGGCGACAACTGGTTTTACCACGGAAGTAACGGCTACAGTCCTGCCGCCGGACTGGGCGTGATGGACGTCTGGAATTTCGCGCGGACGCTTGGCAACCGGTTTTAGATTATCGTAAGCGTGGAAGATGGGCGCACGGGCGGATCGTTCATCCGCTCGTGCGCCTTCGACTCGACTGAAACGATCGATTCGATTAATTCATAGTTCGACCGTAGAAAGAAAATCAATTGTGCCTCGCGACGGTCCGCGCGGGTTACGTTTCGCTTGCGTTGCTTGAGCGGCGAGCGTACGGTTACGTACATGAAGCCGATACAAGCAGTCTGCGACAAATGCCAAAAGACAGTGGAAGCGAAACCGTTACTCAGCGAAAACGAGCTTTGGTTGGCGCTGAATAAGGGCGACGAAATCGAAGTCATGCATCTTGACGGTGACGTCCATCACACGTGGAAGCTCACCGGTCAAGACAAAGAGAGCCTGCGCAAGGCGCGAGCTGCAGGAACAGTTTAGCCCGTCTCGCTTGATTTCATTTGCGTCCTAGCGTCTCGAGAACCCCTGCCCGAGATAAGCCCGCGACGTTACCTTTTAGATTGCCGCGCAAGAAAAGCCGCTAGGGCCGCGATCTACCGCTCGATCTTAAACCCGATTTTCAGCCGGACTTGGAATTCCTCGACTTTGCCGTCTTTGATCCTGCCGCTCTCCTCCGCGATCTGAAACCACTCCATATGGCGAATCGTCTTCGCGGCTTCCGCGACCGCGGCCTTCGCCGCTTCTGCAAAGCTCACGGGAGATGTTCCCACCAGTTCGGTGATTTTGTATGTTCCGGCCATTTGTCAAATTCTCCTCGCGTCTTCCATTCTCGAACACCGTCTGGCAGTTTAGGACCAACGGCTTCGAAGACCAACGAATCTTAACTCCCGATTGTCCGGTAACCGGAAATTCGGCAGTCCTTCAGACGGGTCGCTCGCGAGGAACAATGCGGAGAGACAGCATGAGAAGGTAAATAGTAGCGGCCCACAGAATCATCCCTGCGGCGATAGCCGCCGACGCAGTCGGATTCCACGATCTCAGCGCCGTCACGGTCAGAATATCCCAGCCCACCATCAAGCCTCCGACCCAGTACCAGAGACGCCCGCGGGGCGCAAAAATACTTCCCAGCGCAATAAAGTGCAACCCGACGACAAGACTGATGCCTACAGCGGTCCAATTCGGTCGGTGGAACACGACCACAAGCACGAGGACGATGATGCAGCTGACAATCTCAAGCGCAACCACGATGCCGAACGCCTTGCGTCTTTTCTGCCAGAAATCGCTCCGCGACGCGCCCAGCGCTTTCATCATCTTCCTGCCTCGCCGCACCGCTATTACAGCGAATGCCATCAGCGCGACGGCCACTGAAAAATACGCCACGAGGATAGCCAAGGGGGGACTACGAAACGCCGAAAAACTCCAGCCAAACCAAACGAAACCAGCCACAGTCGCGATGATGGCGGCAAAGCCAAGGCCAACTGCCGCGCCCACCATTTCGGCCTGATCGTCCACGGCGAGCCTCCTGAACCAAGGTAGTCTACTATAAGTTTTATACTTGAAAAGTAACAAATACATCAGCGTTCACCTTGCGTGCGTAAGGCTCGACGATGCGTTGGCGCGACGTATCATCCCCTGACGCGCCGATCGGGCGCGCACGCTTCTGATGGCTCCAGCACAGCTTCGACAGCGACATGCAGGGGAAACCTGCGTCAGTGCGAAGCTCACTTCCGCGTCGCCGGTGCAAGCATTCGGTATCGACCGCGAAGATTTCGTTGGCCAGCTTACGTGCCCTGGCGGGCTGTCTCGTAAATCGCTTGTGATATGATCGTCGCTTCACGGCCAATACCAATTATTCCAAGGAGCTATGATTTGAGCGCTCGAATTTTGAACGGAAACGCCATTCGAGATCAGATCTACGGAGAGCTAGCGGGCGAGATCGCGTCGCTTGCGTCGGCGGGGATTCGCCCCGGGCTGGCGGCCGTGCGCGTGGGCGATGATCCGGCGTCCAAGCTATATGTGAACAGTAAAATCGCGGCTTGCGAGAAGCTGGGGCTGGCGAGTTTTCACATGACGCCGTCCGCTTCGACGACCACCGAAGAACTGCTCAAGATCGTCAATGAGCTTAACAACCGCGATGATGTGGACGGCATCCTGGTGCAGATGCCGCTGCCGAAGCAGATCGACTCAAAGAAAATTCTGGACGCGGTGATCCCGTCGAAAGACGTGGATGGATTTCATCCTGTGAACGTCGGTAACCTGGTGGCCAACCGGCCGGCTCTGGTGGCCTGCACTCCGGCGGGCGTGATGGAAATTTTGCGGCGCAGCAATATTCCGATGGAAGGGGCGAACGCGGTGGTGATCGGACGCAGCGACATCGTGGGCAAGCCGCAAGCGCTGCTGCTACTGCACGCGAATGCCACGGTGACGATCTGCCACTCGAAGAGCAAGGACCTGCCGGGCATCGCGCGTCGCGCGGACATTATCGTGGCGGCCATCGGCAAAGCCGCGATGGTGACGCCGGATTTCGTGCGGCCGGGCGCCACGGTGATCGATGTGGGCCAAATCGTGATCCGCGACGCGAAAGAAGCCGAGCGCATCTTCGCGAAATTCCCGGAGAAGCTGGAGTCGTTCCGCAAGAAAGGTTCGGTGCTTGCCGGCGACGTGCATCCCGAAGTGGTGGAAGTGGCGGGCGCATACACCCCTGTGCCGGGAGGCGTTGGGCCGCTGACGATCGCGATGCTGATGAGCAATACGGTGAAAGCCGCCCGCATGCGCCGAGGCTCGCGCGCACCGGCTGCGGCTCCCGCGCGCGGGTGATGGATGCTGCGAATCGGGCTCACCGGCGGAATTGCTTCCGGAAAGTCCACGGTGGCGGGCATGCTGCGCGACCGCGAATATCCCGTGCTCGATGCCGATGCGCTGGCCCGCGAGCTTCTGGAACAGGGGCAGGATGCGTATAAAGAAGTGGTCGCGCACTTCGGCGAGAAAATCCTGGCTCCCGGCGGCGCAGTGGACCGGCGAAAGCTCGCAGCCATCGTGTTTTCCGACCCGCAAGAGCGCGCTAAACTAAACCAAATTCTTCACCCGCGCATCCGAGGTGTGGTCGCCAATTGGTTCGTCGCGCTCGATGGTCCGGGCGGACCGGAGTTGGCGTTCGAGGATGCGGCGCTGATTTTGGAATCGGGAGGGCGCGGCGCTTTCGATCGTATCGTGGTCTGCTGGTGCCGGCCGGAGCAGCAATTGGCGCGCTTGCGTGAGCGGGGCATGGCTGAAGCGAACGCCCGTGCGCGCATTGCCGCGCAAATGCCCATCGATGAAAAACGCAAGCTGGCCGATGAAGTAATCGATTGCTCGGGAATGATCGAAGAAACCGAACGACAGATCGATCAAGCAATCGCAAAACTGAGGCGAGGTTAGCAGGAAATGGCGTTGGGAGGAAGCCGCACGCGTGCGATCCGGTTGGTAGCGATCGGATTGATCATCGGTTTGGCCGCGTATTGGATCGGCTCGCGATACGGGCAGCACACGCCGCCGTCCGTGGGCGCGCTTTCTCCTCCTCCACCGGCTGCGCCGGTTTCCGCTGTGGCTGCGACGCTGAAGGGGCTCGATCCCATCGAAGCGGAAAACGTACGGATTTACAAGCAATCGTCGCCGGCAGTGGCGAATATCGTTACGCGCATGGTGCAGTACGATTTCTTTTTGAATCCTGTGCCGGTAGAAGGCGCTGGTTCGGGATTTTTGATCGACACGCAAGGGCACATTCTGACGAATTACCATGTGGTGGCCGGCGCGCAGACGATTCAGGTCACACTGGGCGATCAATCGCGCTATATCGCCAAATTTATTGGGGCAGACAAGCGCAACGACATCGCGTTGATTCAAATCAGCGCGCGAGGGCGAAAGTTGACGGCGCTTCCTTTAGGCGATTCAAGCCATTTGCTGGTGGGCGAGCGCGTGCTGGCGATCGGCAATCCGTTTGGATTTCAGAGCACCTTGACCACCGGCGTGATCAGCTCACTGGGTCGCACGGTACAAACCGACGAAAACACGTTCATCGACGAAGCGATTCAGACCGATGCAGCCATCAATCGCGGCAATTCCGGCGGTCCGCTGCTGAATACGCACGGGCAAGTGATCGGCATCAACAGCGCGATTTTCTCGCCGAGCGGAACCACAGCCGGAATCGGATTCGCCATCCCAATCAACACCGCAAAACGCGTGGCGCAGGAACTGATCACCAATGGGCGCGTGGTGCACGCGTCGCTGGGCGTCTCCGGGCGGCCAATCTGGCCGGGATTGGCGCAGGCGCTGAATCTGGGAGTCGATCAGGGAATCATGATTGAGAGCGTCGCGCCCGGCGGCCCGGCGGCGCAGGCTGGCATTCGGGGAGGCAATCGCGTGGTGCTGGCTGGGTTACAGCAATTGCGCGTTGGCGGCGATATTCTGGTGGGCATCAACGGTAATCCCGTAACCGATCAGAGCGATTTGACGCTGTTGCTGAATCGCGCGCAACCCGGCAATGTGGTGACGCTCACCATCGTGCGCAAAGGTCGAAAGATGAACGTGCGCGTGAAGCTCGGCGAGCAGTAAGTGTCCGTCTCATAAAACCGAAAGCAGTTCCCTCACCGTAATCCGTAGCAACTGACTGACGCGGCTTGGTCCGGAATGATAATCGCGACTCGACTCCGGTATTTTCAGGTTGCGCCACAGTTCAATTTAGCGCGAGGGATCTGTTTTCTGTTCGGAGCGGTTCGCCGAGGCAGGGGCTACGGCTGGACTATTCGGATAGCGTTCGCGCCACTCGTCGCGAATGGCATCGCGCTGAGATTCCTTGAGCTCGAACCACGATTCGGCCACATCGCGCACGCGCTCGAGCGCGGCTTGCACTTCGGCTTGCGCGGCCTTTAGCGTATCGCTACCGGCGTCGGCGGGAATGCGAATGGGCGGCGCCACGAACATCACTACGCGCGAAAACGGATACGGCAGGCGGAAGGAATCCCAGGACTTTTTGAAGGTACGGCCCCATTTCACGCCAATGTGGAAGATCGAGATATGCCGTCCGGTACGCCGCGCTAGAATCACGGCTCCCGGCTTGGCCACGTAGCGCGGGCCGCGCGGCCCATCGATGGTGAGTGCCACGTGGCGTCCTTCGTCGAGATGTTTCGCCAGGGCGGAAAGACCCTCGATTGCGCCGCGCGTGGAGCTTCCCTGCGCCGTACCGAAACCCAGCCTCTCGATCACTCGGCGTGTCCATTGGCCGTCGAAATTCACCGTGTTGAGCACCACGATGCCGCGATACCGCCAAATCCACACCGCCGGGAAAATGCAGCAATGCCAAAACGCGCCGATGGCCGGCTCGCCCCTGTCGCGAAATTGCGCAGCGTTGTGCACGCCCACGAATTCCACGCGAAGGGTCGGCCCAATCGCGCGCAAAAACCAGTACACGGCCCACGCCACGATCGGAACTTGCATCTGCCGCCAACGCGACATTTGGGGCATGGCGACGCCCGAGGGAGAGATATTCGGCGCGTTGGTCGCGCTATTGGTTTCAGACGACGAGCCGAATTTCGAGCTGGTATCCACTGCGGTATAGTATAGCTGTCCGGATGCAACGTTCTTTTCATATCAGGTGCGGGCGCTTTTCCGCAACCTCCGTGGTGCGCTTTCTGCGCGCCGGTTCGCTGGTCATAACGCTGCTTGCCGGCTTCGCTTCGGCGGCGCTAGCGCAAAATTCGCCCACCCAGCCCATCGGACGGATCGAAGGCGCTGACGTTACCGTCGACAGCGGAATGCCGGCCACTGTGGCGACCCGCGACACACCAGCCAGTATTTACGTTTCGAACGGGAGCGTTCTCACGGTGCATTCGGGAAAAGCTCGCCTGTTGCTGCTAAAAGGCGGCGAGCTGGACATCTGCGGCCCGGCGAAATTCACCATGCTCACGTCTGGAAACGACATTACCTTGGCGCTGAATTTCGGCCGAGTGCACGTACAGCTTCCCGCAAAAACCTCGTTGAAAATCTTCTCGCCCACGATCATCGCCACACCCATCGACATCAACGGCGGATCGCGCGACGTGACCATCGGGCTCGACGTGAATGATTCTCTCTGCGTGCTGGCGACCAGCGGCGCGATTCAACTCGAGCATCAGTTCACCGGCGAAAGGCTGATCGTTCCGCAAGCGGGCGAGTTTTTCCTGAATGATGGCACGCTCGTGCCGGTGGCGGGAAAGGCTGGAAGCTGCGGCTGTACGCCGATGGCGGAACACCCGGCCCCTCGCGCTCCGGCGAGAATTCCTGAATTCGCGCGCGCCGCGCCTGCGCAACCCGAGGTCACGCCTGAAATGCCTCCACCTCCTGCAAGCGTTCGCGCGGCGGAGGCACGCTCGGACTCACCTACGACTCAAACGGTGCAACCCGGCGCTGTGTTCGTCATTCCCGTGCACCCAGAGGACGAGCATCCTCTCGCGCTTTCTGAGGGCCAATCCGCAGGGGAGGCACCGCAAATCGACGGGACGCTGCATGGAGACGTGACGCCAGCGCTCTCGTTTATGGCGAATGCGCCGCAGCCTCCAACCGACGCCGAACCGGAGATGATGCTGCTCGTAAGCGAAGCGCGCGAGGCGCCCGATTGGCAATTCGACGGCCACGTGGACGCGCCGCAGTTTGCAAAAGCCATGCGGCAGGCACTGGGCGAGGAATCCGCTGCGACGGGTGCATCGCCATCGGATAATCCTTCCACACGCCCGGCGAAAAAGAAGCGTGGGTTTTGGGGCGCCCTCAAGGGACTATTTTTCGGAAACGTGGAAGCAGCAGGACCCGCGAAGTAGTCTCGCGCGAAACTAAATTACCCTTTGACTTGCTGGGCTCTCCAAGAGTTGACGGTCCTGATCAGGTCGTCACATTCCCTCGTAGTTTGGCCCGCCGCCGCCTTCCGGTGGCACCCAATTGATGATCTGGTAGGGATCGGCGATGTCGCACGTTTTGCAGTGAACGCAATTCGCCGCATTGATTTTGAGTTTCGGCGCGCCTTGCTCCGTCACCATTTCGTACACCGCTGCTGGGCAAAAATACTGGCAAGGATTGCCGTATTCGCGCACGCAGCGATCGCCGCATATGCTCGGCTCCGTTACAACCAGATGGCACGGCTGGTCTTCTTCGTGCCGCGTCCCGGAGTGGTAGACGTCGGTGAGCCGATCGAAGGTCAGCTGGCCGTCGCCCTTAAATCGCGTCGACTGATCGACGAGCGTGCGGTCGCGGTGCAGCACATCGTATTCCTTGTATCCTGGCTTGCTGAGCATCGGGTCGATCAATCCGCGTCCGCCGGTGAAAAGCTGAAATCCCGCGTGCATCAGCCCCTTCCACAATCCGCCGTGGAAACCCTGGTGAAAGTTGCGCACCGTCCACAATTCTTTTTTCAGCCAGCTCTGCTCGATTTTCTCGGTGTACGCCGAGAGCTTCGCCGCGGACGTGTCTCCGGCGCATAGCGCTTCGTAGATCGTCTCCGCCGCCAGCATGCCGCTCTTGATCGCCGTGTGAATGCCCTTGAGCCGCTGCGAATTTAGGAAGCTCGCCGAATCGCCGACGATCAGTCCGCCGTCCACAAAGTTGCGCGGCATGGAATACCAGCCACCGTACGGCACGGTCTTCGCGCCGTAGCGTACCAGCCTGCCGCCTTCGAGAATGCGTCTCACGAACGGATGCGTCTTGAATTTTTGAAATGCTTCGTGCGGATCGAAAAGCGAATCGCGATATTCGAGCGCCACAACTAGTCCCAGCGAAACACGATTGTCGCGCATGCCGTAAATCCAGCCACCGCCGTACAGATCTGATCTAAGCGGCCAGCCGAGGGTGTGCGCCACGTAGCCGGTGTCAATGCGGCCCGGCTGCACGTCCCATAGCTCCTTGATGCCAAGGCCGTAAATCTGCGGATTAACTCCGCCGAGCTTTAACTGCTCGACGAGCTGTTTCGTTAGTGAGCCGCGCGGTCCCTCGGCCAACACCGTGACTTTGGCGCGCAGCTCGTATCCCGGCGTGAAATTCGGCTTCCGCTGGCCGTTCTTGTCTACGCCTTTGTCGCCGGTCAGCACTCCAGCGATGCCATTCTTATCAAACAGCAACTCCTGCCCTGCAAACTGCGTGAAGACGTTGATTCCTTTCTGCTCCACCAGCCCGCCGAGCCATTTCACCAGCTTGTTTAGCGACACGACGTAGTTTCCATGATTCCGCAAAGGCGGAGGCGTGATAGGCAGCTTGTACGAGCTTTTCTCGGTGAAGTAATACGCCGCATCGCCCGTCACCGGCGTATCCAGCGGCGCGGATTTCTCGAAATCAGGCACCAGTTCGCGCAGCGCGCACGGGTCCATGATCGCGCCGGAAAGCTGGTGCGCCCCAATTTCGCGCGCTTTTTCCAGCACGTAAATGTTTTCCGTCGATAGCGCGGGAGATTTCATCGCCTGCGTGTGCCGCTCGATCAAATTCGCGAGGTGCAGCGCGCATGCGAGTCCCGCCGGCCCCGCGCCGACGATCAGCACGTCTGCATCTAATTGTTCGCGTTCGACTTCCGGTTTGGTGGGCATCAACCGCTAAATCTAGCACAACGCGGTTTGCGGGCTACCGTTTGTTCGGAACCTGTGGCCGCTCGCGAATCCGCCGCGAGCGTTAGGCTTTCGACCGGCATTCGGAATCACTGCTCGCGAAAGAGGTGCTTTCGGATGTCCGGCCAGAATTCCTTGGCGATATTGTTCAGCGCCGCCGATTCGAGTTGGGTGCCAAAGCCCTCGCTGATTTTGACGAGTCCGCGTTCTTGCGGCGGGTAATATGTGGTGGATAGAGCAGACGATGCGAAATCTCCGCACACTTCCGAACAGTTAAAGGTATTTCGCCCTGAATCCGAGTAGGTCACTACCACGCGAGAAAGCGCGTAGCCCACTCGGCGGAAAAACCCGCCGTGCTCCATCGTGAAGTAGCGCGCATCCTCATGCGTCAGCACCGGCACGATCGCTTCGCTGAAGTAGGAGTTGGAAACGTCGTCCAACACGCCGCGCCAGTAATAACGGCCGTATCCGGCAGCGCCAGTGCCCAGTTCCGGATAAGAACCGAGACCGTAATCTTGGGCTGCCAGCACGCCGGTCCAGACGAACGACGAGTAATCGAAGCTATCCTGCGTGGCCATCCAGAATTTTTGCTTTGGCGTCATCGGCTTGAATTCCACGCCGGGGCTGACCGCCGCGAAATTCGGAACCACCCACATCATGCGCTTCGTCTGGCGGGGCCGGGCTGCCGACGACGAACTCTGGTTGGGCTGCGGCGCTTGCGGCAGCTTCTTCTTTTTTTTCTTTTGCGCGGAACTAGCCTTCAGCTTGGCCGTAGCTCCGGAGTCCTGGGACGGGGACGACGTGCCGTTCGCTGGCCCGCCCGAAATCGCAGATGTGCGCGCCAATTGCGAAGGTCTCGGCTGGGATGAGTCTCCGTTTGGAATTGCCAAACTCCGCGCCGGAGCGAATGCAGGAAATAAAAGCAGCGCTCCGAGCGTGCTGAAATATCGAATCATAGGGGCCATATCGACCTTTCCAAACCCTTAGGATTTGGATAGCGAGATTGGCCGGCGCTTGATGATCGCATCTGCCGCTGGCCAATACTCGCCAGTTAGATGCAGTTCAAAGCGAATTGGGGATTCGCTTGTCAACTTTAAGACGGAAGCACCCGCGAGGGCGCTGCGGCCGTCTTCTTGCTGTAGATCTTTGTCGGAGGGACTGAATCTTTACTTCGACCCGAGCGAAACACAGGCTTCTTCGTATTTCCCCGATCCCATCGTGCCTTCCGGGAAAATGCTGTGCTCGGCGATCCATTCGAACGACTGTTCAAAGACTTCCTTGGTGTACGGCTCGAAGACAATACGCTCACCCGGTCCCCACCGTCGCGTATCCATGGTGCTCTGGAAGCGCAGCGGAAATTCCTTCTTGTAGTAATGCGTGTAAAGATCGGGGCGCAGATCTATATCCCGCTGCGCGTTGCGCAACGCGCGGAAATATTTCTTCACGTCCTCCATGTCCGGATCGCGCTGGATCAACGTGGCCATCATGAACGTGGTATCGATCACCTTGCGGAATCCAAGCTGCTCCGCGAAATAATACGGCCCGCTGAATAGAGAAGCGGCCGGCACTTTGCGATCGATCAGCAGCTCCATGCGGCTGAAAAGCATGCCATCTGCGAACGAAAGCTTGATCTGGTCGCGCTTCATGTACTGCTCGAGCGCCTGAATCGCCGAGTAGTGGCTCCCAGACTGATACCCGACGGAAATCGGCACGCCTGCCAGTTGCTCCGGATTACGAATTTCCGAGTCGGGCGGCACGAAGATTCCCGCAGGCGAAACGGAATATGCGTCCGCATATAACTTGCCATGTCCGGCCGAAGCGGACACATTCACTGTCCAATGGCAAGCGCAGCCGATATCCGAACCACGGCCCTTTTCAAATGTCTGATACGCGCCGACTTTGTCGCCCAAATTGTGATTCTTCGCCTGGGCAGAGGACAATGCCTCGTGAAATTCGTAGTCCAGCCCTTCGGCAGCGAAGTAGCCCTTCTCTTCCGCAACCCACTCATGAAGACGCATGTGAGGCGCTATGACGAACTTCGGCATGTCCACCCTCCCGCGCTGCTTCCCCCGGAGGGAAACAGCGCTTACATTTAATACCATCGGCTGGCGTCGCGTCAATTCGGCGCATCGTCCAAAACATAAATGCGGCGGCGCCAGCAACGATCGGTCCAGCCTCGAAGT
The DNA here is from genome assembly GCA_050747045.1 of Candidatus Acidiferrales bacterium. Lineage (GTDB taxonomy): Bacteria > Acidobacteriota > Terriglobia > Acidiferrales > UBA7541 > Palsa-295. The sequence goes on along the minus strand of JBOGNC010000042.1, from coordinate 1,372 downwards.
ATGCAATCCGTAAATCTACTTTTAGTTCGTGACAAGCGTGAAGGAGCGCGCCGGAGGGTTATTATGGCTGCGGCAAATTGAACGCGAGCATTCAGGCCTCAACCGGAGGGTGACTCACGATGAAAACTCTTTGGATCGCGCGAGAAGCTATCTGGCGCAGCGGCGTCGCAGCCATCGCAAGCGCACTGCTCTGTCTCACTGCAGCAACGGCGCGCGCGCAACGCCCCACCAAACCCGCCATTTTGCTTAACGGTGGCGTCACCATACTGGTGAGTCCGCAACAGCCTGGTCCAGTCGATCTGGCCGCGAAGGATCTGGCTTCTGATATGCGCAAGGTCTTCGGCACGGAGCCGAAGATTGTCTCTAGCCAGCAGGAGGCCGGTCCAGTCACGATCGTGGTGGGAGACGAAGCAACAGGAGCGCCTGCCGATCACTCATCCGCGGCCGAAGCCTTCTCCATTACCGCGGGTTCGGCAATTTGGGACAGCGGTCATACAACCCGCGTTATAAGGCTTGCAGGTTCCGATATGCTCGGAACCATCTATGCGATTTATCAGTTTTCGCAGCAATTCCTCGGCGTTGACCCCATGTATTACTGGACGGACCACGAGCCGGCTCGCCGCAACTCGATTGCATTGCCGGCCTCGCTCGACAAAAGGTATCCGGCGCCTGTCTTTCGGTACCGCGGCTTTTTCATCAACGATGAGGATCTGCTCACGGGCTGGGCTCCTGGCAAACCCCAGAGTCACACCGGCATCTCGCTCGCCGTCTGGAACAAAATCTGCGAGACCATTTTGCGCCTGAAGGGCAACATGATTGTTGCGGGGACGTGGCCATTCCCGGACGATCCGCAGGACCGCATCGTCGCCGAGCGTGGCCTGTTCCTCAATCAGCACCACGCCGAACCTCTCGGCGTCAACGTCTCCCGCTGGCCCGCCAACATCCCGTATAACTTCACCTCCGATCCACAGTACATAGAGAATGCCTGGAAGAATGCCGTCGCCGCCTACCCGAAAAATCAAAAGATCCTCTGGGAGATTGGCTTGCGTGGGCTCTCCGACCAACCCTATGCGGCGCTGGACCCATCAGTGCGCGGCAACGAGAAGGCTCAGGGCCGGCTCATCAGCAAAGCCATTGCCGACCAGATCAAAATCGTCCGCGCCAAGTATCCCGATGCCGTATTCGTCACGGATTTATGGATGGAGGGCAACAAGCTTATGCGGCAGGGAGACCTAAAGATTCCAGCCGATGTCATTACAGTCTGGGCCGACGCCGGCTACGGATACATACGCGATGACGATCAGGCCGGACCCGGCCAGGGCGCGTATATCCATGTGGCCATGTACAACGGCATGGCCAATCAACTCTCCGA
>JBOGNC010000041.1:0-21235 GCA_050747045.1 Candidatus Acidiferrales bacterium | reverse complement strand
CATTATTGGTACCCGAACGACAAAAGGGCCCAAATGCTCTACAAGGAAGGGATTGAATAGCGCCGTCGTCGCTTAGCGCGACCCTTGGGGCCCAGCGCCTTTTTTGCTGTGGCGCGTGCTGCTGGTTTCGTGTTGGCCCATCGCGCTGCTGGCGCTGATTCTCTAGACCATCCTGTGGCTGCTCTTGCTTCTCGTATTCTGCGCTCCCGCTCCGCGTCTGATCTGACCGCCCGTTCGAAACACTTACGGGGCCGTCCAGATCATTTTTCCTCCTTGGTTAAATAGGTGAATGCTTGCAGCGGAGGGTGGCACCATCTTTCCGCCCTCCGACGGCGGCAAAGCAATATCCCCGAACACGGATTCGAAGCCGTTTTTGTCCAGAAGGATGATGCTCGGACCAGTCGGCGTATCGCTCACCCAGACGTGCGGCCTTCCGGTGCGGCTGTTGAGGCCGAGATACGGTCCCTCTGCGTCCACGGCCAGCTTCGCTCGCTGCATGCCGCCGGCATCGTAAAGCGTGAACTGCGGGCCGCTCGCGTCAATCGCCAGGCTGGCGCGCTTTTTGCCGCTCCCATCGTAAAAAACCAGCCGCGGAACGGCCCCGGCGAACCCTAGGATGGCGCGAGTCTTCCCGCCCGGACCTAGCAGCACGAATTTAGCCGCTTTCACTGTCTGCCGCTCCAAAGGCTGCTCAGCCCGGAGACTCGAGACACCTGGCAGCACAATACTGCCGCAGGCCACCGCAAGCGCAGCGACTATCAGCCAGCGAAGTCGTTTGTTCTGCCGCTCCAGTCGGCTCAGGCGGTCTTCAATACCGGGAATTTCCATCACACACCCCTTTCGGATTTGTCGACGCCCAGTAGACGCGCTTTACGATTTTTTCTCCGCCAGCGGACGCTCGGCCCGGCCCCGCGAGAGCTGCCAACTGCACTACTGGTATCCGAACGACAAAAAAGCCCAGCAGTTCTACAAGCAGGAGCAACAGGAACTCCAGGACCAGGAGAACTGAGCAAATGAATCGCTGCTATTTGGCGCGGCCCTTGGGGCCTTGCGCGATCATTGGCAGTTTGTAAATGGTCGCGGCGGTGTGCTGCGGCCCCTGGCGAATCGGTTGGCCGTTCGCGTCTTCAGCGCCGCTTCCAACAACGAAAAGAGTCCGCTTATTTGCACCTGAGAACACGACACTAATGATGCCGCGCGGAGTCGGAATCACGCCCAGATGCTTACCGGTGTTGCCAAAAACCTGAACGCCCACGCTGCTGCTGACGTATAGCCGGCCTTTCGAATCGATTGCCATGCCATCCCCGTAACTGCCCTTTGGGAGCGCCGCGAAATCGCGGCGGTTCGCGAGTCGGCCCGGTCCCTGTACGTCAAACGCGACGAGTTCACCGCCGTTTGTGACGTACAGAGTTTTGTAGTCCAGGCTGAAAACGATGCCGTTCGTGCGGATGTTGCCTGCCATCACGCTGACGCCTTTCGGGCTCGCATAATAGAGGCAGCCCGTCGTGAAATATGCACCCCCATGGCTGTCTGCGGCGAGGTCGTTTGGCCGTACTGTTAGCGCCGTACCATCGGACCACTTGTCGCTTATCATCCGGTGTTCCGGTGCCAGCATCACGATTGCATTCACAATGGAATCTTTATCTGGCTTCGTCGACCCCGGCCTCTCGGTGCGAAGTGCACCGTAGAGACGGCCGCTCCGGTCCATCGAAAGGGATCCCACGCCCTTCGCACCGGATACCGCCACGGACGTGCTTCCGTTGGCGTCGATCCGCAGAACTGTGTCGTAATCTTCCTGGGCCACCACCACGCTCCCGTCGGTTGCCGCGAGGATACCGTCGGCGCTATTGCCGCCTTGTTGCCATATTTTCGTCCACTTCGCTCCGGCATCCACCACGCCCGCTATCGCCGTGACGCTTTCGTTGCGCGGCGCGGGTTGCGCGGTGGGTCGCGTTCGCCGCGCAAACGCACGCAGCGTCTGAGCGACCTGCTCTGCGCTCGGCATACACGTCGCGCGTTCGGCTGCGGTGGCCGCCTGCGCTTGCACCGGACGGCAACCGAATGTCAGCGCAAGTAGAACCACGAAAATCTCCATCGCAGTCTTCAATCTCATGTCGCCTCCAAGATCGGAAATGCTGGCAGAATGTTACGTCGAGCTAAGTGCGTTCCAATTTTCGCCGGCTGATTCGCTAAGACGTGCATCGCGGCGGAATTGTACGCCTGGAGAGGAAAATCGGCCGGAGTATTTTTGATCCTCTCGCACCAATCGCTTTCGCCTCGCTGATAACAGAAAATTAAGCTTACAGTTCGGCTCTTGACCGATGCAGAGCCTGGGCCTAGAATCCTGCCGCGTACGAGTATGATTGCCCCTGCACTGCAGGTGTAGCCCAAACTGCTCGCAAGCATGTCGCCTTGGATAGGACGAAGCGTCGAGAGATCATGGCAAACAAAAAAAACGTCATAGACAAACCGAATAGCCCTGTCGCCGTAAACGAAGCGGAGCAATACCTGCATATGTATAGGCAGATGCTGGCGATCCGGCTTTTCGAGGAGCAGGTAAACGATCTGTACACGCGCGCGCTAATGCCCGGCCTCGCTCACCTGTACATTGGAGAAGAAGCCATCGCGGTCGGCATCTGTTCCGCTTTGCGTTCTGACGACTACATCACCAGCACTCATCGCGGACACGGTCACTGCCTTGCAAAGGGAGCTTCGCCCGATCGGATGTTCGCCGAGCTTTTGGGGAAAGAAGCAGGTTATTGCCGAGGGAAAGGCGGTTCTATGCATATCGCCGATCCGGCCACCGGGAACCTGGGCGCCAATGCAATTGTTGCCGGCAGTACAGGAATTGCCACAGGCGCCGCCTTTTCCGCGAAGCAGCTTGGGAATGGACGGGTGGCGGTTTGTTTCTTCGGAGAAGGCGCGCTTGGCCAAGGCGTGCTCTACGAATCTATGAATTTGGCGCAGCTTTGGAAACTACCGGTGATTTACGTTTGCGAGAACAATACCTACAACGAATATACGCACTATTCCGAAACGACCGCCGGCGACGTACTCGACCGGCCCAAAGCTTTCGGGATTCAGGCCGAAAAAGTTGACGGGCAAGACGTCCGAGCCGTTTACGCCGCCGCGAAAACCGTCGTCGATCGCGCACGCGAAGGCAATGGCCCCTCGTTTCTTCTCTGCAATACGTATCGATACCGTGGCCACCATGTGGGCGACGTAAGCCGCGAGTACTACCGAAGCAAGCAGGAAGAGCAAAAGTGGATGTCGGAGCGCGATCCGATCAAGCTATTTAGTGATTGGCTCGTCGCCCGGAATCACGCGAGCAATGCTCAACTGGAAGCGATCGGTACGGAGGTAAAATCAACGATCGACGCGGCCGTTCAGTTCGCGTTGGCGGCTCCATATCCCGACCCCAGCGAGGTTCAGCAAGATGTCTACGCGTGAGATGAAAAGCGTCATGGACCCATCGGCCGCGCAGCGCGAGTTGACGTTAGGCGAAGCGATCAAAGAAGCGCTTGCCGAAGAGATGCGGCGAGATCCGCGCGTTCTAATCATAGGCGAAGACGTTGCGGAAGCAGGCACCGTCTTCAAAGTTCTTTCCGGCCTCTCCAAGGAGTTTGGCACAGACCGCGTGATTGACACGCCCATATCCGAGGTGGGTTTTACCGGCCTCGCCGTGGGCGCTGCTATGACCGGCCTTCGGCCCGTCGTAGACATCATGTTCGGCGATTTCATCGCACTAGTGATGGACCAGATGGCTAATCAAGCCGCCAAGGTCCATTACATGTCGGGTGGTAAATGGAAAGTACCGCTCGTCATGCGAACTACGCTCGGCGCCACCCGGCGCTCCGCCGCCCAGCATTCGCAGTCGCTTCACGCGTGGTTCAGCCATGTTCCGGGGCTGAAGGTAGTGTTGCCCTCCACACCGTATGACGCCAAGGGCCTGATGAAATCCGCGATCCGCGATGATAATCCGGTGGTGATTTTCGAAGACAAAATGATGTACAAGCTGAAGGGCACGGTTCCGGCTGAGGATTACACGATTCCTCTCGGCGTCGCCGATGTGAAAAAGCCGGGAGAAGACATTACCTTGGTGGCCACCAGCAGCATGGTGCAGGTGGCGCTCGCTGCGGCAAAAATGCTCGAAGAAACTGGAATCAGCGCGGAAGTAGTTGACCCTCGCACTATGTGGCCGCTCGATGAAGAGACGCTGATCGAATCGGTGAAAAAGACTTCCCGGGCCATCGTGATTGACGAGGGTTACGCGCGTTACGGGGTAACGGCGGAGCTAGCGTCCGTGATTGCCGAAGGCGCGTTCCACTATTTGGATCAGCCGGTCAAACGCATGGGCGCGATGCACGTCCCCATCCCGTTTTCTCCGCCCCTCGAGGATGTAACGGTGCCAACCGAGCGAATGGTCTTTGAAGCGGCCCGCGGTATGTGCGGGCGATCCTAATCGTATCAGCGGTTTCCGAAGGAGACACGCAAATGGCGTTACCGACTCATGGAACGATGGCAGTGGATTGGGAAAATCGGATCGATTTTGACCGTCTGCGACGCGAGCGACTTGCTCGAATCAAGAACCTGCTCGACAAATCAGAACTGGGCGCGCTGCTTTGTTTTGACATGAATAACGTTCGCTACATCACCGCCACGCACATTGGCACCTGGGCCCAGGATAAAAATAGCCGCTTCACGCTGCTTTCCCGTAACTCCGAGCCCATCCTTTGGGACTTCGGGTCGGCGGCCAAGCACCACCAGCTGCACTGCCCGTGGCTCGGCGAACGCTCCCGCCCTGGTATCGCCCTGCTGCGTGGCGCCATGTCCCCCGAAACGGGCCGTGCCGAGGACGTAGCCAAAAAAATTAAACGCGAACTCGAAATCTTGGGCTTGGAAAAGGAGCCGCTTGGGGTCGACGTGATCGAAATGCCGATTCTTTTCGCCCTCCAAAAAGAGGGTATCCGCATCGTTGACGGCCAGCAGTTGATGTCGGATGCCCGTGTGATCAAAACGCAAGATGAGATCGCTCTCCTGAATCATTCAGCGATGATGGTTGACGCCGCCTATGACGAGCTCTACCGAGCTATGAAACCGGGCATACGCGAAAACGAAGCAGTGGGGCTGGTCAGCAAAGTTCTATACGATCTGGGATCGGAATACGTAGAGGCGGTTAACGCGATCTCCGGCGAGCGCTGCAATCCCCATCCACACGTTTTTTCCGACCGGGTGCTGCGCCCTGGCGATCCCGTCTATTACGATATTCTCCATTCCTACATGGGCTATCGGACCTGCTATTACAGGACATTCAGCGTCGGCTACGCCTCGCATGCAATGGTCGATGCGTACAAGCGATGCCGTGAGTATATCGACGCTTCAATCGACCTGATCCGGCCGGGCCGCACCACTGCGCAAGTCGCATCTGTTTGGCCGAAAGCTCAGGAATTCGGCTTCCCGAATGAAGAAGCGTGTTTTGCACTTCAATTCGGCCATGGCATCGGCCTTGCCATCTGGGAAAAGCCCGTGATCAGCCGTTTGGTTTCGCTTGACCAACATTACGAATTGAAGCCGGGCATGGTGTTTGCGCTCGAAACTTTCTGGCCTTCGTCGGATGGTTGGAGCGCCGCACGCATCGAGGAAGAAATCGTCGTCACGGAAACGGGCCACGAAGTGATCACCCGTTTCCCCGCCGAGGAATTGCTGGTTGCCGGGCAGCGTTATTATACAGTAAATGGGCCGCTTCCGACCACGCGCGAAACCGAAACTGCTACGAATTCGAACGTCCGCGAACTCGTCGAAGCAAGCGCAAGATCGGAAGGCGAGTCCCTCTGATTCGGCAGCGCGTGCATTACACTTCAGGTTTTGGGTCGCCCAGCTTTGAGCTGTCGCTGTCACTGAAGTAGCTTTCGGAGACATTCATACCACTATGCCTATCAGCGTTGTGATGCCCGCATTGGAAATGGCGCAGGACACCGGAAAGCTCGTCGCGTGGAGAAAACAAGAGGGCGAAAGCGTCACGAAAGGCGAAATCCTGCTTGAGGTCGAGACCGATAAAGCAGTCGTCGAGGTCGAGGCTCTCGCCGACGGTGTTCTCGCTGGCGTGAAGGCAGCGCCGGGCGACGTAATTCCGGTCGGCCAGACAATCGCGTGGCTTCTCGCAAACGGCGAGTCCGTTCCCGTTGGGGGAGTTCCAAATTCGCCGGTAGTTGCCAGCGCGCAGAGCCCATCTTTGCCCGGTCCTGCGGCAGAGAAATCCAGGCAAGAAAACAAAAGTGGTCCGGCTCGAGTCAGAATCTCTCCCAAGGCGAGGCGTCTGGCGCAAGAGCGCGGCGTCGATATTGCGCTCCTGAGCGGCTCCGGTCCTGATGGCGAAATCCTCGTTTCCGACGTTCTTGCCGTCGAATCCGGCGCTGCCGCGGCGAATATAGCCTCGCCGGCGACTGCAAAACCGTCGCCTTCGGAGGACGGCGCGGCTGCGGCGAAGACTCTTAGCTCAGTCGCGCGCCTGATGGCCGAGCGAACTAGGCAGAGCTGGAACACAGTGCCGCATTTTTTCGTCACGCGCGAAGTGGATGCGAGCAGCTTGAACGTAGCCAGAGAGAAATTATCGAAGTCGATTACCGACGCGCGCGGAGTAAAACTCACGCATACCGACTTATTGATTTCCACTGTCGCGAAAGCGCTCGAAAAACATCCGCGCCTCACCGCCAGCTGGACCGGACAAGCGATTCAGTATCACGATGAGATTAACGTAGGTATTGCCATGGCTGTCGAAGACGGCGTCGTGACTGGCGTCATCCGCGGTGCAAATAAAACCGAATTGACTGATATTTCCCAACAGCGGCGGGAGCTTGCTGAGCGCGCGCGATCCGGCCGTCTCCGGCCACACGACATCAGCGGTGCAACTTTCACGATTAGCAATCTCGGCATGTACCAGGTGAAGGCGTTTACGGCGATCATTGTTCCGCCGCAGGCCGCGATTCTTGCCGTCGGTGCCATCGCCGATCGCGTTGTGGCGGTGGATGGAAAGCCAGCAGTGCGACCCATGATCTCTCTTACTCTTTCGTGCGATCACAGGGTGGTCGACGGCGCGCGTGCCGCCGAATTCATGCAGACGCTCGCCGCGGCGATGCAGTCCCTGCCATAACACAAGTGCGAGCCAACCTCGAACGCAGCCCTGGGGATTCCTGACGGTCCGGCCCGTTCTGCCGTCCAGAGCGTCGATTAGCCGCCGACCGTCGAAGCACCGAATGTGAATGAGATCGCCTTCGATTCTTTGGGCCCGAGCACGACAGTCTGGTCGATTGGTTCGTTTTTCTCGTGCCACGCCTCGATCGTGTACGTTCCTGGAGGAAGATTCTTAAGAGCGAAGGTTCCATCCTTGGATGTCACCGCGAAGTAGGGCTGATTGAATACGAAGAGGTACGCTTCCATCCATGGATGGATCATGCAGCCGATTGAAGTGGCGAATTCAGGCTTGCTGAAAGTGGCTTTCACGGGAGCTGAACCGGGCAGCTGCGATTCGTCCCACGAAGCGTTATTGTGTAGCATGGGATGCACATCGTGCAGCGTCAGATCGTGGTTTGCCACTTGAAACGGCTGGCCCACCATTAAAGCGACCACCCGCGGCACGTACATGCATCCTTTTTGGTCGAGATTAACGGGCGTTTGCGGCGCCAGGTAACGATAGCGGCCTAGGCCCGATTTTACGAATACCACCACATTCGCGAGCGCGTCGTGCGCGCCAGTGACCACCACCGGAGGCACTACCGGCGAGGGATTCGCTTTTACGCACGCGGGAGACGCGCTCATGTCGATCGCAGCAAGGACCGGAGCCTTGCCCTGAAATTTCACCGTGCCTGCGATGCTTGCTGCGGTCGTGGGATCGACGGGCGGCGCCAGTGGCAGTAACGCCGCTTTGTGCGCATTACTTCCGCACCCGGTCACCATCAATGCAATCGCTATAAGAACAACGAACTGACAATTCCATGTCCTTCTCATTGTGTCCACCCGTTCTTTATTCCTGTGATTCGTGAAAAAATCCGCATGAAGCACGGGATTTTACCACACGCATCGATGATGCAAACCGAATCAGGATCATGAGTCGGCATCCCGAACGCTTCGATTTTCGCTGCTTAGATTGCGTCCACGCCATCGCTTCTGATACACAAGCGGCGCGCACGCAAACCACCGCAACTTCATGGGAAACCCTTGTTTGGAAAGCACCTGAAGGTCGTTTCTCTCGTTCTGCGGACGAGCGGATTAATTGGCTTAGGAGGCTCCACGATGGGAGATGACCGAGTGATGCGGACCATCTTGGACGGCCTTGCACTGCTCGAAAAACGAAACCACGAACCTGCAAGGTCCGCCGCTTCGCTAAACGCGAAATAACCGAAACCATTGGCGCGCCCTAGGGGACGATCTTAGAACTTTTCTCCGCGAGTTCGTGTCAGTCCTGCCACAGGTCGAGAGCCCCCCAACGTCACGTTTATGGAGTGGGCGGAGGGGGGTAGCATAAAGTAGACGCTCAGTTATCGTGATGGCCTGTAAGCGCGGAGTACAAGTACATGAGATGCCTGATGGGACTTGCCGTTTTGGCTGGGCTCGTGTTGGGAATGATGCGAGTTGCGAGCCCGAACTGGCCAAGGCGGCGTCGAAAGAAAAGGTCACAGTCAAGGTGGAAGACGGTAGCGGAGCGCCGATCAAAAGCGAATTGGTAATCGTCCAGGATCTGAATAACCAGGAGCACGAACTACTCAGAAATTTGACCGGCGCGCAGGGTGACGTGCCTGCTCTGGATTTGCGCCCCGGTCTCTACAGGCTCATTGTCACGGCGCATATGGCTTGTGGGAAACGAGGATTCAAGAATTTCTCGTTGTCGAGGGGCGCCCTAAGAAAATCGTTGTGACTGTATACCCGCTTCCTACGCATGGCTACGGTGATGTAATCCCGGTCCCCGGCCCCAAAATCAGCGCAAGAGTTCTCGTTAGCGACGGCGAACCAGCGAACGGAGCTCTGTTGCTCGTGCGCGACAACGACGCGACGCCCTCCTTGGAGAGATATTACAGAACGGACGCAAAAGGCATGGCCACTATCTAACTGGTTGCCACTCCGTTCAACGCTCCAACCGTCGTTGTTGTAGTCTACCGGGACATCTTGTGCACGCAGGTCGTTGCCAAGAATGCTCGCAAACTTGTAATTCGACTTTCAAAACCCTGAGCTGCGACCTGGAAGTGGGCGGATCGGGTCGACGTATTGAATCAGCAATCAACCGTCGCTCAGAGGATACCGCGACGGCTGAAAGAGGCGCAACTCTTACCGGAAATTTGGTCTCTAGCGGGCCCCTCAGTTCGAATTGAACACAAGGGTCGCTTTGGAAGCGATTGAAAAAAATCTGCAAAGAAGTGGCGCGCCCGGAGAGATTCGAACTCCCGACCCTCTGCTTCGAAGGCAGATGCTCTATCCAGCTGAGCTACGGGCGCGCAACCTGCAATGATTCTAGACGATTCCCGCGCCGCGCGGCCATAACTTCATATTTCCAGCGTCGAACATGGCGAAGAAGGAATCGAAAGTAATCACGAGAAATCAATGGCAAAAAGCGTCGGCCGCGAGCCATCAATGAGAGCGCGATCTCGTATGGTGGGCGCCTAAGGCAAGCACTTACGCGGCGCTAAAGCGGCCGGTGCCCTTCACTTTTTCCGCGCCGGCGCCACGGAGGCGGCTTTCGAAATCGGCGCGCGAGTCCGCCGCGGGATCAACCACTCCGATCAGGATTTTGCCAAACGAAACTTCGGGATCGTACACGTCAAATTTCCAGTGAAGAAGCCGGGCAGTAATTAACAGCGTCACGGCGGTGGCCAAAATTGCACCGAGCATGGTCAGCTCGTAGGTAATAATACCGCTGGGCCATTTCGAGACGACCGGCATGCCACCCGAAATGATGTGCATCGGATAAGCCACCTGCGTATACCATGCCAGCAGATATCCTGAAATCCCGCCGATTAATCCGCCGAGCGCCGCGATCCAGGGCATCGGCGTTTTGCGGTCGGCGCGCCCGAATTCGAACTCTTCAAACGGCTCCGGCGACATGACCAGCATATTTTCAGGACGAACGCCCGCGGATTGGAGAACTTTCAGGCCCCGGTCCGCTGAGCGAGGATCGGGAAAAAGTCCGTAGATGGAATCGACGTTCGCCATTTCAATCCGCCCCGGCTTCGCTCGGAGCTAAAATCGTCTCCGAGGTTTGCTGTTCCAGCGCTTCCCCGCCCTTCAGCTCCCATACGGCAATTATCGGAACTACTTTGGCAAACAGCATATAGAGCAATGCCATGAACGCGAACGTGCCGGCTGTGATGATGATCTCCGTCCAGCTTGGGCGATACGAGCCCCAGCTAAAGGCCAAATATTTGTGCGAAAGCGACGGCACGATGATCAGGAACCGTTCGAGCCACATCCCGATTACCACGGCAATCGAAGCGATCACCGTTCCGGTGATGGTGCGTAGTCTTTTGATCGCCAGAATCGGCATGGGCAAAAGGAAGTTACAAAACACCATAATCCAGAAGAGTGGTGAGAAACTGCCCCGCTGCGTCATCCAGAACACCGACATTTCGTACTTTTCGTTCCCGTACCAGCCGGTCAACCGTTCCGAGAAAACGAAGTAAAGCCAGAGCAGGCTCATCACCAGTAGCAACTTGCCGAGGTTTTCGAAGTGAATCGGCCGCAGATACTCCTCAAGGTGCAGGAACTTGCGCAATCCGGCCATGGCGATAATCAGTGCGGCAATTCCGCTGAAAATCGCGCCGGTAACGAAATAGGGCGCAAAGATCGTGGAGTGCCACATCGGAACAGGGGCCATGGCGAAATCCCACGACACTATGCTGTGGACCGAAACGGCCACGGGAATAATCGCGATGGCCATGATATGCATCGCAGTCTCCAACCGGTGCCACTGTTTAGGAGTGCCGCGCCAGCCTAGCGCCAAGATGCGATAGATGCGCTTCCGGAAGCCGATTGCGCGGTCGCGAACCAAGGCGAAATCAGGCAGCATGGGCAACAATAGAAACGTGACGCTGCCAATCAGATAGGTATTGATGGCGAAGAAATCCCACAGGAGCGGCGAGCGAATATTCGGCCAGATGCCGCGTTCGCTGGGGTATGGAATCAGCCAAAACGCCAGCCACGGGCGCCCTAAATGGATCAGAGGAAATGCGGCGCCAATAGAAAGCGAGAACACGGTGATGACTTCGGCGCAGCGAGTAACGGGCCGCCGCCACGTGGCGTTGCACAAACGCAGAATCGCGGAAATCAAAGTTCCAGCATGGCTCAGCCCGATCCAGAAAACGAAGTTGGTGATGTAGAACGCCCAGAATACAGGGTGATCCAAGCCGGTGACGCCAATGCCGGAGTACATCTGGCGGCAAAAAGCCGCCACAGCGACCGCGACGATTACGGCGAAGAAAGCCAGGACGATGAAGTAGCGCGCCGACGGAACCGATAGCGGCCGCAGCAAATCTTCGTTGATTTGTTCAGGCGTTTTCGTCGCCATTCCTTGAGTCCCGTTGCAAGTATGTGACCTTCGGCCGCGTTCCGAGCTCATCGAGCAGCTTGCTGCCCCGGCTCGAAGCCGCCATGCGCGACACCCGGCTGTTCGGATCGCTCAAGTCGCCAAAAACCATCGCAGTAGTGGGGCACGACTGCACGCACGCGGGCTGAATTTCGCCGTCCTTCACATCGCGTTTTTCGGCCTCCGCCTTGATCTCCGCGGCCTTGATGCGCTGGATACAAAATGTACATTTTTCCATCACGCCGACTTCGCGAACGGAAACATCCGGGTTGAGCTGTAGATTTAGCGGCTTATCCCACTCAGGATTATAGAAATTAAAGAAGCGCACGTTGTAAGGACAAGCGTTGGCGCAGTATCGAGTGCCGATGCAGCGATTGTAAATCTGGCCGTTCAAACCCTCCTCCGTGTGATAGCTGGCAAACGTGGGACATACAGGTTCGCACGGAGCCGCATCGCATTGCTGGCACAGCACGGGCATGAACTTTACTCTCACGTCAGGGAAATCGCCTTCGTAATAGCGCTCCACCCGGATCCAATGCTTCGCGCGACTCCTGGCCGCCTGCTTGTCGCCAACCGTGGCGATGTTGTTTTCCGCATGGCATGCCACCACACAGGCTTCGCACCCGGTGCAGCGGTCCAGATCGATGACCATGCCCCATTGATGACCCATTTGCTCTCCGACCTGCTTTGGGTTTCGCCGCAGCGCCGCGTTGGCGCTCTACCGGTGCTTCAATTCCGGCGATTCCTCGCGCAAACTGCCTCCGAACAAGATTAGCTGCCCTTCTCCCACCCGCGAAATCTTCACTCGCGTTGCCGCCCATGCCAAGCTGTCCGCTCCGGCGACGGACAGTGGCGCCAAGATTGAAATCGGGTTCGCGCCTCGATTGCTCGCGTACCGCGTGAAATTTTCGTGCCCTTGCCCGATGGGCATCGCGACCACGTCCGGCGCAATGCCCGGCGTGATCATCACCGGAGCGCGGAGCGTGCCGTGCTGCGATGCCACCTCTATCAAATCCGCCTGCTTGATCCCCAGCTTTTTCGCCGTCACCGGATTCAGCTCGACCCACGTGCACCACATCGCCGACGACATCGGATCGGGCGCTTCCTGCATCCACGGCAGATCAGCCAACGAGCCGTCGTAAAACATCTGCGATGGGAACGGCATGAAATAGAACGGATACTCGACAGCATCGCCGTCGAATTGCGCCGCAGCGTACTTCACTGGTCCAGCAGCTCCTTTCAACGCTGTCGCCGTCGCGGGAGCGGCTTCTTCCGGCCCCCACCATCCGCCTTGCTGTTGCGCGTTGGACCAGAAATCGTCAGCTGTCTTGGCGTCCTTCGACCCCTTCGCCTTGTACAGTGCCGTGAAGTCCGCCTGAATCGCTTCGTCGTACGTCTTCCACGGCAGCGCAGTACGAAGATTTCCGCCAAGCTGATGCGCCAGATCGAGCAGTACGTCAGGCATTGCCCGCGTGTCGTGCAGCGGAAGAACGGCTGGGGGCGCAACGCTCACCACGGTTCGAAGCGATCCCGAATCCGGAGTGTCCTCGATCCAGGACTCCAGCGGCGAATTGTCAGGCAAAATAAAATCGGCCAGGATGCTGGTCTCGTCGATGAAGCTGCTAAAGCTGGCGATGAGCGGCGCTTTCTCGAACGCTTTGCGCACTCCCCAGGCGGCGGGCGAGGCGAATACGGGATTCGCGCCGTAAATCAGGAGCGCGCCAACCGAATCCGGATTCGATTCGATCTCCTCTGCCAACATCCGGACGGCTTCTCCGCCGGACCTCTCCTGGACGCCGGCGGTCTTGCCATTGCTCGAATTCCACACCGTACTGAACTGGATACCGCCCGGTTTTCCCGCGCTCCCGAGCAATGTGTTCAGCGCATTGACGGCGATTGCGCTGGAAAGGCTGTTCGTGTGCGCCGCCGCCGCGTCTCCGATTAGCGCCACCGCCGGTGTTTGCGCCGCCGCCTCATGGGCCAGCCGCGTGACTACTGCAGCTTTCACGCCCGTCTGCGCTTCAATCTTTTCTGGCGCGTAATCCACAAGCTCTGGCCAGCCCTCTATGAGCGGCAATCCGGCCACAGCTGCTCTGCGCAAGTTGTCGTGGATCAGCACGTGCGCGATCGCAAGCGCCAGCGCGCCTTCCGATCCTGGCACGCACGGGAACCACTCGTCGGCGTTCGCGCCAGTTTGCGAAATACGCGGCTCGAATTGAACGAATTTTCCACGCCGTCCTCCGCGTCCTTCGCGCATCGTGCCGTAGCCAAGCGACTGCGCGACTGGCGAATTCCAGGTTCCCAGGAAATTCGCGCCAAATGAGATCACGTAATTCGACTGGCTCAGATCCACTGTCGGCGGCAAATCATGATGGAAGCTCGCAGCGTTAGCCGTGCGCACCGCTCGCTCGTCCAACAACGCGAATTCAATATATTTCGAGTCCCTGAAGCCGCCCGTAAACGCCGCGGCGATGTTCTTCCGCTGCCCTCGCAACGGGCTAGTGAGGAAAACTAGGCGGCCCTGCAGGTTTCCGGCGTGCAGCGACGATAGCTGTGCCATCAAATGCTTCGTCGCCTCGTCCCAGGAAATTTCCTTAAACTGCCCAGACCCGCGCGGCCCGGAACGCATCAGCGGATTGCGCACGCGATCGGGATGGTACGTCACCTGCAACCCCGCCTGCCCACGCGGACAGAGTTTGCCCCGGTTGATCGGGTGGGCGGGATTGCCTTCCAACTTTTTCGCCAAGCCCATTTGCATCACGCCCAGCTGTCCGTTGCGCATCACTTCGGCGTCGCCTTCCATCACACGTACCAGCAATCCGCATCCAGCAGGACATAGCGTGCACACACTCGGTTTCCAGGTAGCGATGCCCGGAGTCAAGTCTTCTTCCGGAATGAAGCGGATAAGTTGATGATCCGGGTTTCCACAGGCGTCGAGTGCGGCGGAAGCGCCGCTGATCGCCGAAATTTTCAGAAAGTCACGTCGTTGCATTCGTTTCGTCTCAGTCGCAGCCTAGCTTCGCGGCAAATTTAACGCGCCCCATAATCATCCGAACTCAGTAGTGGCACGTGACGCAATCCACGGGCGCTCCATGCTGCTGGTGGCACTGCACGCAATAGCCCATGGTTAGGTTCACCGAGCGAACGGCCACCGTTTGCTTGCTCATATCGCCGTGGCACTGTGAACATTGCACTCCCGCGCGAATGTGCGGCGCGTGGTTGAAAAACACGTGCGCCTCGGGAACGAATCCATAAACGCGCTGCCACGGCACGTCCTGCCCTTTCGCGAAGTACGCAGCCAGTTTTTTGACCTCCGGATTGTTCGTGGCAATCACTCGATGGCACGTCATGCAAAATTTCACGCTGGGAATTCTCGCGTCTGGGCCCTGGTCGACGCCCGCG
The DNA here is from genome assembly GCA_050747045.1 of Candidatus Acidiferrales bacterium. Taxonomy (GTDB): domain Bacteria; phylum Acidobacteriota; class Terriglobia; order Acidiferrales; family UBA7541; genus Palsa-295. The sequence goes on along the minus strand of JBOGNC010000041.1, from coordinate 6,264 downwards.
TGGCACATCACGCATTTCAGCCCGTTGGCGATGTGAATCTTGTGCGGAAATTGGACGGGCTGAACTGCCTGCGGACGATAGTCGAAAAATGCGGCAATGGCGCCGCCAATCGTGCGGTGCGCTGGTGTGAAAACTGAGGAGCCTTCGTCTTGAATATCAGGGAATGGCCCGTTTTCCGCGGATAATTCACGTTGCACTGCGAAACATGCCACAGCTACTGCGCCAACAATCACCGCGATCCGTAGCCAACGGTAAAAACCGCGCCGGGATGAGAACAAATGATCCTCGTAATCCTTAATCTCGTGCGACCCGCCATACTACACATCCGCTCCACTGCTGTAAACCGGGAATTCCGGGATTTCCGGTATTCCATCGGCCAAGTCGCCATGGCCCACACTGGAAGAGACTCGCGCAATATCGTGAAGCTAATCTACTTCGGCTAACGATGTGAATCTCAGTGCCGTACGTCACCCTCCGAAAGTTTCGGTCAAATTGCGAGGATTAGCCTGCGGCTGGAGACGAGCGGAGAGATGGTTGGTTGCGGTGCAAAAACCATCGGTCCAGAACCACGTGCCGTGAAAACCATTCATTCGTCAAAAGCACGCGGCCGAGCGAATCGATCCATCTCTCCGGCAGACGCGAGCCGACGCTCGTGGAAAAATCGCGCCCGGAATCGCCGAACCGCGCTGAAAGTGCCGCCCGATACCCCTGCAGCTTTTGACGGCTATAGTTCCCTGCCGCGGCGGTAACCACTTTGGCCGCCAGCAGTCCAGACTCGATCGCCGGTCGAATGCCCTCGCCACTCTGCGAGTATGCGAGGCCAGCGGCGTCTCCGATCAAGAGCACTCCGTCGTCCATCAGATTCCGATTCGTCTTTGAGTACAACAGATACGCGTGCCCCAGCATCGATGCAGGCAAATCGAATGTCACTTTTCCAGCCTTGCGAAGAAACATCAGGAAATTCGCCACGTGAGCCGGCAATCCGCGCGGATCGAGGCGCCCCAGGCCAATGTTCAGGAAGTTCTGCTTACGAAAACACCATCCGTAGCCTTTCATATCCGCGCAAAAAAACAATTCCGGCACTTCGCCGCGAATAGCGCAATTCGCCCGCTGCTCCGGCGTCATTTCAAACTCAATCTCTTGCGCGGCCACGGCTGTCTCTTGTCGCGCATCGGCACCCAGATGCCGCGCGACGGGGCAAAAATGCCCGCCGGCGCCGATCAATATCCGCGCGCCGATCGTGCCGTTTACAATCCAGCGATCGCCGTTCCTTTCGAGCCCCTTCAAAGGCGTGTTCTGTAACACCCGAGCGCCCGACCGCGCGAGCAGAAAAGCATCAAATTCGCATCGCCGGATTCCGTAACTGACGGGCTCGCCGTAAGCAGTCTGTACTTCGGGGCCGCCGATCCGGCTGGTGCAAAAGCCAGTCAACGGCTGTAGAACGCGGCCCTGCCCATACTCCGCGGCGTCAATTCGAAGTTCTTCAAGCACAGCAGGCGTGATCCAACCGCCGCAAACCTTGTCGCGCGGAAAGTTGCGCTTGTCGATGATGAGCGTATCGATACCGGCCTGCCGCAGAGCCCACGCGCAGGCGGATCCCGCCGGGCCGGCTCCGACGATCAGGGCGTCGCATGCATCCATTTTTGTTCTTTGACCGCGGGCTGTTGCTGCTCGTAGAGGTGCGCACGCGTCCAAGGAATTCCCCGGCAGTTCGCGCCGCAAAAAGCGATCTGAAATAGCTGCAACGATCCGCATCTGAATGCCGCGATCGAGCCGGCAAGATACAGCCGCCACGCCCTCACGAACTCTGGTCCAAACATATGCGAAACGCGATCCACCGAGCCCTCAAACCGGCTCAGCCAATGCTCCAAAGTCCGCGCGTAGTGCATCCTCAAGTTTTCCACGTCGAGCACGGACAAATTCCACGGCTCAAACACCCGCGCTACTTGGCTCAGCGCCGGCGCATACGCGCCCGGGAAAATTCGTTTCCGTATCCACGGGCTGAACGGATGCGGGTAATTCCGCCCGATAAAGTGCAGCAACCCGCGCCCACGATCCCCGATCGTGCGATGGATCGTGCGGCCAAACTCGTCGTAGTGGCTCAGACCGACGTGCTCTAGCATTCCCACCGATACGAACACGTCCTGCTTCCCCGAAATGTTGCGGTAATCGTCCTCTACAAATTCCACTTGCCCGCTCAGGCCTTGCCGCTTAGCCTCGTCCCTCGCAAACGCGATTTGCTCGTGCGAAATGTTGAACGCCTGCACCGTCACGCCGTAATGTTTTGCCATGTGTAGCGCCAGCGCGCCCCATCCGCAGCCCGCTTCCACGACTTTCTCGCCCGGCTGCAACTGCAGTTTGCGGCACACGTGATCCATCTTCGCCAGTTGCGCCTCTTCGAGCGTCACCGATTCCGTTGGAAAATATGCGCATGTGTACACCATGCGCTCGTCCAGCCAAAGCTTGTAGAAATTAACGTTCAAGTCGTAATGGTAATGGATGTTTTCTCGCGAGCCTCTGGCTGAGTTGTCGTACAGGTGGTCGAGCCACCATGATCGCAACCGCGGATACCATCTCTTCGTTCCCGAATTCTGCATCGACGGGATCAGCTCTTCGAGAAATGCGACCAGGTCTCCGTGCACCTCGATACGCCCCTCCGAATACGCATCTCCAAACGCCACCTCTGGATCGAGCGCCATCTGCGCCAGCGTGCGGCGATCCGAGACGACGACTGTCGTAGCCGGCCTCAACCCATTCTTGGCCTCCCCAGCGATCGATTCTCGGCCAAGAACCAGTCGGAGCTGTGGGTTTCCGACCGTGTCGAGGATTTTTCGCGTCAGCCACCGTTCCATGGAAGAGAACGTCATCGTGCCACCTCCGACTTCGAGCGGCCCCTCAGCGCCCGCCTAGGTTTGTACGTGAAAAGGTCTAGAACATTTATTAATCCACCGGAGGTTGAAATGTCAATATCGGGGCCAGTCGAATCAGACTTCCGCGGCTGCGATCTCTGAACATCGGCGGCAACCGATCCGGAAAGCGACTCCCGCCCGGCGCTCTGCAGATCAGTCTTCCGGTTGGCGGTCTTTACGCACCGTGGCGCTAAACTGACGCGAGTCGCGCTTTCCGGCCACGCGGACTGTACTCGCTTGCGGTCCCTTTTCGCCTTTTTCCTCTGCGAAATGAACCACCGTCCCGATCTTCAACCGCTTGAAGCCCCCGTTCAATACGCTATCTTGATGAAAATAGATCTCGCGTCCGTCGGGTGCGGTGATGAAGCCATAACCTTCTTCGGCAAAAATTCTTTCCACGCGCGCCACCGGCAGAGGATCGTGCCTTTTCACCTCGCGCCGCTGCCTTCGCGCATAATCCTGCAGCCTGCGGCAAGCCGCTTCAAACGCTTGATTGATCGCCATGCGAAGGTTCTTTCGCGGCGCGTCCAATTCTTCCTGCTTGGTGACCGCCGTTTCCCGCAACTGCCGCAGCCGATGCGCCAGCGTGGGCGCGCGCTTCACTACAATCTCTCCGCCCGGCAGCGTCAAATCGATGCGGACGCCATACGCCGCACCCTTGCGCCGATGCCGGTGTGGAATCTCGACGGCCACACGACAGCCCATAATAGGCTTGTAGAACGTCTCCAGTTTCCCGGCTTCCGCCATGATCCATTCCTTCACGCTTTCGGACGATTCCATGTTTCGAAAGGTAATCTGAGTAGGCAACTCCATAGGCAAGCTCCCTGAAGGTTAGTGCGACCAATTCCTCGAAGCCATGCGGCGGGCGGCACGCCCCGCTCCTCCACCTCCTTCTTTTATGTTAAACCTGCCGCTCGCGCGGCACCGAGTTACAAAATCCGGTATACACGGTCGTCCGGCTTATGCATCGGCAAATTCGACGCGTTACCCTTGACCACCCATCCTCATCACGAAAGGATTGGGCGACTTCCCCACCGTGTCGATCCACACGCTCTTCGTCTGCAGGTACTCGCGGATCGCGTCGATTCCGCTTTCACGGCCAATCCCGGATCTCTTGTAACCTCCAAATGGAGACATGTAGCTGACCGCGCGATAAGTATTCACCCAGACCATCCCAGCTTCCAGGCGCTCGGACATCATCAGCGCCCGGCGAATGCTCGTGGTCCAAACGCCGGCGGCCAGGCCGTACATGGTGTCGTTGGCGATGCGGATCGCTTCCTCTTCATCATCAAACGGAATGATCGAAAGCACCGGGCCGAATACTTCCTCTTGCGCAATCCGCATATTCGGCTTCACCCCAGTAAAAATAGTCGGCTCCACGAACCATCCATTGCCGCATTCCGGACGTTTTGCCGGTCCGCCGCCTAACTGGCAGACCGCGCCCTCTTCTTTCGCGATGCGAATGTAATCGAGCACTTTCTGGTATTGCGGCTGCGTCGTAATTGGGCCCACCTGAGTATTAGGATCGAGCGGGTTGCCCATTTTCGCGGTCGCGGCCATCGCCAGTAGTTTCTCGACGAATTGATCGTAAATGGGCCGCTGAATTAACGCCCGTGATCCAGCTATGCACGTCTGCCCCGTCGCCGCAAAAATTCCGGAGACAGTTCCTTTGATCGCCTCGTCCATCTCGGCGTCATCGAACACCACATTCGCGGACTTTCCCCCAAGCTCAAGCGTCACATGCTTAATGCTGCGCGCGGCCAGCGAATACACGTGCTCGCCCGTCTTGTCCCCGCCCGTGAACGCCACCTTGGCCACGTCCTTATGCGTCACCAGCGCCTCGCCCACCTCGTTTCCGAAGCCGGTGACGATATTCACCACCCCCGGTGGGAAACCGGCGCGTTCGAACAGTTCGCCAAATTCAAGCGCCGATACCGACGCGAATTCCGAGGGCTTCCATACCACTGTATTGCCAGCCGCCAACGCCGGCGCCAATTTCCATGTAGCCAGCAGCAGCGGAGAATTCCATGGAGTGATCGCCGCAACGACGCCTAGCGGCTCTTCACGCGTGAAGTTAAATACGCCTGGCTTGTCTATCGGAATCACTCGGCCTTCGATCTTGTCTGCCAGCCCGCCGAAATAATGGAACCACTGTGGCACGTATTTCACTTGCCCGCCCATCTCGGCGATCAACTTCCCATTGTCGGTGGTCTCGATCTGCCCAAGGCGCTCCGCGTCCATCGCGATCAAATCCGCCAGTTTGCGCAACAGGTGTCCGCGCGCCGTGGCCGTCATGTTGCGCCACTCCGGATCATAAAACGCAGTCTTCGCCGCCGCCACCGCACGGTCGATGTCTTCTTTCGCGCCGCGCGGAATCAGCGCCCACGGTTGCGCCGTGTACGGGTTCACCGACTCGAACCAGCTCCCCGTGCTGGGCTCAAGCCACTTCCCGCCAATCAGCATTTTGTGCTTTTTCATCTCGCCCGCTTTTCCGGATGCACCGCCCGCCTGCGCTGTCGTCTGGGTAGCCATGTTTTATGCCTTTGACGCCTTTTCTTTCTGTTCCTGCAGCACTTCCCGAGCAATACGGAACGAGTCCACCGCCGCTGGCACGCCGCAATAAATCGCCACCTGCAAGAGCACTTCGCGAATCTCTTCGGGCGTCACGCCATTCACCAGCGCGCCTTTCACGTGCGCTTTCAGCTCGTGTGGGCGATTCAGCGCGCTGATCATCGCAAGATTCAGCATGCTGCGCGTCTTGCGCGGCAGTTGCTCGCGCCCCCAAATCGCTCCCCAGCAATATTCCGTCACTAGTTCCTGCAGCGGCCGGTTGAAATCGTCGGCCGTCTCAAACGCTTTGTCGACGTATTCCTTCCCCAACACCGCGCTTCGAATCTGCTTCCCGCGATCAAACGTGCTCTTATCCATCTCCGTCGTCCCCTCCTGTATAGGATCTCGATTTGAAATGCTCCGCGCCGTCGGTTCGATCCACCTATTGCGAACCCACTCGCACTCCTGCCCACTCCTCCACTGTTCTGGCCATCGCCGTCATGTCCGCGTCCAAACCTTCCGAAGCGGTCGCGATCGAAAGCAATTGCCGCACCGCGCTACCCACCACCATCGGTACTCCTAGTGCGTCCGCTTCACCCATACACAATCGGATGTCCTTGTTCAGCAGGCCGATGCCGAATCCGTAGCTGAACGTGCGCGAAATCACATGCTGCTTGATTTTGTCCTGTGTGGCGCTATTGCGCGCCGTTCCCGCATTGAACACATCCACGATCAGCGACGGCTCAAGCCCCGCCTTCACGCCCATGGCCATCGCTTCCGATGTAATCGCCATCGCCGTCGCCGA
>JBOGNC010000040.1:0-21789 GCA_050747045.1 Candidatus Acidiferrales bacterium | reverse complement strand
TCCGTCCTTGCGTCTCGCTCGCCAACCGAACACGCGCAAGTCTTCGCTCTTGGCTCCGGTCTCGAAGCCATGTCGCAGCCCATCGACGATCCTCGTGCGTTGCAATCCGCGATTTCTGCTATCCAGCCCACGGACTCGCGCGGCAGCTTCGGCGAACTCGCGCGCGGACTGCGCTCCTTCAGCGAGAGCGTTCAAGGCCCCATTGAGTTGCATTTCTTCAGCGACATGCAAAAATCCGAAATGCCTGCGAACTTCGCGGATTTGGCGCTTCCCGCAAAAGTTTCGCTCATCCTGCATCCAATCGTAAATTCCACGGTCGCCAATTGGGCCGTCGAAAGTGTCAACGCCCCCGGCCAGGTCTGGGACGTGAAGAAAGCGCGCGTGCAAGCCGTCGTCGCCGGTTACGAAACTCCCGCCGCCACGCGCACGGTCTCTCTCGTCGTCAACAGCAAAACCGTCGCGACGCGAAAAATCGCAGTCCCGGCCAATGGTCGCGCCACCGTCGAATTCAATTCTCTCGCAGCCCCGTACGGCTTCAGCCGCTGCGCCGTGCGCATCGATTCCGCCGATTCCTTGCCCTCCGACGACATCAGCTACTTCGCCGTCGAGCGCTCCGACCCTCAGCAGGTCCTCTTCCTCCACGAGGCCTCCGACAAGCGTTCGCCTCTTTACTTCGGCGCCGCGCTTGCTGCTTCCGCCCAATCTGCCTTCACTATGGAAAGCGTCTCCGCGGACCAAGCATCAAGCGTTCAGCCATCGAAATATGCTTTTGTTGTTCTTTCGGACGTCAGCTCGCTGCCTTCGGCATTCGAAAATAATCTAGTCCGTTACGTCCGCGGCGGAGGCGGAGTCCTGATCGCCGCCGGCACTGGAATTGGCCGCGCCCCGCGCATCCCACTCTTCGGCGCGAATATTCTGGGTGCGCACTACTACTCGAATGGCCCTGGCGGCTATCTCACCGTCGGCGATACCGATCCCTCGCACCCGTCCATCGCCAAAGCCGATCGCTGGTCGGACGTGAAGTTTTATTACGCCGTGAAAGTGGATGATTCCGGCTCGCAAGTCGCCGCCCGCCTCACGGACGGCACTCCCCTGCTGCTCGACAAAAAAATCGGCGAAGGCCGTGTGCTTCTTCTCGCCTCCGGTCTCGACAATCTCACCAACGATTTTCCCCTGCATCCCGATTTCGTCCCCTTCGTCGAACAGACCGCGTTCTATCTCTCCGGCTCCGAGCGGCCCGGCGGCTCGCAACTCGTCGGCTCGTATCTTCAATTGCGCACCGCCAAGGAACGCGCCGTCAGCGTCGAAGTAGTCGATCCTCAGGGCCGTCGCCCCCTCTCGCTACAGGAAGCCACCACCGCTCAGACGTATCAGCTAAATGACGCCGGTTTTTACGAACTTCGCCTGGCCAACGGCCGCAGAGACGTCGTGGGAGTGAACGCCGATCGCCGCGAATCGGACCTCGCCATCATGTCGCGTGATGCGCTCTCGCTCTGGACCGGAAAACCGAGTGGTCGCACCGCGCCTCAGCCAGGGGCAGAAGTCGCAAGTTCAACCTCATCAGTGCCACAAAAATTCGATGCCCATTCTCTCTGGTGGTACGTTATGCTGTTGGTGTTGTTGACGGCGATCGTCGAATCCTGGGTCGCAAATCTGCACTTGGGGGTCCGGCGGGAGGAATGATGAGCGCGCGCGACCAGCTCAACTCCTATATCGGGCAGATCGAACGCCGTCTGCGAATCGGTGCCGCCGTCCGTGGCACAGCGATTCTCGCGTTCGCGGCGCTCGCGGCCACCTTAGTCCTCGTCCTGATCGCCAACGCTTTCGCATTCGCTGGCTGGAGCATCACCAGCGCACGATTCGTGCTGCTTTGCATTCTGGTTTATGCTGGCGCGTTCGGATTGGTGCTTCCGCTCTGGCGCCTCAATCGCCGCCGCGCCGCCGCGAAAGCGGAAACCGTGTTCCCCGATTTCAAGCAGCGCCTGGTCACCTTCGCCGAACGGGATGCCGCCCGCGAGCCTTTCATCGAACTTCTTGCCGCCGATACCTTGAATTTAACTCGCTCGTCCCAGCCAAAGCGGCTCTTCACGAACGGAGCGCTGCTTGGTTCCGCGGTTTTGGGGCTAAGCATGCTCGCGGTGCTCGTCTGGATGATTGTGGCGGCTCCCGGATTCATGGGTTATGGCGCGGCGCTTCTCTGGCGCGGTTCCGGCGCAAACTTAGTGCCCTTTTACAACATCAAGGTTTCCCCAGGCGATGCCTCCGTCCGCCGCAACACCGATGAGCTTGTGACCGCCCAAACCGTCGGCTTCGAACCGTCCCAGGTGCACCTTTTCGCCCGCTACAACAGCGCCTCGAAATGGAACGAGCTTGCGATGCTTCCTCAGTCTGGCGGCTCGGGCTTTCAGTTCTTATTCGCCGGCCTTCCTGAAGGCGTCGAATACTACGTCGAGGCAGGTTCGGTCCACTCGCGTCACTTCACCATTCACGTCGTCGATCTGCCCGCCGTAAAGCAGATTCGCGTGACCTATAACTACCCTTCGTGGACCGGCATGAAGCCCGTCACCGACGCGCATGGCGGGGACCTCCGCGCCATCGAAGGGACCACGGCGAATCTTGAAATCCGCACCGATCGGCCACTGCCCAACGGCGTTTTGGTCCTCGACAATGGCCAGCAAATCCAGCTTTCCGGCGGCCAAAACAATCTTTACCGCGGCGCCATCAAAGTGCAAAAAGACGGCGCCTATCACATAGCCGCCATTGACCAGGGCCGTCCGGTCCGCCTCACCGAAGACTTTTTTATCGAGGCGAATAAGGCCAATCCTCCCGACATCGCCATCGTCCGCCCGCCGCGCGATTACCGCGCCAACCCCATCGAGGAAGTCACCATCGGCGTGCAAGCCAAGGATCAATTCGGCTTAAATAATATGGCTCTTCACTATTCCGTTAATGGCGGCGCCGAACAAACTGTCGACCTGCTCAATAAAAACGGCGGCAAGAAAGCTGATGGTTCTACGGTGATCGCGCTCGAAAATCTCAAGCTCGTCCCCGGCGACATCGTCAGCTACTACGCCACCGCCAAAGATGCCCGCACCGACGCTCACACGGATATCTACTTTGTACAGGTGGATCCGTTTGAGCGGGAATTCTCGCAATCCCAGCAAGGTGGGGGCGGCGGGGGCGGCGGGGGTGGCGGGGGCATGGGCAATCAGAACGACATCTCCGAGCGGGAGAAGGAAATCATCGCGGAGACCTGGAAACAGCAGGGTGCGAAAGGCGGTTCGGCGCAAGCCGCTGCCGAAACCGGCAAATTTCTGTCCGAAGTTCAATCGAAGCTGCGCGATCAGGCCATCGCTCTCGCCGGACGCCTGGGCCTGCGCGATCTGAACCAGCAGAATCAAACTTTCAGCAGCTTCCAGAACGATATGTCCGCCGCGGCGCAAGCGATGAGTCCCGCTGCCCAAAATCTGCACAAGCTCGAATGGAAGAAAGCGCTGCCCAACGAACAAAAAGCATTGCAGCATCTTCTCCAGGCCGAAGCCACGTTCCGCCAGATTCAAGTCGCCTTCGGCAATCAAGCTGGTGGCGCTGGCGGAGGCGGTGCCGGCCGCGATCTCGCGAGCCTCTTCGATCTCGAGCTCGACACGCAGAAAAATCAGTACGAAACCGCGCAGACCGCGAATTCCTCAGCAAGCGATCGCGCCAAAGCCATCGACGACGCTCTTCGCAAGCTCGACGCGCTCGCCCGTCGCCAGCAGGACTTAGTCAATCAGCAGCGCTCCAACGGCCAATCATTCGAACAGCGCTGGCAGGAAGAGATGCTCCGCCGCAACGCGCAGCAGATTCAGCAGCAGCTTCAGCAGCTAGCGCAGAGCCAGCAGCAGGGACAAAGTGGGTCATCTGGTCAATCCGCCAGCGGCCAATCCTCGAGCGGCCAATCTCAGGGGCAGTCCGCGCAGGGGAAACAAGGCCGATCGCAAGGCCAATCGCAAAGTTCCGGCGATCCGCGCATCCAGCGCGCCATCGATTCGCTGCGCGAGGCTACGGACGCGCTCAATCGCGCTTCGACTCAGCAAAGCGCCGCTGACGCTCGCCGCGCTGCCGATCGACTTCGCGACGCCACTGAAGCCCTCGGCGCGATGCAGAGCCAGCAGGACTCCGGCCGCATCAGCCAGATGGCCAATCAAGCCGATCAGCTGGCGCAGCAGCAGCAGACCCAGGCAGATAACCTGCGCCGCATCCTGCAGCAAAGCGGCGCCAGCCAAGGGAATTCCGAGGAGGGCGAACAGAGCCTCTTTCGGCAAGCTCAGCGGCTCGCGGAGAATCGCCAGAAGCTAGCCGACGGCGTCGCGCAACTCGAACAGCAAATGCGCAGCGCCGCCCGCGAAATGGCCCCCACGCAGCACGCCGCCGCCTCCAAGCTTCGCGACGCGCTCGGCAATCTCGACCAATCCGATCTGCAGACGCGCCTGCAACGCACCGCCGATTGGCTGCGGCGGGGCTACGCGCCCGATCCCAACGCCGAGCCGGGAATTGCCACCGATCTCCGCCAGCTATCCGATAATCTCAAAGCCGCCCAGCAGGCGCTCGGCCCGGAACAATCGCCCAATCAGGGATCGCAGACCGCTCTCGACAACGTTGAGCGGCTGCGCGATCAAATGCAATCGCTCACGCGCGCGCTCGGCTCTCGCGCCGGACATCAAAATGGCGGCCAGAATGGCAGCCAACGCGGCAACGCCGGCGAGGGCTCGCAATCGTCCCAGCTAGGGCGCTCCGGACAATTTGGTCCCGGGCAAGCGGATCGCAATGGCAACCGCGTCGGCGGGCGCAACGGCATCGTCGACGACGGCTACCGTCAGGGCTACGATCGCGGCGCGTGGCGCGGCGGCGGCAACAACAATAATTGGTACATCGACACCGGCAACAATTCGAATGCACCCGGTCCTGCCGTTCATCCGGACACGACCACCACGACTACCGATCCCGAGCGCACGTTTCAGCAGACGGTCGGCACGCTCGACCAGCTCGGCCAGGACGTCCAAAGCGATCCCGAAGTCGCCCGCGAGGTCAAGCAGCTCGAACAGGAAATGCAGCGTCTCGATCCGCGCCGCTTCCCAGGAAATCCCGCGCTGCTCGAACAGCTCCACGGCCAGGTCCTCTCGGAAGTCGATAATCTAGAACTTCAGCTGCGCCGCAAATCGGACGATCAGCAGTCGCAAATTCACTCCAGCGCGCCCATGACCGTTCCGCCCGGCTATCAAGACGCGGTCGCCGATTATTTCCGCCGCCTCAGCAACAGCTCGTCGCAATCGTCCCAGTCCGCTTCGCATCAGTAGCCATCAGTAGCCGCCGCTCCATTCGTCGCGAGTAGTAGCCGTTCGCTTATTTTCCTGGTGCTATAATGGCTCCGTCGGGGCTTGCTAAATAGAACTGCTGAGGGAGAAATACAATGAGTCGGCTTCCACGCTACTCGTTTGTACTTGTTGTAGTTTCGTTGGCGCTCGTGGCCATGTCCGGTTGCTTCCGGGCAAGCGCTGCCAGGGCCCTGCCCAATCCGAAAGTGGACGAATCCTCAGTGGCCGCTAAGGGTAGCGAGACCGTTGTTCTGGCCGGCGGCTGTTTTTGGGGAATCCAGGGTGTCTTCGAGCACGTGAAGGGAGTAACGAAAACAACCGCGGGTTATTCGGGCGGGACCGTCAAGAATCCGGGATACGAAGAAGTCAGCACGGGAACCACTGGACACGCCGAGTCGGTCGAAGTGGTTTATGACTCATCCCAGATCACGTTCGGGCGGCTTCTGAAAATATTTTTCTCCGTCGCGCTCGATCCAACGGAGCTAAATCGCCAGGGCCCCGATGACGGCACGCAGTATCGGTCGGCGATTTTCTACGAAAACCCCGAGCAGGAGCGCATCGCGCGCGCATACGTGGAGCAGTTGACGGCAGCCAGGACTTTTCCCCGGCCCATCGTCACGCAGATCGTGCCGTTCAAGGCGTTCTATCGCGCGGAAGCCTACCACCAGGACTACCTCGTCCATCACCCCGACAACCCGTATATCGTCTACAACGACCTGCCCAAAATCGCGAACTTGAAGAAACAGTTCCCCAACTTCTACGTCGCGCATCGCTGATGTGAACTGGCCCGCGTCTGGGTGCATCGCGGAATGGAGTGAGAAGAATTTCGCGCGGATAAACCAGCGCGAGCGGAAGTGCGCTGACGCGCACTCGCCTAGTTTCGGAGCTAAAGCTCCGACCTCCTAAACTGCGACGAGCGCGCTAGCACCCCAAAAGTTGAACTTTTGCGGGCCCCCGGATAGTCTCGCGCGGATTTAAGGCATCCGCCTTCGCGCGCCGCGCTACGCGCGACAGGCCCGGAAGAGCAAAGGCAACAGCAGATCCCTCGTCGGCTGAACTGCGCCTCTGTCGGGATGACAGAAAGCTTGTACGCGCTCCTTGCTAAACGCCGGCGCGCCGTATTCCCACAGAGCCGGTTGACATGTGATTTGCATGTAAGTATGCTGATCGCATGTCCGTGATGGTTCAAATTCGAAATGTACCTTCCGAGCTGCATCGCGAGCTGAAGGCGCGCGCGGCGCTGGAAGGCATGTCGCTCTCGGATTATCTGTTGAGAGAGTTGCGACATGCGATCGACCGCCCCACGCTGGAAGAGATGCGCAAGCGGCTGGCGAGCCGCGAGCCCGTGCGGCCGCGTATTTCCCCGGCGGCAGCGGTGCGCGGCGAGAGGAAGAGCCGCTGATCGTTGTAGACGCTTCCGCAATTCTTGAGGTGCTGCTGCAAACGCCCGCGGCGCGGCGCGTGAGCGAGTTCATCTTCGCCGTCAATGAAACTCTTCATGCTCCTCACCTGATCGATCTGGAAGTTGCGCAGGTGCTGCGGCGCTACGTGCGCTCTGGCGCGATCTCCGCGGACAGAGGCGCCCAGGCGGTTGCCGACTTGTTGGATTTCCCGCTTACGCGATACCCGCACTCCGTTTTGCTCGCTCGCATTTGGCAAATGCGGGATGCGCTGACGGCGTACGATGCAGCCTATCTGACTCTTGCCGAGGCTTTGGATGCTCGGCTCATCACGCGCGACCGCGCGCTGGCAACAACCCTGAGCCGAGTGCGCGTCGAGGTCGTTTGAGGCGGAAGGTATCCAGCTGAAAAGCTTGCGGATTTGCCGGAAGCTGCGTCGAGGCGACGTGCTGCCGTTCCGGTTTGAGGTGATGCGCCAGGGCCGGGAGTACGAGGAGGGCGGCGAAGCGGAGCAGCGCCCCGAGGGAAAGTACAGGTCGAGGCACAGGGGACTGGAACTGTACTTACGAGGACGCTGGGGCGCGGAATCGCCGGGTTGAAAGTGCAACGCTGGGAAAGGGCCCCACGCTCAAAAATCTGGCAGAGGGCACCTACAAATTCAGAACCGAAAAATCGGGCCGCCCGGCGATAGTGCGCCCTTGACAGACCGCGAGGCGAAGTGAAATAAACGGGCGCGTGAACGATACGGCACCCAGGGTAACTCGAACACCTCGCGATTTTGTTTTCATCATGAACATAGCGCGGCTCACCGATGCGACGAGCTACACGATTGCACCCGGCCACGAGCTGAGACGAGCAAATGCAGACGAGATCGAATTTATCAAGTCTACCTTCGAACGCCGTATATTGCCGCATCCGTTTAATTGGGACGCTTCCGTTTGGGAGCGGCCTCTCGACTCCTCGGAGGGGCCATTACCCGAGTCCGAGTGGCGTTACTTCGTCATGAGCCGTGGCGAGAACCCGCCCCCATTCCAGGAGTTTCAGGAAACCTTCGACTTATCGCCGTTGGAGCTTGAAGCCGGCATTTTCGCTATTCCAATGCCAGATCATGGAGCCGGTGTAGGATTTGTGTTGCCACGCGTTTTTCAGGTTTTGGAAGAGAACTATAGAAACGACTCATTCTTCGTCGATGTGTCTGCCCGCGACATCGACCAGATGCGAGCTATCCATTCACAGCTTTGCCAGTGGCAGGGAGTGGGGCCGCTCGATGTGCGTAGTCTTGCGAGGCAGCTATCCGACTTGAAATGCCTTCCTCATCGTTCCCAGCTACGATTTCTCGGATACTTTGCGCTTCTCGAATCGCTGCTTACCCACCCGCCGAAACCGTTGGACCCTTACGACTCGATCACGCGTCAGGTGAAGAAGAAATTGGCGCTGTTGGACCGTAGATTTTCGCGCAAAATCGACTACGCGCCCTTTGGCGGGGCCGGTGCCGAAAGCGTCTGGTCTAAAATGTATGATTATCGAAGCCTCGTGGCTCATGGTGGCTCTCCGCAGTTCGCTGGACAATTGCAGGTTCTTGGAAACGCCGAGACCGCCTTAACGCTCATAAAGGAGACGGTGAAGGCCGTCATTCGCCAAGCGTTGACCGAGCCTCAATTGATTGTGGATTTGCGAGACTGCTAGCCGCGTGTCGGCTGATGCTGTTTGGGGAGCTTGTCCGCGATGCAGGCGCGACGTGAGCCGCGCCCTCAGGAGTCACGCGAGGGATTTGATGGGGCTGTACAGCGATTGGATCGATTGGCTGATGAGCACTTGGCGTATGTGGGCAGCCTTCATTTGGGTTGGGACCTTCGTCGCTTTGGTGGGTGCGGACGGCGTTTTCGGTTTTCTTGGATCACCAGCCGGGCCGCACTGGCGATGGCTTGCGTTTCTAATCTTTGCAGCCGGAATTATTGCTGTGATGGTCGGTCTCATTCTAGGTGTTGGAGCGATTGGCCGTGCAATCGGAGGCAAAGCTTTTGTCGCTGAGACTTCGCGGATTTCGGCTCCGATATCCGCGGAAGAGCGCAGTTTGCCGAAGCAGCTTAGCGACATCCAATCAGCGCTGTTTGAAAAATCATCGACCTACACGAAGCTTATCTTCGGCCTCGCGTACGGAGGCTTCTTTGCGTTCTGGTCTGGAACGAGGCAATACCTCTCGGGCGACGTGGTTGTTACGTCGGCTCTGTTAGTTTTGGTGTCCCTCGGACTCTTCATTTGCTTCGAGCTCCTAAACGCGGCAATCCTGTCGCATATTGCGATCAGTTTCTCGAGATCGTTAACTCTGGATGAACTTCCTGTCGCGATCGAACGCTTCCAGCGCAGGAGCGCCCGACTGGCGAGGGCGCTGGCCTTCGCTTGGTATCCTGTTTTTTTCGTTTCGCTCGTCAGCGGTTTGGGCGGTGGCGGAATATTGGCCTTTGGTTGGGTGCGTTGGCTCCTCGTCTCGAAGTAATGATCCTTCCGAAAGCGGCGGCGCAAAAGCACGTCGCGCATCAGGCCTCCCAAGGCCGGAGGTACCTCGCCGCCTAGCTCTGGCATCCATGCCGCGCTTCCCGGTACAAACGACCGGGACGCAGAAGGGGCGAATAGCCGGCGAGACACCGGCGCTACGTTTAATTCCCGGAAACCGGCCTTCGCGCGAGTAAACCAGCGCGAGAGGAAGTGCGCTGACGCGCACTCGCCTATGTCGGAGCTGAAGCTCCGACCTCCTAAACGGCGCGGGGCACGACATCCGCGTTCGCGCTGCGGCGCGGCAAGCCCGCATCCCGTAACAGTCCGAGAAAAATCCGCACTCTTCGCGAACTGCGCGAAGGGTGCGGATTTTGACTTTCACCTGGGTCGGTTAGCGAGGGATTCCGGTTCACGATCAGGAGTGCAATTCCCCGCTTCTCCGAACTGGTAATACCGATAGCTGCTCCACTTCCAAACTCCCGGATCGTCCACGAGTCCGCGCTTCACCGGGTTCATGTGCATGTAGTGGAGTTTCTCGAACCGCTTTTTCCGGGTCCAGACGTTGAAATCGTAGAATCGTCTCTGCCAAAACGGAGAACTTCCCTCTTCGCCGCCCGCTCCTAGCGCGCGTGCGACCCTCTGCTTGAGCACCTGCATCACGACAGAGGGAGTTTCCGTATCCGGCTCGGACACGAGCAGGTGAACGTGTTCCGGCATCACTACGTATCCGGCCAGCAGGAAACCGCGCTTGTTCCGCACGTCGTTGAGAATTTCGATGAACACGTCGCGGTTTTTCGGGAGGCTCAATAGAGGCATGCGCCGGTAACAGCTGAACGTGATGAAGTGGAGGTGATGTTCACCGTAACGGCGTTCCAGGAGGTTTCTGACGATTTTCACGAGCGAACCATATCAAACGAAGAGAAAATCCGCACCCTTTGCAAACGGCGCAAAGAGTGCGGTACTCGGAAATTCAAACACCATAAAAACAGGGGCCGGAAACACCGAAAGATCCGGAAGTAGAAAAGTTGAAAAGCACAAACCGGAAATCGCTAAGAGAAAATCCGCACCCTTCGCGAACACCGCGAAGAGTGCGGCACCCGGAAGTTCAACGGCCAAATCCAGGAATCGAAACATCGAGAAAATCGGCACCCGGCGCTTGCGCGAAAGCTAGATGGCGTGATACACGGTTGACGTTCAGACTTGGCAAAGTTTAATCCGGGGAAAGTTTGATCGTAGGAAAGTTTAATTGCGGGAAGGTGGAGGGGCCATGAGTGCTTCGAGCGAACCAGCGAAGGTTCATGCGGCGAAAGCTGCTGCTGATGCCGCGGGTCAGGTGTCAGCACAGCCTGGGGCGGGGACCGGTAAATCAACGCACGACTACCGGAAGGGCGAATCCCGGGTTCGGCGCTGGCAAGTAGGCGACGTCCGAATCACCAGCATCATGGAATCCGCGGAGCCAATTCCCTGGTCGCCGCAGTACCCGGAGGAAACGGCGGAACATTACAAGAAATACGCCTGGCTGGTACCGCGGTTCGTCACGCCCGAGGGGCAGATCATCCTGGCGGTGCAGGCGTTCGTCTTGGAAGCGGGTGGGCGGCGGATCGTGGTGGATACCTGCGTGGGCAACGACAAATCGCGCGAAATTCCCACATGCAACGACCTGCAAACCAAATTTCTGGAAGACATGAGGTCCGCCGGATTTGCGCCCGAGACGATCGATACCGTGCTGTGCACGCACCTGCATTTCGACCACGTGGGCTGGAACACTCGCCTGGTGAACGGACGCTGGACGCCCACCTTTCCCCGGGCGCGATATTTGTTCGCGCGCCGCGAGTGGGAATATTGCGAAACGCTTCTTCGGGACAAAAATCTGGACGTGCGGCATATTCTCGATTCCGTTCAGCCGATACTCGATGCCGGCCTGGCCGACCTGGTGGAAACGAACCATCGCATTTCAGATGAGTTGTGGCTTGAGCCAACGCACGGCCATACGCCCGGCCACGTGAGCCTCCACATTTCTTCGCACGGGCAGGAGGCGATCGTGACCGGCGACGTGTTCCACAATCCCATTCAGATCGCCGAACCTGAAATATGTTCGATATTTTGCGTAGACAAAGAAATGTCGCGCCAGACGCGCCGAGACATCCTTGCGCGCTACGGCAATAAAGCAGCGCGGCTGATCGCGATTCACTTCAACGATCCGGTCGGCTGGATCGTGCCGGAAGCCGATCACTGGCGATATTCCGCCGAGTAGCGCCGCGCGATTAGGGGTTTTGATCTTTCAAAGGCATCCACAGGCTCACCCATGGCTGATCGCCGAGGGTGCGCGTCATGTGGCCTTTACCGGTGGTATTTTCGACCAGCAAAATGCTGCCAGGCGTGAGAATAATCTTCTTGCCGCCCGCAATGTCGATTTCGCCGCGGCCACTCAACGTAATCAGGTATTGGCGGCGCCTCTCGACGTGCCAGCCGATGGAGAAGCCGGCGGGTGTGCGGTGGACTTCCTCGCCGGCAACGGGCAATAAGTCCACCACCCCGTGTGGCCCGGCCGCGACGTTTATCTCTTTCACGTACGCCTGGCCATCCGGCCCGGTATAGAGAAGTTGCATGGAATAGGGATTTCGCGACTGCGCCAGAACTGCGTGCCGAAAAAGCGGCGGCGTCCATATAAGTGCCAACGCAGCTGCTAAAACCGCGGCCAGCGACCACCGTGCCATCGATTTCATCGAATGCTCCTTGCGCCAACGCGCTGCAGCGAACCGGCGGAGAACCGCCGCCGTCGCTGGGACAATTACACGAAAAATCAGGACGAAAACCATCGCTTCGATCCAGGCCGGAACGAACATCGACGCGAGCAGCGTTCTGTTTGAAGCGAAGCGCAAGGTTATGCTTTTTGCCGCTGTTCAGGCAACTGCCGATTCGTCTGGGCCAGTTCCGAGGGGGGCGAAGGCGCAGGGCATGCGTCTTTGCCCGCTTTTCCGTGGTGCCGCTCTACCTATTGTCCTCGCCGAAGTCAGCCAGGGCCGGCACTAATACCGAGGAACTCTTTCGAAATTCCAGGAGCGCCCCTTGAATTTGTCCGCCTCCCTTGTTACACTGAATGTGGACTGAAATGGTCCTATATGCTGTTGGGGGCTGTGAGGGCATGGTAAGGCTTGGCAAATTAACGGACTACGGGCTGGTGCTGATGAGCTGCATGGCGCGCAGCTATGGCTCGTCTGTGCATGCCTCGTCGGACGCGCTATCCCTCCACGCCTCGCCTGCCTCGGCGCTACATGACTCGGCTGGCTCGTCGCTGCGGACGGCCCGCGATCTGGCCCTGGAATCGAAGCTTCCGGTTTCGACCGTGAGCAAGTTGCTGAAGGGCCTGCTGCAAAGCGGGCTGCTGACGTCCCATCGCGGCATCAAGGGCGGGTACCTGCTGGCACGCGATCCGCACACAATTTCGGTTTTGGACGTGATCGCCGCCCTCGAAGGTCCCATGGCGCTGACGGAATGCAGCACGGACGTGAGCGGGCTGTGCCACATCGAGCCCTGCTGCCCGATCAAAACCAATCAGCAAATCATCAATCAAGCGGTGCGGGGAGTGCTGGAAAAAGTGATGCTTTCCGACCTCGCAAACCCCATGCAACTAACCAGTATTAGGGACGTGCGTGGCCGGCTGGTGCCGGCGATCGCGTCCAGTATTCAATGAGGGAGAGTATTCAATGAGTTCGAATACCGACACGATTCGCGAACTGGCCCAGCAGGAATACAAGTGGGGCTTCGTCACGAACATCGAGCAGGATAGCGCTCCGCGTGGGCTGAACGAAGACACGATTCGGTTCATCTCCGCGAAGAAAAACGAACCTGAGTTCATGTTGGAATGGCGGCTGCGCGCCTATCGCCACTGGGCGGATCTGGAAAAGTCACAGGCCGAACCAAAGTGGGCGCATATTCATTACGATCCCATCGATTATCAGGACATCATCTATTACTCGGCGCCCAAGCAAAAGCCGAGCATCGCGAGCCTCGACGAGCTCGATCCGGAAATTCGCAGCACTTATGAAAAGCTTGGCATTCCGCTGGCCGAACAGAAAATGATGGCGGGCGTGGCCGTGGACGCAGTGTTCGATAGCGTATCCGTCGCGACAACTTTCAAGGCAAAGCTGGCCGAAGCGGGCGTGATTTTCTGTTCATTTTCCGAAGCGGTGCGCGAGCATCCCGAGTTGGTGAAGAAATATCTCGGCTCGGTGGTTCCGTACACGGACAATTTTTTCGCCGCGCTGAATGCTGCCGTCTTCAGCGACGGATCGTTCTGCTTCGTGCCCAAGGGCGTGAAGTGCCCCATGGAGCTTTCCACCTACTTCCGCATCAACGCTGCGGAAACTGGGCAGTTCGAGCGCACGCTGATCGTCGCCGAAGAGGGCGCTTCGGTCAGCTATCTCGAGGGCTGTACCGCACCGATTCGCGATACCAACCAGCTCCACGCCGCGGTGGTCGAGCTGGTGGCGCTCGATGACGCGCAGATCAAATATTCCACGGTGCAGAACTGGTATCCCGGCGATAAGAACGGCAAGGGCGGAATCTACAATTTCGTCACCAAGCGCGGCAAGTGCCTGGGCCGCAATTCCAAGATTTCGTGGACGCAGGTCGAGACCGGCTCCGCGATCACCTGGAAATATCCCAGCTGCATTTTGCAGGGAGACAATTCCGTCGGCGAGTTCTACTCCGTCGCGCTGACCAACAATTATCAGCAGGCGGACACCGGCACGAAAATGATCCACATCGGCAAAAACACGCGCAGCACGATTGTGTCGAAGGGCATCTCCGCCGGCCACGGACAAAACACCTATCGCGGTATGGTTCGCATCCTGAAGGGCGCCACTGGCGCTCGCAACTATACACAGTGCGATTCTCTGCTGATCGGCGATAAGTGCGGCGCGCATACGTTCCCGTACATCGAAGTGAAGAATTCCACGGCGCGCATGGAGCACGAGGCGTCTACTTCGAAAATTGGCGAGGATCAGATGTTCTATCTACGGCAGCGAGGGCTGAAGACCGAAGACGCCGTCTCGATAATCGTCAACGGCTTCTGCAAGCGGGTGTTCCGCGAGCTGCCCATGGAATTCGCCGTCGAAGCGCAAAAACTGCTGGGAGTCAGCCTGGAAGGAAGCGTTGGATGAGCCTTTTAGAGATCAAGAATTTGCACGTTCGCGTCGACGGAAACGAAATTCTGAAGGGCGTCAATTTGCGCCTCGGCGCCGGTGAAGTCCACTCCATCATGGGACCGAACGGCTCGGGAAAAAGCACTCTCGCGCAAGTGCTCGCGCGGCGCGAGGCTTACAACGTCACGCAGGGCGAAATCCTGTTTGATGGCAAGGACCTGCTGGCGATGAAGCCCGAAGATGCTGCCTGCGAAGGGCTATTCCTCGCATTCCAGTATCCGGTGGAAATTCCGGGCGTCAGCAACGCCTATTTCCTGCGCTCGGCGCTGAACGCCGTCCACAAATACCGCGGCCAGGATGAAGTGGACGCGATGGATTTTCTGCCCAAGCTTCGCGAAAAAATGAAGCTGCTGGATATGGATGAAAAGTTTCTTAATCGCTCCGTGAACGAGGCATTTTCCGGCGGGGAAAAAAAGCGCAACGAGATTTTGCAGATGGCTGTGCTTGAGCCCAGGCTCGCCATTCTGGACGAAACCGACTCCGGCCTCGATATCGATGCGCTTAGGATCGTTGCCAACGGCGTGAATTCCATGCGCAGCCCGGACCGGGCGTTCCTTGTCGTCACACATTATCAGCGCCTACTAAATTACATCGTTCCGGACCGAGTGCACGTCCTGGTCGACGGCCGCATCGTCCGCTCCGGCGGGCCCGAACTTGCCCTGCAGCTGGAAGAAACCGGCTATGCCACCGTGGGTTCGTCCGCAGGGGCCGCGTAGACGAAATGGGAGTGAGCAACGTGGCCACCGCAACTCAATCTTTGGCGACCTACGCCGAAAGCTTCGGCAGTATCGAAAACGAAGCCACCGATCGCGAACTACCTTGGCTACGCAAGTTGCGCCAGGATGCCTTCGCGCGCTTCAACGAAGTCGGCTTCCCTACCCAGCGTGATGAAGACTGGCGCTTCACTAACCTCGGGCCCATCGTACAGACTCCGTTTCGCTTGTCGCGCAACGGCCATGCGCTGCCATTGCCGAAGCAGCTCGAACGATTTCGCATGCCGGGCGCCGCGTGCACGCTCGTTTTCATCGACGGCCGTTTCGCTCCCGGGCTTTCTTCTCTTGGCGCGATGTCTCGCGGCGTTGCGGTTGCGAGCCTGGCCGCCGAACTGGCGAAAAATCCAGGCGGAGTCGAGCCGCACCTTGGCCGCTACTTGAATACTCAGCGGGATGCGTTCGCCGCGCTGAACACCGCGTTCATCGAGGATGGCGCGTTCATCCACATCGAGAAAGGCGTGGTCTCCGACGCTCCAATACACTTGCTGTACGTCTCCACGCCACACGATTTTCCGGCGGTCAGCCATCCGCGCAATCTGATCGTGGCGGAAGAAAATAGCCACGCCACGATTGTGGAAGACTACGTCTCTCTCGGCGGCACGGCGCTGTGCAATACGGTCACCGAACTCGCGGCGGGCGATAGCAGCGTGATTTCACATTACATGATCGAGCGCGAGGACGCGCAAGCATTCAACGTCTCCACTTTGCGCATCCAACAGGGCCGCGCCGCGGATGTGGCCTCTCATTCCCTCCTGATGGGAGCTTCTCTCGTTCGCAATAACGTCCATCCAGTGCTCGCGGGCGAAGGCGGCGAATGCCTGATCAACGGACTCTTTGTCGGCGGAGACCGGCAGCATCTCGACAATTACATGCTTGTCGAACACGCCAGTCCGCATTGCGGCAGCCGCCAGTTTTACAACGGCATTCTCGCCGGCCACGCTCATGGCGTGTTTCATGGCCGGATTATCGTGCACAAAGACGCGCAAAAAACCGATGCCAAGCAGACCAACCGCAACCTGTTGCTTTCCGATACGGCGCAGATCGACACGAAACCGCAGCTGGAAATCTACGCCGACGACGTGAAATGCACTCACGGCGCAACCATCGGGCAGATCGAGGAAGACGCGCTCTTCTACCTGCGCTCGCGCGGGATCGACGAGAGTTCCGCCCGCCATCTGCTGTTGATGGCTTTTGCCAACGAGTGTCTCGACCGCATGAGGGAAGGTCCGGCCCGGGCGCACGTGGAATCGCTGATCCGTGGCTACGTGATGGGAGTTACGGGTTCTGCTCCGAGTCAGGCATCGCAAGCTGCCGTCGGAGAATTGAAATGACCACCGCCGCCCGAAACCTTGGGACTGGATTGCAGATAGCGAAAGCCGCGCGCGACTTCAGCCCGGCCGAACTAGAAACAATCCGCGCCGATTTCCCGATTCTTGAGCAGAAGGTTCACGGCGAGACCCTGGTGTATCTGGATAACGCCGCCACGACGCAAAAACCTCGAGCGGTGATCGACGCGATCGTGCGCTACTACGAAACAACCAACGCCAACATCCACCGCGGCGTGCACTTCCTTTCCGAGCACGCCACCGAAGAGCACGACGCGGCGCGGCGAACGGTGCAGAAATTTATAAACGCCGGCTCTCCAAACGAAATCGTATTCGTACGCGGCGCCACCGAAGCTATTAACCTGGTGGCGCAAACCTATGGCCGAACCCAAATCGGTTCGGGCGATGAAGTTCTCATTACCGGCATGGAGCACCATTCGGACATCGTTCCCTGGCAGCTTCTCTGTAATGAAAAAGGCGGCAAGCTTCGCGTCGGCCCAATCGACGACAATGGCGAACTACTGATCGATGAATTCGCCGATCTGCTTGGCCCACACACCAAACTCGTCGCCGTCACGCAAGTTTCCAATGCTCTTGGCACCGTGAATCCGGTGCGCAGAATCATCCAGCTGGCGCATGAGCGGAATATTCCGGTGCTTGTGGACGGCGCGCAAGCCGCGCCGCACATGAAAGTGGACGTGCAGGATCTGGATTGCGATTTCTTCGCGTTTTCCGGACATAAACTCTATGGCCCCACCGGCATCGGCGTTCTCTATGGAAAGTCCGCGCTCCTAAACGCCATGCCTCCCTATCAAGGAGGCGGAGACATGATCGCGTCCGTCACCTTTGAGAAGACTACGTACAACAAAATCCCGTTCAAATTCGAAGCCGGCACGCCGGACATCGCCGGCGCCATCGGCCTGGCAGCCGCCATTCGCTACATCACGGAACTCGGCATGGACCGCATCGCGGCGCATGAACACGACCTGTTGGAATACTCCACGAACGCTGTTTCGGGTATTCCCGGACTGCGCATCATCGGCTCCGCGACCGAAAAGGCGGGTGTGCTCTCATTTGTTATGGAAAATGTCCATCCGCACGATATCGGCACGATTCTCGATCAGGAAGGAATCGCCATCCGCACCGGGCATCACTGTTCGCAACCGGTTATGCGGCGCTTCAATATTCCCGCCACCGCACGGGCTTCGTTTGCGCTGTACAACACCCGCGAGGAAATCGACGCGCTGGTTCGCGGCATCGAAAAGGTGCGGGAGGTTTTCGCCTGATGTCCGACCTGCGCGATCTGTACCAGGAAGTGATACTGGAGCACAGCAAGGCGCCGCGCAATTTTCACGGCCTTGCAGATGCGAATCACAGAGCGGAAGGGAATAATCCGCTGTGCGGCGACCAGTTCACGGTCTTCCTGCACATGGACGGAGACGCGATTCGCGAAATCAGTTTTCAGGGGGCGGGTTGCGCGATCTCGAAAGCTTCCGCGTCGATGATGACGCAGATTGTGAAAGGCAAGTCGCGCGCAGAAGCTGAGAAGCTTTTCGAGCGTTTTCACAAGCTGGTCACAGGTGAAGAACCGCCGAAGAATGGCGAGGATTTGGGCAAGCTGGCCGTGTTCTCGGGCGTCTCCGAATATCCCGCGCGCGTGAAGTGCGCTACGCTGGCATGGCACACCCTGCAAGCCGCTCTCGAAGGCGAAGACGAAGCCGTGCTGCCCGACGACGAATAATTTCCAGGATATTTCCATGAGCACGACGACCAATACGCCAATCAAACTTAGCCGCGAAGCCGAAGTGATCGAGATCCCCAGCGGTTTGAAGACAAAGCTGCCCGAAGGCGCGGAAGTTCGCGTGATGCAATTCGTCGGCAGCAGCTACACAATCGTGAGCGATTACGGCATGTTCCGCATCGACGTGAAGGACGCCGACGCGATCGGCCTAACGCCTTCCGCTCCCGCCGCCGACGGCGAGGCCAAGCAGGAATTCAACGAAAAGCTGGTGTGGGATCAGCTGAAGACGGTTTACGACCCTGAAATTCCCGTGAATGTGGCGGACCTCGGGCTGATCTATGCCTGCGACATCACGCCCATAGAAGGCGGAGATCATCGCATCGACATCAAAATGTCGATGACCGCCCCCGGCTGCGGCATGGGCGACGTGCTGAAGTCCGACGTGGAAAGCAAGCTCGCCAGCCTGCCGACCGTGAAGCAAGTGAACGTGGAACTGGTCTTCGATCCGCCGTGGGGACCGGCGCGCATGTCCGAAGCGGCTCGCCTGCAGCTGGGCTTCGACCTGTAGCCGGAGCTTCAGAGATTTTGCTCTTGAAACGATTTTGCGGATTCGCAAACACCGGGGCTAGGAGCGGTCCGGCACGACCTTCACGCGTCTATCCGCGGCACGCGCGCTTGCGGCGCTCCTGGGCCGTTGTGAAGCTTCACACGACATGCTGTTAAGGCACCCTCGCCACGGCTAGCGCGACAAGCCGCGGGGGCTCGATAGAGGGAGGCATAATTCGCTCCTGGGGCCGCCAAGAAAGTCGCCGAATCGCACTCGACTTGGAGGACAGCGCAGCGTGAAACGCTAATGCTTCGCAGACGGAGCGGTTGCACGAGTGATGCTTGCCGCCGACGCGGTGCTGTGCTCTCCGAGCAGCTTGCGCGACCCAGTCCACACCAGTTGCAGGCCAGCGAAGATGGCGATCGTGGCGATGACAAGCTTGAGCTTCTTGGCAGGCACCCAGCGCGCCAGAACGCACCCGAGGACCACGCCTGGAATTCCACCCTCAAGCAAACGCACGAGCACCGCGCCTCCGATGGAACCGAACTTCCAGTGAAACGCGCTGCCGATCACGGCCAGCACAAGCCCAAAGAGGAGATCCGTCCCGACCACCTGCGGCGGACTCATCTCGGAGTAGTTGAGCAGCAGCACGGTGCCTAGCGCACCGGCTCCGGCCGATGAAAATCCCGCCTCGATGCCGATTGGCAGCGCCAGCCATGGCAGCCACTTCGAATTACGTTGGGCGAAACCGGGATACTGAACTTTCGGAGCAAAGGACACGCTGGAGGATGCAGCGAGCAGAAGTCCGAGGAGAATCACGACGATCGGACCGTTCGCGTCTGAACTGAGCACCCGCAGCAGAAACGTCCCGAGCAAAAGTCCCGGGACGGCACCTTGCAGCATCAGCCAAAGATATCGGAGGTGAAAGTGCTTTCCCGCCAGGTAAAACGGCGCGGCGATCAGGCGCAGCACCCCGGCATACACGAACGCGGTTCCCACCGCTGCGTCCGCGGGCAAGCCGACGAGCAGCACCAGCGCGGGCACGGTGAAACTGCCGCCACCAATGCCGGTGAGCCCCACGGCCAGGGCGATGAAAAAGCCGATCAGGACCTGTATCAATCAGCCCGCTTGGATTCGGTGTGGATGCCGCATTCGAGTTTGTTGCCGCCCCAACGCCCGGTGCGCGGATCAGCGCCAGCGGCCGGTATCGACGTGCATGGCTCGCAGCCGATGCTGCGATAGCCAGAGTCGTAGAGCGGCAAGTAGTCGATCTGGTGTCGCGCGGTATGTTCCCAAACCTGCCCCCAGGTCCACGCCGCGAGAGGGCTGACTTTCAGCAGCACTTTGCCGCTCGGAAGAGTGTGGTTCTCGACCACTTTGAGGTTCTGGCGCGTCGGCGACTGCTCGCGGCGCAAGCCAGTGAACCAGACGTCAAACTTTTCCAGAGCTTCAAACAGCGGCTCGACTTTTCGAAGATGGCAGCAGCGGCCCGGATCGGTGCG
This sequence comes from Candidatus Acidiferrales bacterium, assembly GCA_050747045.1. Lineage (GTDB taxonomy): Bacteria > Acidobacteriota > Terriglobia > Acidiferrales > UBA7541 > Palsa-295. The sequence goes on along the minus strand of JBOGNC010000040.1, from coordinate 1,444 downwards.
ATTTAGGATGCCGAACTCCGCTTCCTGTTCGGCCACGGATTTCTTGGCCGCCAGATTTTGGACATTCAGGTTCCACGCGGCGGCCATGCGGTCGCGATACGCGTACGTCTCGGCGAAATGGTAGCCAGTATCGAGAAACAGCACCGGGATCGACGGCAGCTTCTTGCGCAACATGTCCAGCACGATCATGTCTTCGGCCTGGAAGCTGCAGGTGATGCAAACCGCGCCTTTTGCCGCGGCCTCGGCGTTTTCCGCGAGCAGACGGTCGATCACGGCATCGGCGGAAAGTGATTCGAAATCTTCGGCGATTATCGTTGGGCTCACGAATTTGCTTTCTGAGAATCGGAGTGCTTGTCGCGCCATTGACGCAACACCTTCAGGATGCGTTCGGTGCCTTCTTCGTCGGTGTCATCATCGATTTTCACCGCGAAGAATGAGTCGGGGCCGTAGATGGCGCGCACGACGCGTTTCTGGTCGGTGCCATCATCCAGCGGCGAAAAAATAGTGATGTGGCCGGACAGCTGATAGGCCTTGGCCACGGTGACGAGCTCGTGCGCCAGGAAATCGTTTGGTCCGGCGAGCTGCACGTGCCAACCCTCATCAAACAAGCGCCGCTCCAGGAGCTCCGCCACGTGCGGACGGCCCCTCAGCCACACTGCGCCAGGCGGGTGGCCAAACCGCAAAACGCGCTCTTCCTTGGTGCTGTGCCGCCGTTGCGCTAAATGCTCTTGCTGCTCGATGGAACCCTCGATGATTCCGGCGCCGACGGTGGCGTTGGTCAACGGATCGATCACGATAAAGCTGCCCGTGGTGCGATTCAGCCGGTAAGGATCGAAGAACAGAGGCAGCGTGGTTTTCACGTCCACGGCGGCGATATCGTTCATGTCCAGCTTCTTGGCCGGTAGACGCTCCAGCGTGTTGATGTCCACCCGGTAGCGAATGTCATTGATGCGCGCGCGAACGGTTCGCGCGGTGTGCTTCAACAGGTAGATTTTATGCGGGTCGAGCGGCTCCGGGTGCATCCACACCAGCATGGCTTGAAACGCGGTGCCGGCGGACGGAAGCTGGTCCGCGGCAACGAGCATGTCGCCGCGGCTGATATCCACTTCATCTTCGAGCGTGACGGTGACCGAATCACCGGGCGCGGCCAATTGCGGTTCGCTTTCAAATGCGACGATGGAGCGCACGATCGTCTTCACTTTCGAAGGCAACACCACGACGGGCGCGCCCACGCTCAACGTACCGGATGCGACTTGGCCCGCGAATCCGCGAAAACTGGCGTCCGGACGGATCACGTATTGCACAGGAAAGCGCAAGGGAGCGTCCAGCGAGGCAGTGCTTGCCGGCACGCTTTCAAGAAATTCCAGCAGCGCGGGACCTTGGAACCACGGCATGCGCTTGCTGCTGCGCACCACGTTGTCGCCTTCGAGCGCGCTGACGGGCA
>JBOGNC010000039.1:0-22213 GCA_050747045.1 Candidatus Acidiferrales bacterium | reverse complement strand
GCTACGTGATCGGCCAGGACAAGACCAAGAAGAAACTCGCCGTTGCGGTTTACAACCACTACAAGCGAATTTTCCTGAACCGCCAGCCCGGCGACGTGGAACTGACGAAATCGAATATTCTATTGATCGGGCCCACCGGCACAGGCAAGACGCTTTTGGCGCAGACGCTGTCGCGCATGCTGGAAGTGCCGTTCGCGATCGTGGACGCGACCACCCTAACTGAAGCGGGATACGTCGGCGAGGACGTGGAAAACATTATCTTGAAGCTGCTGCAGGCCGCCGATGGAGACGTCCAAAAGGCCCAGCAAGGCATCATATATATAGACGAGATCGACAAAATTTCGAAAAAGGACGAAAACCCTTCAATTACCCGGGATGTTTCCGGCGAGGGCGTGCAGCAAGCGCTGCTAAAGATTTTGGAAGGCACTGTGGCCAACGTGCCTCCTCAAGGCGGGCGCAAACACCCGCATCAGGAATTCACGCCGGTCGATACCACGAACATCTTGTTTATCTGTGGCGGAGCGTTCGTGGGACTGGAGCGGATCATCGAGCGGCGCGCGGGGCAGAAATCGCTGGGCTTCCACGCGGACACGGCGCCGAGCACGGCCACGCGACGCAATATCGAAGTTCTAGAGCAGGTTCAGCCCACAGATCTTATCCGCTACGGGCTGATCCCGGAATTCGTGGGCCGCTTGCCAGTGGCCGGCGTGCTGAGCGATTTGGACAAGAGCGCGCTGGTACGAATTTTGACGGAACCGAAAAATGCGTTGGTGCGTCAATACCAAAGACTCTTTGAATTCGAAAACGTTCGCCTGCGCTTTACCGATGATGCCTTGGAGACAGTCGCGGACCTTGCCCTACAACGCAAGGTTGGAGCCCGTGGCCTGCGCATGATCCTCGAAGACTTGATGCTCGAGATGATGTACCACCTGCCGGCACAGCGAAAGCTTCGTGATTTCGTGATCACAGCCGATATGGTAAAGGGACACGAAATCAATTGGAGCCTGCTCGAAAAGGCCGGCTGATCCTTTGGGCCGTTTGCGAAGCGGCGCACATGCTTGCCCTCGGCGCAGCGAAATCCCGATTTCATAGGGCAATTTGTGAAAGAAATCTGGTTTAGCGTACTAACAGAGTGGATTCTTAGGATTGCCGATGTTTAGCAAGGAAAAAATGGAAATACGGCGCGTACCCATGATGCCGGTGCGGGAGATGGTGATCTTCCCGGAGATGATGCACCCGTTTATCGTGGGCCGCGAAGCCTCCGTGCGCGCGCTGGAAGACGCACTAGCGGGAGACAAAAAAATCTTTTTAGTCACGCAGCACGATGCTTCGGTGGATGATCCTAAACCGGAAGAAATCTACCAGGTCGGAACGCTCGCGAATATCGTCCAGAGCGTGAAGCTGCCAGACGGCAACATCAAGGTCCTGGTGGAAGGCACCGAGCGCGCCAAGATCGTGCAGGTAACCAGCGACGAGGGCTTCTTCCGCGCGTCGATTCGCGTGGTACCGGCGAAGACCGAACCCGGGCCCCAAACGCAGCAGGTCACCGAGCGCGTTACCGGCCTATTTGAACAGTACGTGAAGCTGTCGCAGAGCCTCAATTACGACACGATGATCGCCGCGGTGCGCGTCGACGACGCCAGCAAGCTCGGCGACGCCATTGCGGCGAACCTGCAGATCCCCGTCGAAGAAAAGCAGGAACTCCTCGAGATTTTCGATCCGCTGGCGCGCTTGCAGCGCGTGGCGGACATTCTTGAGGGCGAAATCGAAAAGCTTAACGTCGATCGCTCGATCAATACGCGCGTGAAGCGCCAGATGGAGCGCGCCCAAAAGGAGTATTACCTCAACGAAAAGCTCAAGGCCATCCAGAAAGAGCTTGGCCGCGGCGAAGCGAGCGAAATCGAACAGCTGAAGAAGAAGATTGAAACGTCGGGCATGCCCGAAGGTCCTATGGAAAAGGCCATGCAGGAGCTGAAGCGGCTGGAGATGATGCCGCCGATGTCGGCCGAATCCACCGTTTCGCGAAATTATCTGGACTGGCTGTTGGCGGTGCCATGGAAAAAACGGTCCAAGGAAATCCGCGACATCAAACGGGCCGAGCAGATTCTGTCCGAGGATCACTACGGCCTCGAAAAGATTAAAGAACGGATTCTCGAATATCTGGCGGTCCGGCAATTGGTGAAGAATCCCAAGGGTTCGATCCTGTGCTTCGTTGGGCCTCCGGGAGTAGGCAAGACTTCGTTGGCAATGTCCATTGGACGCGCTACCGGCAGGAAATTCGTCCGGGTGTCGCTCGGCGGCGTGCGCGACGAGGCCGAAATCCGTGGCCATCGCCGCACCTACATCGGCGCGCTGCCCGGCCAAGTTATCCAGATGATGCGCAAGGCCGGGACGGTCAATCCGGTTTTCGTGCTGGACGAAGTTGACAAGATGTCAATGGATTTTCGCGGCGATCCGTCCGCGGCGCTGATGGAAGTGCTCGATCCGGAGCTGAACCATGCGTTCACCGATCATTACCTCGACGTAGAGTACGACCTGTCGAAGGTGATGTTTATCTGCACCGCCAACGTGCTGCACACGATTCCCCAGCCTCTGCAGGATCGCATGGAAGTGCTGCGGCTACCGGGCTATACGGAGCAGGAAAAGCACCAGATCGCGCAGCGCTATCTGGTGTCGCGCCAACTGGAAGCCACCGGGTTAAACAAGGAGCGCGTCCAGTTCACGGACGACGCGATTACGCACATGATCCGCCATTACACGCATGAGGCGGGCGTCCGCAATCTCGATCGTGAAATCGCTAACGTCTGCCGCAAAATGGCGCGCAGGGTGGTCACCGATCCCAAGAGCGCGTCGGTGGAAATCACTTCTGCGAATGTGGGCGAGTATCTTGGCATTTTGAAATACCGCGACTTCCTGGCGGCCAAAACCAACGAAATCGGCCTTGCGACTGGGCTCGCGTGGACGGAAGTGGGCGGGCAGGTGCTTTCCACGGAAGCTATGTTGATGGAGGGGAAGGGGCGCTTGACGTTGACCGGGAAGCTGGGAGACGTGATGCAGGAGTCCGCACAAGCGGGCATGAGCTACGTCCGGTCGCGCGGCCACCTCTTCGGATTGCCGAAGGATTTCTACCGCCATATCGATATTCACGTCCACGTCCCCGAGGGCGCGATTCCGAAGGACGGCCCTTCCGCAGGAATCACGATTTGCACTTCGATCGTCAGCGCGCTGACGCGCATTCCGATACGGTGCGACGTGGCCATGACCGGCGAGATCACGCTGCGCGGCAAAGTGCTGCCGATCGGCGGCGTGAAGGAAAAACTGCTCGCCGCGCATCGCCTGGGGCTGCGCACCGTGATTATGCCCAAGGACAACGAAAAAGACCTGGCGGATATTCCGCCGGAAATTCTGGCGCAGATGTCCATTCAGTTTGTGGAGTCCATGGACGAAGTCCTGCAAATTGCTCTCGAACAGCCGCTGCCAGCTCCCGGCCATCCACCGGTGGGCGAAGTCGAGCCAAAGTTCGGCACGGATGTCGCGCAGGACAATGAATTAACCAATTAAAACCTTCGGTCCCCTACATCCTGCCACGCAGGTTCGGCCCGCGACCGGAGTGTAACGATTCTCTGTAGTCAGCCCACTTATGAAACTGGGACTTGGTGCTGGCATCGAATGCGCCTGCCCCTGGGTTCATGCGGATCACAAACATGCCTGAGCAAACGGGCCTGAAGAAGGAAACAAGAATGAGCGTTAGTCTTGCTGAACTGAAAGACAAGAACATCACCGATCTGGCGAAGATCGCGAAAGAGCTGAACATTCCCGGCTCGTCCGGCATGCGCAAGCAGGAGTTGATCTTCCAGATCCTCCGCGCGCAGACGGAAAAGAATGGCCTGATTTTCTCCGAGGGCGTTCTGGAATGCCTGCCGGACGGATTCGGGTTTCTTCGCGCGCCGGAATACAACTATCTCCCGGGCCCGGACGATATCTACGTCTCGCCCTCGCAGATTCGCAAGTTCGACCTGCGCACCGGAGATACCGTCTCCGGCCAAGTGCGCCCACCGAAGGACGGCGAACGCTATTTCGCGCTGATCAAGGTCGAAGCGATCAATTTCGAGGACCCGGAAGTCGCGCGCAACAAAATCTTCTTCGACAACCTGACGCCGCTCTATCCGCAAGAGCGGGTTCGTCTGGAAACTACCAAGGAAAATCTGACCGGGCGAGTGCTGGACATGCTCTGCCCCATCGGCAAAGGGCAGCGCGGGCTGATCGTGGCGCCTCCGCGAACTGGCAAAACCATGATGCTGCAGTCGGTCGCCAATTCCGTCACCGCCAATCATCCCGAAGTGGTGCTGATCGTACTGCTAATCGACGAGCGGCCGGAAGAAGTGACTGATATGCAGCGCACGGTGAAGGGCGAAGTGATTAGTTCCACCTTCGACGAGCCGCCGCAACGGCACATCCAGGTTGCCGAAATGGTTCTCGAAAAAGCCAAGCGCCTGGTGGAACACAAACGCGACGTGGTGATTCTGCTCGACTCACTTACCCGGCTTGGCCGCGCTTACAACGCCGTCACCCCGCCCTCCGGCAAAGTCCTCTCAGGCGGTATCGACGCCAATGCGCTGCAGAGACCGCGCCGGTTCTTTGCCGCGGCGCGAAACGTGGAAGAGGGCGGCTCGCTGACCATCATTGCCACCGCTCTCGTCGATACCGGCAGCCGCATGGACGACGTGATCTTCGAAGAGTTCAAGGGCACCGGCAACATGGAGATCAACCTCGACCGGCGTCTGGTGGACAAGCGCGTGTTCCCCACAATCGACATCAACCGCTCCGGCACGCGAAAAGATGAACTGCTGCTGCCGGCCGATGAATTGAATCGTATCTGGGTGCTCCGAAAGGTGCTCAGCCCGCTCTCCACCGTCGAGGCCATGGAGCTGTTGCTCGGCCGCCTCTCAAAAACCAAGACCAACGGAGAGTTCCTCGCTTCGATGTCGAGCCCGACCTAGTCGCAGCCTGAAGTTCTTGGGTCTATTGCACGTTCCCCCTTCCGATTAAAGGTAGCCGCCATCGTGCTTCCCTACGGGAAGGAGAGTGGGAACTTGCAAAAATTCTTGGCCCGCCAGCCGATTTTTAACCCCCAGCGCGTCGTCTTCGGTTACGAACTGCTCTTCCGCAACAGTCCCGAGAATTTTTTCAGCCACCCGCAGCCGGATGTCGCCAGCGCTTCGGCCGCCGATAGCCTGTTCCTTTTCGGCATCGACCGTCTGGCGCAGGGCCGGCGGGTGTTCGTCAACTGCACGCGCGAGTTTTTTACTCGTGACTTCCCTTTTATGCTGCCCAAGGAGTCGGTGGTGCTGGAAGTACTGGAGAGCGTGGTGGTGGACGATCAACTGATCGCCGCGTGCGGGAGGCTGAAAAGCGCCGGCTATCTGCTGGCGCTCGACGATTATCGCGACTTGCCGAACTGGCGCCCGCTGCTGGCGATCACGGATTTCATCAAAGTAGACCTGCTCGCGACCTCCGAGGAGGAGCAATTGCGCCTGGCCAAGGAATTTGCGCGCACGGAAATTCGACTAGTGGCGGAGAAGGTGGAAAGTTACCAGGATTTCGAGCGCACCCTGGACTGGGGCTATTCGTATTTTCAGGGATATTTCTTCAGCAAGCCGGAGATGCTGACGCATCATGACGTCCCAGCGTACAAGCTCAGCTACCTGCGCATCCTGCAAGCGGCGAACGGCCGGTCGATCGATCTGCAAGAAGTGGCCGAACAGATCAAAGCGGAGGCGTCGCTGAGCTACCGCCTGTTGCGGTATTTGAATTCTCCGGCGTTCTTCCTGGCCACCGAAATTCGGTCGATTCCACACGCCTTGATGCTTCTCGGCGAACGCGGCATTCGCCGGTGGGTCTCGCTAGTGGCCGTAGCCTGCATGGCCGACGACAAACCGCAGGAGTTGATCACGCTTCCTCTGATTCGCGCGCGCTTTTGCGAATTGCTGTCGCCCGCCGCCGGCATGCAGGAGTCATCGAATGACCTATTTCTTCTCGGATTGCTTTCGGCAATCGACGCGATTCTCGACATGAAGATGACCGACGTGCTGAAAGAAGTGACGTTGCGCGAGGAAATTCGCGACGCTCTACTTGGCGAAAAAAACCCGCTGCGGCAGGTGCTCGATATCGTGCTGTTGTACGAGCAAGCGGCATGGGAAAAGCTAGATGCAGCGGCCGCCCAGATCGGACTGCCGTCCGACGCGATACCTGGCATGTTTCTGGAGGCTGTGGACTGGGCGCGGCGCGTGTTCAGCGGCCAGCAGGCAGAAGAAGTCGAGACTACCTGACCGGCTACCGCGCCGCTCCAGCGGCAGCTTGATTTTCGGCTAGCATCACCACTAGCCTGGCCACTTCCTCGGGATCCATCGCTGTGCTGTCCACCACCACGGCACCTTTTGCGCGAATCAGCGGAGACGATGCGCGCCCAGAATCGCGGCGGTCGCGTTCGTGAATTTCTTCGAGGGTGCGCGGCAGGTCGATCGCGTCGCCCTTCTGCTGATGCTCGCGCCAGCGGCGTTCGGCGCGAATTTCGGGCGAGGCGGTGAGAAAAATCTTCAGCTCGGCATCAGGAAACACCACGCTGCCGATATCGCGCCCCTCCATCACCACGCCGCCCTGCGCGCCTGCGCGGCGCTGCTCGGCCACCAGTACGTGGCGCACGCCGGGAACCACGGCCACCTTTGACGCGCCCTGCGAAACTTCCGGCGTGCGAATGGCGGAGGTCACATCCTCGCCGTCGAGATAGACGCGCTGCCCGCCATCATCCGCTTTGAGGTCGATACGGGTTTCGCCGGCGAGCTCGGTAAGCTGCTCCGCGGCATCGAGCAGCACGCCGCGGCGAAGCGACTTCAGGGCCACGGCCCGATACATCGCGCCCGTATCGATGTACACATAGCCCAGAAGCGCCGCCACGCGCCGCGCCAGCGTGCTCTTGCCCGAGCCCACGGGGCCGTCAATAGCGATGATTAGTTTTTGCACGAATCACTTCCCTGCGGCATATTGCCACCAGAGAACGCTCGCCGCGACAACCGCAAAAAACAGAGCGGCTATCGCGAGCGCAAGCGTTACGGACCAAAGTGAACTTCGAGGATAGAAGCTCCGATATAAATCACGCAGTCGATTCCACCCCCCCCAGTACAGTGAATGCGGAATCCGCTCGCTCGGCGAAAGTCCACGGTTGACCTTGTAAATCAGCAGGTGAAACAACCCGTTTCCGACAGCGCCAAGAGCGACAAACACGCCCAACAACGATGTAGCTAAGGGGGACCAAGGGGACGCAATCATGATCGATTCCGTTTGAAAGCGCGCTCGATTTCGCGCACGGAATAGCGCAGCGCCACGGCCCGATACATCGCGCCCGTGTCGATGTAGACGTAGCCCATCAGCGCGGCCACGCGGCGCGCCAGCGTGCTTTTTCCAGAGCCGACCGGGCCGTCGATGGCGATGATTAATTTTCGCATCAGCTGAAATACATCCCCAACGCCAGGAGGGCAATACTGATAGCGGCCAATGCGATGATGGCCTTTCGTCGCGTGCTTTCGGGAAACTGCTTCACGTGTTCTCGCCACACTCGGCGCGGATTATTCGCCTTGATTGCATCGCGCAACGGCTGGTTTGTTTTAGGCGGCGCAGCGCGAGCCACATCTTTCGTTAATCTTGTAAAAAGAATACCCGCCACCACCCAGATGGAGGCCCCGAGCAACAAGAGCTCGTTTGCCAGCGGATCGTTTGCTAGTCGCTCGTGCATTTCCTCATATCCGTTTAAAGGCGCGTTCGATTTCGCGCACGGAATAGCGCAGCACGATTGGGCGCCCATGCGGGCAGCTCATCGGGTATTCCGTTTTGGCGAGTTCGCCGAGCAGCCATTCCATTTTTGCAGCGTCGAGAGGCGTGTTCACTTTAATCGCCGCATGGCAGGAAGTGGATGCGGCGATCTTCGATTGCAGCGAATCGATGGACACGCTTTGGTTTTCGCGTGCCACGCCATCGAGAATTTCGAAGAGCAGCTTTTCCGCGTCGCCGCTGGCGATTCCCGCAGGCGCGGCCTGAATGGCCACGCTGCGTCCGCCCATCAGTTCGGCTTCGAAGCCGTTGGCGCGCAATTCGTCTCCGATCAGATCGAAAGTGGCGAGCTGCTGCGGGTTCAGATCGACCATCAGCGGCGCGAGCATGCGCTGGCCTCCCAACGCACCGTCGCGCCGCGCGCGCAGGTGCTGCTCGAAAAGCACGCGCTCGTGTGCCACGTGCTGATCGACAATCCACAATCCTTCGCCATTCACGGCCACGATGAAGCTGGCGTTCACTTGCCCGAGCGGTTTTAGGTCCGCGATCGATTCAGGACCTGGCAGCGAACCGCCTTCGGTCGCGGAAAGTTCGACCACAGCTGCCGCATTGATCCCCGATGCGTCCATGCCGCTCTGCTGCGGCATCGGAAAATTCATGCTGTCCGATCCGAATCCGAGCCGCTGCGCGAACGGGCGGTCGGGCGCGCCGCTGAGTTCGAGCGTATCGGCGAGCGCCGCGCTCGACGCGAAAGTCGCGGGAATTTCCGCGCGCGGCGGGCCCGGAAACGCGCCGCTGTCTTCCACCGGCGCGTACCCACGCAGAGCGTCCGATCCGGAGGCAAGGCTCGCCCCAGCGTTGGACCCAGTGGCTGCGGCGGCGCGCGCAGCGGGAAATCCGGGAATCGGCCGCGCAATCGAAAGCGCGTGGCGCAAGGCATCGCGAGCGAAATCGTGAACGAATTGCGGATGGCGGAAGCGCACCTCGATTTTCGCCGGGTGAACGTTCACGTCCACTTCCTGGTACGGCAGCTCCAGAAACAGCAGCACCACGGGAAACACGCCTGGTGGCATGATGTTGCGATACGCTTCGCCAATCGCGTGCAGCAGCAGGCGATCACGCACCAGACGTCGATTCACGAAAATATAGGTGCCGTTGCGATTAGCGCGTTGCACTTCCGGCCGGGACGAGAATCCGCTGACGCGAATCGTGGCGGATTCCTCGCCCGCCTCCATTGCCGGCTCGGTGATCGCGGACCGCACCGGCGCTTCGCTGGGCGGAATTTCCACCAGCTCTTCGAGCGCCTGCCGGCCGAAAACCTGATACACGCGGTCTGCTAGCTTTTCCACCGGCGGGCAATCGATGATCACTTGCGTGGGTGTTTTCAGCACGAAATGAGTTTCCGGATGCGCCAGCGCGTAGTGCGTAACGAGCGACGCCACGTGCCCCAACTCGGTGGTCTCCGATTTCAGGAATTTCCGCCGCGCCGGAACGCAGTAAAAAATATCGGCCACGCTCATCGACGTTCCAGCCGGAACGCCCGCCGGTTTCACGCTGACGAGCTTTCCACCGGCGAATTCCACGCGCGTTCCCTGCTCTTCCTCCGCCGTGTGGGTTTCGAGCAGCAAGCGCGATACGGCGGCGATCGTCGGTAGCGCCTCGCCACGGAAGCCGAGGGTCGAAATCGAGAGCAGGTCGTCCGCGTTGGCAAGTTTCGAAGTGGCGTGGCGCTCGAACGCCAGCAGCGCGTCGTCGTGGTTCATGCCGCAGCCATCGTCGATCACGCGAATCATGCGCTTGCCGCCGGATTCCGCTTCCACGCGAATCGAGCGCGCCCCGGCGTCCAGCGCGTTTTCGAGCAACTCCTTCACCACCGACGCGGGCCGCTCGACCACCTCGCCCGCCGCGATCTTGTTCGCCACGTTCTCCGCAAGTATGCGTATACGCGACATCGGTCTAGTTTGTTTGCCTCCTGCGCCGCCAATTACGGATGGCGAAGTACGCTGCCAAAAACGTAAAACTCAAAAAAACTAGCATCGACACTATTGCGCCGGACCAGAAGAATCCGAAGGCCCGCAGCGTGAGCGCGCCAAGCAGAAGACTAGTGAACGCCAAGAATTCGAACAGGAGGACTCGGTCGCTCGGGTCGCGCAGAACGGCTCCAACTATACCCGCGATCGCCAGCGTGCCTTCGAGCGTCAAGTAGATCTGGCGCCAGAGTTGGCCGAAATCTGCCAGCTTCATTTCGCGTCCTTGATGGCAATGCCAAGCTCGTCCAACTGGGCCGGATCGACATCCGACGGCGATTCGGCCATCAGGTCCTGCGCGGCGGTGGTCTTGGGGAACGCGATCACGTCGCGCAGCGATTTTTCTTTTGCGAGCAGCATGGCGATACGGTCGATCCCGAGCGCGATTCCGCCGTGCGGAGGAGTGCCGTAGGTGAGCGCGTCGAGGAAAAATCCGAAGCGGTGCCGCGCCTGCTCGTCGGAAAGTCCCAGCGCCTTGAACAGGCGCGCCTGCACGTCCTGGCGGTGAATTCGAATGCTGCCGGAGCCAAGCTCGTTGCCATTGAGCACCAGATCGTAGCCCTTCGAGCGGCATTCCCACGGCGCGGTTTCGAGCTTGTCGATATCTTCCTCGACGATTCCTGTGAACGGGTGTTGCGCGCTCACCCAGCGCTTTTCCGTATCGCTCCATTCGAAAAGCGCGAAGCCGGTAATCCACAGAAACTCCCACTTGTTGCGGTCGATCAAATTCAGTTTGTCGCCCAAGTAGAGGCGAATCTGTCCGGCAACATGCAGCGAAGTATCGCTGTGCGCCACCTGCTCTTTCGCGGCTGCTGCGACGATCAGGTCACCGGGTTTCGCGCCGACGGCAACCACAAGCTTTTTCAATCCATCCGAGCCAAGATTTTTCTCGAGTGGGGATGAAGCTCCTTCGGGTGTGACCTTCACGATGTAAACCGCGCGCGCGCCCGCGGATTTCGCGAATTCGGAAAGCTCGTCTAGCTGCTTGCGCGACCACGCGGCCGCGCCCGGTGCGACGACCGCCCGCACGTTACCTTCGAAATGTAGCGTCGCGCGTGCCGGCTCGAAATGTTCGGTCACATTGTGCAGCTCCATCCCAAATCGCAGATCGGGTTTATCCGAGCCGTAGCGGCGCATCGCTTCTTTGTAATCGAGATGCCGGAAAGGCCCTTTGGCGGTCACGCCCGCAACGGCGCAGCAATGCTCCATCACTTTTTCGATGGCCTCAAAAACATCCTGCTGGCGCGGGAACGACATCTCCAAATCGAGCTGCGTGAATTCCGGCTGACGGTCGGCGCGCAAATCCTCGTCGCGGAAGCAGCGCACGATCTGGAAATAACGGTCCATGCCGGAAATCATAAGGATCTGTTTGAAGATCTGCGGCGATTGCGGCAGAGCGTAAAACTGCCCGTGATGCACGCGGCTGGGCACCAGATAATCGCGCGCGCCTTCGGGAGTGGAGCGCGTGAGAAACGGCGTCTCAATCTCGAAAAAGCCCAGCTCGTCGAGCGTTTTGCGAATTTCGAATACGATTTTGTGGCGCAGCTCGATATTGGAATGCAGCCGCGGACGCCGCAGGTCGAGATAACGGTAGCGCAGGCGCGTTTCTTCGCTCGCGGTCACTTCGTCTTCGATCTGAAATGGAGGCGTCTTCGAATTGTTCAGGATGTGCAGCCGCGTGGCGATCACTTCCACTTCCCCGGTAGGAATTTCGGAATTCGCCTTTTGGCGGCGCACCACGCGGCCCTCGACGGCCACCACGAACTCCGCACGAAGCTCTTCGGCCTTGGCGTGAGACTCGGAATTTTGTTCCTTGTTGAAAACGATCTGCGCGATCCCGGCGCGGTCGCGCAGGTCGATGAAGATCAACTGGCCAAGATCGCGCCGCCGATGCACCCAGCCCATCAACACCACGTCTTTATCGGCATCCGAGGCGCGAAGCGCGCCGCAGTAGGTTGTACGTTTCAGGTTTCCAAGAGCATCAAGCACGAGTCAGTTCCTCAGGGGCTAAAGCCCCTCTTAAAGTGCGCTTCGTGGTGTCGGAGCTAAAGCTTCGACCTCCTAACAAACCGGCGAATCGCGGATGCGTGGATGGGCTAGGCATTAGAGCCTCGGCGTTCAGATTCGAGAAGTGCGAGCAAAGCCGATTCATCAAGCTTCTGCTGGTTCGCGTCGGAAAGACGTTTCAGCGTAAACGTGCCGGAGGTGGCTTCGTCCTCGCCGATAATCAGCGCGTAGCGCGCGCCAAGTTTATCCGCCAAGCTGAGCGACTTTCTAAATTTCAATTCTTCGGGCGGTAGTTCGACGGCTAGGCCGCGAGCGCGAAGCTTCTTCGCAATCGCTACCGCCGGAGCATAAGCCTTCGCGCCCATCCAGGCGATAAAAACGGCCAGGCCGGGCAGCTTCGGCAAATTGCCACCTTCCTGAATTGATAGAATCGCGCGGTCTGTGCCAATGGCGAAGCCGATGCCTTTGATACCTTCTTGTCCGCCGAGCAGCTCGACGAGCCCGTCGTAGCGGCCGCCGCCGCAGACGGCGTTCTGCGAGCCAAGTCCAGCGGCTGTCACTTCAAAAGTGGTGCGTGTGTAATAGTCGAGACCGCGAACCAGCCGCCAATTCTCTTCGTAGGCAACGCCGCGCAGCGCGAGTTCGTCTTTTAGCTTAGCGAAATGCTCGCGGCAGGCATCGCAAAGATGATCGGAAATACGGGGCAGCTTTTCAATGATCGGCTGCTCTTCCGGCAATTTCGAGTCGAGCACGCGCAGCGGATTGGTTTCAATACGGCGCTGGGAATCTTCTTTTAGATGATCTTTCACTTTGCGCAGCTCGGCGCGCAGCAACTCTACGTACTTTGGGCGGCATCCCTTGCAACCGATGGAATTGACGTACAGCTTGATATTGGCGAGCCCGACGCGATTGAACAGCGTGACAAGCATTTCCAGCACTTCGGCATCAATCGCCGGCGCGTCCGACGGACCAAGCACCTCAGCGCCCACTTGGTAGAACTGGCGGTAGCGTCCCTTTTGTGGCCGCTCGCGGCGAAACATCGGCCCAACATAGTAAAGCTTCCGGTTACCCGGCAACATCTGCATCCCGTGCTCGATATACGCGCGACACACGGAGGCCGTTGCTTCCGGCCGAAGGCTAACATTCTCGCCGACCTGAACAGCCCCAGCCGCGAGTTTCAAAATTCTGAAGATACGGACAATCTCGGCGTTATCATCGCGCGTGTCTGCGAGGAGACTCTCGAAGTAAATGACGCCATGCCGGAAATTTTCCAGGTCCCGTTTCGACCGCATTTCGGGTGGATCGTCACCGGACGTAAAGCCGGCGTCCACGAGCCCTAGAAACTCTCTCAACAACGCTTTGAAATGAATTGGACTTCCGGCACCAACCGCCCGCGGGTCAGGTGCCATCATGACGTAGTCTCTGATGGCTTCCCGAATGCGAACAATTTCGCCACGCGCGTCCTCGAATGAGTACATCTCCTTATTCACGATGTCTGTGTCGGTGCCGACAGACCGTGCGAACAGCGACGACTCCTCAAAAATCGGGGTGCGGATGTCGCGGAAATTGTAGGACTCGAAGACTTCGCCGGCGGACTGCTCGAACCAGTTCCAAAGCGCGGAATCGGGCGGAAGAATATCGCGTGTCCCCTTGATGGCGCGGAACTGGCGGCGCTCGGCTTTGGCCGTCTTTTCCGTTGTATCTGGCTGTTTTTCAGTCATCTGCGAAACGTGTCAAACCGCATCGGGACACAAACGCCGCCCCTCCCTGCCTTCTTCTGAACGAGCGGGTATCAAACTATAGTAGATAGCCAAACCGACGTGCGCAAGAGGCGTCTCCGTGCGGGCCGATTGAAAATATCCGCCGTCCAAGTGAAAAGCAGTTCCCTTCCCGGTACGAAACACCGGGACGCTAAAAGCGCGGACCCCGTTCAACGGCAACGGGCGACGGTTCGGGATGACACCGGTTCTCTTACTTACGCGCGGTATTTTTCAGCAAGAAAATCGTTCTTGAAGGCGACGTAGTGTTCGGCGGAGAGCGCGATGCGCTTGCGCTCGTCTTCGGTGACGGCGCGGCGCACCTTTCCCGGTGCACCCATCACCAAGCTACCCGGCGGAATTTCCGTGCGCTCGGTAATCAGCGTCCCAGCGGCAATGATGCTACCTACGCCGATACTGCACCCATTCAGCAGGATGCTGCCCATGCCAATCAGGCAGTCCGATTCGACGGTGCAGCCGTGAAGGACCACGCGATGGCCAACGGTCACATTCGATCCGACCGTCAGCGCGTACTGGCCGCTTTCGATGTGGCAGACGCAACCGTCTTGGACGCTGGTTCGCGCGCCGATGCGAATTGCGTTGTAATCGCCGCGCAGAACGGCGCAGGGCCAGATGCTCGCGTCTTCGCCGATCACCACATCCCCAATCACCACCGCTTGCGGGTCAACATAGGCGCTAGCAGCAATCTGCGGTACGTGGCCGCGAAAACTCCGAATGGTCGTTTGCCCCTCCATGCCGGCCGCCGAACGCTTCCACCGGCGCGATACGGGTATTTCGAATTCCTTGGGCAGCTACTTGAATTGCTGATCGCGCAACCAACCAATTGAGTAGGTAAGTTTTACTCCGCGAGAAGCGCATTTGAAACATCTATCCTGCGCATCCAAACGTTGCATTTTCTTTGCTCGAAGCTTGCCGCTACTCTCCCGGCTGCAGTTCCAATCTCAAAGGAGTCTATATGGCCGAGAAGACTACCGGTGAGATGAAGGCGACGCTCGGTTTAACCGGGTTGACGATGAACGCCATGGCGCTAATCGCGCCAGGCGCCTTCCTCTGGCTCACCTTTTACGGGCAGGCGACCGAAGGTTCCACATCGCCATCGATGTGGATTGGCATCGTGTTCGCATTGTTGCTGTGCCTTGCCACGGCGGTCTGTTACGCGGAAATGGCGAAATTGTATCCGGGGACGGGCAGTTCCTACTACTTTGCCGAGCAGTCGTTTCTCAATCACGACAAAGCGTGGCGCTACGCGCGACTATCCAAGTTCATCGTGGGCTGGGCGTCGCACCTTTACTATTGGATTTACCCGGCGGTAATGGTGGCTACGACGGGAATCTTCGTGGGTTACGTGGTAGGAACGCTCTATCCGAGTTTCATGAGGGCTTCGAATCCGGGCCCCATGTTCATGATGGCGGTAGCCATCGTGTTCGCCTTCGGCGTCGCTTACATCGCTCATCGCGGCGTCACCGGTTCTACCTCCGTGAACATTGCCATCAACGTGATTCAGATTTCGGCCCTGCTGGTGTTTTCGGCTATGGCCATCGGCTATCGCACCAGCCATCCGGCAGGCAGCGTTGCCTGGCAATGGGATGCCCCCTCGGCCGACGCCTACAATTGCGCCTTTCAGACCGACGCCAGCGGGGCCGTCGTGCGCAGCGCCAGCCAGATCCCGCAATGCAAGCGGGATGGCAGCGGCGCCATCGTTCCCTACCACGTCAGCTATCCTTGGAATGATTCGAGCGGCAATTTCCTAAGCCATCCGAACGCCAAGTCAGTCCTGGGTATCCACAACCTGGGCTGGATGTTCGTGCAGGCCAACGTCGCCATCCTCATCCTCGTAGGGTTCGAATCCGTAACGGCGATGGGCGGCGAGGCGCGCAACGCCAAGCGGGACGTGCCCATCGCGGTGGTCGTCTCGCTGCTCGTACAAGGAGCATTCTGTTATCTGATCGAGTATTTCGCCGCAAACTACGCTTTAAGTAGCGGCTATACCATGCAGAGCGCGGCCGGTTCGGCCGCGCCGATCGGCGACATGATGGTGATGGTCGGCGACGCGATTTTCGGCGCGGGTCACGGCCGCGCCTTCATGCTTGTCGAGGCCTTCACCGTCTTTCTCGCGCTCATCGGCACCACGCTTTCGTGTATGAACACGGGGGCGCGCGTGACCTACGCGATGGGAAAGGACCAGGAAGTACCGGAGCATTTCGGACTCCTGCACAAGAAAAACCTCAGTCCGCACCGGGCCATTTGGACCCTGGCGGTGATCTCCGCAGTTATCGGTTGCGTTGGCCTGCTAATGGTCTTCGGAGACGGTGGTGCACCAACGGACGTCGCCATCGCCGCGCTGCCCCACGGGTTCTGGTCGAGCTTTGGCTATCTAACGCACGCCAAGATGGCCGCCTTGCCCAACACGTGGACCACGATCACCCTCGCATCGAACTTCGGCACGTTCCTGCTGTACGGGTTAAGCTGCGTCACGTGCATCGTATGCTTCCACGGCCACCCGAAGTTCAACTTCCTGAAGCACCTGGTTATTCCGGTGTTCGGGATCGCTGCGAACCTGGTGTGCATGTCGTTCTACCTGATCGGACCATTCCTGGGATTTGGGACGAAAATGGAGCCCTACCTGGCTTTGGGGATAGCAGCAGTCTGGGCCATATACGGCGGAATATACTTCTCCATGAACAGCAAGAAACAAGGGCGGACCACGATGGTGACTGTACGGAGCACATGATTCGCAGAGCCGTGTAGTGAGGCTTCGGGGCGGGCGCCACGCGGCGCCTGCCCCTTTTGCATGCCCGGCCTCTATTCAAATCCTGTATCCGAGCCATCCAAAGCTTGCATCGGATGAATAAGCCTTTGCGGCGGATAATGTCGTCGCGAGAGCCGTGTCGCGGACGCCGAGATCGCAAGAACATGAGGCGTGCGGCGCAGTTTTCTTGTTGAATGCGCTTTGGCTGCGACGAAAGGCCGTCGGTGATGGCGGGTTGGACGGAAGCGAGAGAATACGGAACGGCGGCGGGGCGCGCGCCGCAGCGATACGGTTCGGTTGATTCCGGCATGAACGTCGAATTCGCACAATTATCCGAGCTGGGACGAGTGCGCCAAGGCAACGAGGATTACCTGGGCCACGCGCGGCCCTTGACCTCTGAGCAGGCGCGATCGCGCGGCTGGCTATTCGTGCTGGCGGACGGGGTTGGCGGCCAAGATCAGGGCGAGGTTGCATCGCGGACGGCAGTCGAAACGGTCATTTCCGGGTTCCAGGAATCCACGCGCGGCGAGCCAAACGCCCCCCTCTTGCCGTCGCTGATTCGCAGGGCTAACACACGAGTGCTGGAGGTAGCGCACGATTCCGGCCCCGGTGGTTCGAACATGGCCACCACCATCGTCGCTTGCGCGCTGCGCTACGATCGCGTGGTAGTCGCGCACGTAGGTGACTCACGCTGCTATTTAATTCGACAGGGAGAAGCGCGCATTATCACGCGAGACCACACCTATGCCGCCGAGCAGGTCCGCATGGGCATTTTGTCAGCCAAGGAAGCCGCCGAATCAGAGTCGCGCCACATACTGAGCCGATCGCTAGGAGCCGGTCTGACAGCAAACGTTGAGGTCAACGAGCACCAAGTGTTCGTAGGGGACGCCCTGGTGCTCTGCTCGGACGGATTGCACGGTTCGGTCGAAGCTTCGGAAATTGCCGCAGTTGTTGGACGCGCCGAAAACCTCGATTTCGCCGCGCGCCGCCTGGTGGATATTGCCAACGACCGCGACGGTAGTGATAATATCAGCCTGCAGATCGTGCGCGTTCGAAGCGTGGAGCGTGTGGGCATGTACCGGGGAAGGCCTTACCGGCTACCATAACGTGAGCTCGCCCCCGGTTTCCCCACAAGCGTACACTGACGAGGCTTCGGTCCGACCCGGCGACCAACTCGATCACTATCGTATCGACGCTGTGGCCGCCCGCAGCGGAATGGCGTCTATTTTCCGCGGCACCGATCTTCGCACCGGCAAGCAAGTCGCCATTAAAGTTCCCCATCCGGAAATGGAAAGCGATCCGATCCTCTTCGACCGCTTTCACCGCGAGCAGGATATCGGTGCAGCTCTCGATCATCCCGGTGTGATGAAGGTTTATAAGGACGACGATCGCAGCCAGCTCTACATGGTGATGGAGTGGGTGGATGGCCAGCTTCTCCGCAAGGTTTTGTACGAGGAGAAGAAGCTGCCTCCCGAACGCGCCGTGAAAATCGCCATCGGCATCTGCCATGCGCTCGATTACATCCACAGCCACGGCGTGGTACATCGCGATCTGAAGCCCGAAAACATAATGGTAGATGCCAACGACAACGTGAAGCTGATCGACTTCGGCATCGCCGCGCAGGCCGGCGCGCGCAGGCTCACGTTCGCAAAACTCTCAAATGTGATGGGGACGCCAGAATACATTTCGCCCGAGCAGGTGAAGGGCAAGCGTGGAGACGGGCGCAGCGATATCTACGCGCTGGGCGTGATGCTCTACGAAATGCTCACTGGAAAAGAGCCGTTTCAGGGGCCGAATCCGTTCGCCATCATGAACGACCGGCTGCTGAATAATCCCACCCCGCCGCGCGAAATCGATCCATCGATATCGCCGCAATTGCAGGAAATCACTTACCGGGCTCTCGAACGGGATCCCAAAAACCGCTACGCCACCGCCAAGGAGTTCTCTTGGGATCTGGAACATCAAGACCAGGTAGGCGTGGCCGAGCGTGCCGAGCTGCGCGATTGGAAGAAGCGCCGGACTCCGTGGGTGCGCCGCGTGCTCTTCTACATTCTGTTGGCGCTGATTCCCGTAGTGATATTCGGCCTGATGTTTCTGTTTACCCGACGTTAGCCGCTAGTTCCAGCAACCGCCGGAAGGCAGCGGCGGTCCTTAGCTGTTTTTCAAACCATCGTTGAGCACCGTTTTTTGACCCTTCCTACAGCAGTGCGGATTTCTCGCCTGGTGTTTACGTGCGCATAAACGCTTCATAACAATTTCTTTTCT
Source organism: Candidatus Acidiferrales bacterium (assembly GCA_050747045.1). Lineage (GTDB taxonomy): Bacteria > Acidobacteriota > Terriglobia > Acidiferrales > UBA7541 > Palsa-295. The sequence continues at coordinate 3,563 of JBOGNC010000039.1, read as the reverse complement.
GAATCCATTGGATTGAATCGTTGAGTTGGACCGTTCGACATATGGCTTGTACGGTGTTTCCACGAGCTGAGGTGTATCAAGGCGCCGCGACCCCACGAATTAACGAACGACGGTGAGCGCGGGTAGGGAGGGAGAGGAATACCACATGAAGAGCATGACGTGTATTCGCAGATGGGGCACAGCCATATTCGGGTTGGGCCTCGCGGTAGGCGTGGCTCCGCTGACGCGCGCTCAGGCGCCTGCGGCGCCCGCCCAGTTATCTACGAGCGCGGCAACGCCCAGCGCCACAGCGCTAAGTTCGGCGGACACGCAAAAACGTTTGGACGACCTGCAGAAAGAACTCACCGAACTGCAGACCCAGATCGCCGCGCTAAAGGCAGCGCAGCAGGCATCCCCGACGGTCAAGACGGTAGCGATGAGGTCGCCCTCGTCTTCAGCGAGCGAAATGATGCCGGCACCGGCGGCCGATGACGCACCGGCAAAGATCAGTATCGCGAGCCTGCTCGGACCAACGACAATCAGCGGATTGGTGGACGCCTATTATCAGTTCAATAGCAGCCACCCGTTCGACAATACGAGCGGTTTCCGCTTCTTTGACGGGAACACCAACGCCTTTAGTCTGAACATGGCCGAGATCGGCGTTTTGAAGGCGCCCGACGCGACCTCGACGGAATCCCGCTTCGGCTATCACGTCGTGGCGGGATACGGGGATGCGGCGTTCGCAGTTAATAGTTCCGACCCGGCCACCGATGACGCCAACTTTTATCTAGAGCAGGCCTACGGTTCCTATCTCGCGAATATCGGAAAAGGACTGCAAATCGACGTCGGTAAATTTGTGACGCCGATTGGCGGAGAAGTGATCGAGTCCAACGGCAACTGGAACTACTCGCGTGGCATACTTTTTTACTACGCGATTCCCTTCTACCACGTCGGGGCGCGCGCAACGTACGCGTTCAATTCCAAATGGTCCGTGGCCGGCTACCTTGTGAACGGCTGGAATAACACCATCATCGCGCACACTGCAGGTATCGGTACCAGCGGCGGTTTGAACTACATCGGGAGCGTGACCTGGACGCCCAATGCGAAGTGGTCGATTATTCAGAACTACATGGCTGGCCCGGTGATCGACGCCTATAACCAGGGACTAACCAAGGCGATCACTGACTGGAAACAGTTGTCCGATACCGTAATTTCGTACACGCCAAACGGCAAATGGGCCTTCATGGTGAACGGCGACTACGGATGGGGTCCGAAGGCCCTGACAGTGGGTCCTAGCGAAAACTGGGGCGGAATAGCGGGCTATGCAAAGTACACACTTAGCCCGAGGAGCTACGCCGCGGTTCGCTACGAATACTACGACGATGCCTACGGATACACCGGCCTACTGGGCGGAACGCCTGGGCACGCGCAGGAAGTTACCGGGACATATGCGTACAACCTAACCAGCGGGCTGCAGGTGCGCGGCGAATATCGGTATGATTTCGCCAGCGAGCCTTTCTTCGAGTACGGCGGGGCGTCCGCGCAAAAGACGCAAAATACCGCTGAACTCGGATTCTTGTACACGTTCAGCAGTGCAAACGCCAAATAATAACCTTCAGCGGCCCGCGGTTCAGGGCGCAAATTCACAGCACGACAAGCGACCGCCCCCGCAGGCGGTCGCTTTATTTTTGGAGATAGATTTCTTGAGGCGGCAGAGATCACAGGAGCGGCGTAGATAAACGGGACTGCGCGGCTAGCCTCGCGTTCAGCGCGTCTGGATAGCGGGCTTGCCGTTTTGGCCCTGCACCACGTCGATTTTCGCGCTTTCTTTCGACAGTTTGATGCTCGCGTGCGCCAGGGTTCCCAGCGGCGACGGATGCGCGGATAGCGCTGCCTGCCCTTCCCTCAGCGCCGCGGTGTAGGCCACGAAAGTTGACGGAATATAGTCAGCCGCGCTGCCGCTGGCATCGCGGACTGCGAAACGCCTCGGCGCGAAGTGCGGGAGTATGTGTGATCCACCAGAGCTGAGCCCTCCTCCGCTGCCTCCGCCGCCAACCGAATAACTGCTCGGCGAAACGGAGAAATGCGCACCGCCGCGCGCCGATTGAGCCTGCGCGGAAACTGCAAAAGCTAGGGCTAGTACCAACGCCCCGGCAAGTTTAATCAAGGTTCGCCCCTTCGAACATTCGTCCCGACCACGAACTTCTACGGGCAAGCATCCTGCCAGGCTTGGTCGCGACTACCTATTGGAAACGGGGGCCTTACAGACTTTGCGAGGGCTGCGCGGGCCCGGAAAAGGAGCCGAGCGGACTCGGATTTCCGGTTCGATGTGCAAAGCCCGGGCATCCGGCCGAGACATTCAGTACCGGGACTCCAAAGCTCAGCGACGGCAATTTGCCGACTGCTTCAAACCGTTTACGAGTTCTTCCACGCCGCGTAAGCAGCACCCTTTAGCGGACATTCTTCGTCGAGGACAACATGGACCGGGACGTCCTGAAGCGCGAATCCGCCTGCATTCGACTTTCGATGCATCGCCGCAACGAACCTTCCTTCTTTAATTTTGGTCAGTATCTTCACCGCGATCCCGCCGGCTACGTAGATCCCGCCTCGCGCCACGGCGCGCAGCGCCAGATTGCCAGCCTCCGATCCGTAGATTTCGATCCATAAATTCACCGTCGCCACACAAACGGGGCACGTGCCAGCTAACGCGAGTTGGGTGATCTCCATCGCTGGGTCGATCTGCTGGCCATCGAATCCCGGGTGCTTCACGGTGGGATCGAGGAACCCGTGAACGCGCTGGAAGCCTCGGCCCGCGAGAATCAGCTCTTGATATACGAACTCGTTGCTGGCTTTCAGGAATTTCCACAAATCCGCCTGCTGATCCGTATTCGGAGCAAAGTCGCCGTGTCCTGCCTCGGAAGGCATGGCCACATATTGCACGCCGTCCCAGTAAAGAATCGACTCGCCCAAACCCGTGCCTGCCGCTATCACGGCACGGGTTGCGTTCTGCACCGGCACCCCGGGCGAAATCGTATCCGTGTCGCCGAGTCCGAGGACGCCTACGCCGTACGCTGTCGCCTGTAGGTCGTTGAGCAAACGAACGCGAGGCAGGCTTAAAAACTTGGCCATCTCCGCGCCGTCGACAACCCAGGGCAGATTGGAAGCTTGTACGCGGTTCTGCAGCACGGGACCTGCGATTCCAAAAGCCGCTGCCGTGATCTTCGCGCCCGTCTCGCGCAAGAAATCCTGCGCGATTTCGTGCAACCCGGCGTGTTCGTGGCTCGCGTAACGCTTATGCGCTACGCGCACCAGCGCGTCGTCGCGCACATCGAAAAGACCAAGATTCGATTTCGTCCCGCCGATATCACCCGCAAGGATCATGGCGATTCTCCGCAAGAATTATGCCGGAGTATACGAGAATTGCCAGAGCAGGATAGGTGTTGCACCCATTTTCATCACGACAGCGGACGCCAGCGGCGGTCGTCCGCTTCCACCAGATCGAACGCTTCTGCGGGGCCTTCGCTTCCCGCCGGATAATTGGGAAATGGCGGCTTCGAAGTCTTCCAAGCGTCAAGGATCGGGTC
>JBOGNC010000038.1:0-22235 GCA_050747045.1 Candidatus Acidiferrales bacterium | reverse complement strand
GCAGAGCCCGCCTCCGCTTCACCAGCCGAGCGCCATCCTGAGGGAGCAGAAGCCAATTAAGAAGCAAAATCCATTAAACGGCGAGTGCGTCAACTCCAAACTGTCTCAACAGAGGGGTTCACTCCATCCCATACATGGATGGCCCGATATGAATTGCCGTGGAAGACGATGATCGTTCCAGAAAAATCGGGCCGGATTTGGACCGTGCTGACGCGGCCGTTTACTTGAGTGCTGCAAGATCAAAAGTGGCTTCGGCGTGCTGGCCGTCAGGAGTAGCGATGGAGATCTGCACGGGAGCGGATTGGAACTGTGAAGCGCTAAATTGAAGCTCGACCTCGACGCCGTCGGGCCACTTTGCGTCCTTTGTGGCCGTGTACAGGGTTGTGTACGTTGTGTCCTGGGCGTGGATGCCACGGAATTGAGATACGGCAATGGAAGTCCGGCGGATCGAATCCGAGCAGCGGTCGAAAGGGACGGAAGAATATCCAGATGCCGAGGGGCAATAAACCCACAGCTTGATCAAAACAGGGAGCGAACGGCCCTGATAGTATTGGTCGGCATCGACGGCAGTGTCGTTGAGCATATCCTGGAGGGCGGCGGAAACGATCTGGGCGTACGGAGTAAGAATTTGCACGCGAGAGAATTCCAACTCGGAGCTTTGCGAGGCGGGAAGAATCTTCGAATAGCGGTCGAGGAAGTCGCGCGCGTGCTGTCCGTGGCGTCCCAGGAAATAGGCTTCGCGAACGGATTCGGGGCTTAGCGGCAGTTCGTAGGCTGCAGCGACGAATGCGGCGAGCATTAGCAGCGCCAAAGCGACGGCGGGAAATCGATAGCCGGAATTGCTCATGTCAGTTCCCCAGTGATCGAAATTCTGCTGTCCGATTATCGGATATTCCGGATCGTGCAACATGAACGAAATTTAGATTAAGTTCGGAACGCGGCTGTGAGTCAGTGGGAAGTGACGCGCCGGGACTGTCGCGCATAACGGGACAAGCGCAAAGGCGGGCTTCGAGTCTGCCGAGGCCGATTCACGCGAAGCTAGCGGCCAGTGCGGATGCGGCTGGCGAGGGTGCGAGCGTGATCGCGGGCGATATTTAGATACGTGTTATCGAGAGCGAGCTGATCGAGGGTGGTCAGCAGGGCGGAGGGATCGGGGAGCGCCTTATCGTCGTAATCTTTCTCGATGCGCAGAACTACGTCGTAGACGCCGAGGTGGTCGTAGCGCATGGTGCGCTGGAGATCGGAGAGATCGGTCTGCTCGCGGGCTAAATTTTCAAAAAGATCGACGAGCTCGTCGGCAGAGGCATTGCTGGAGTAATTGAAGGTGGTTTGATAAACCCGCGAACCATTCTGGTAAATAAAGGTCTTTTCTCCGAGATTGGCGATGCGGCGGTGAATCTCGAGGCTCACCCCGTTGAAATCGTGAAGCTCGCCGGCAAGGTCGAAGATGTGCTGGACGACTGGCTCGCTGAGCTGAAATCGCTGCGGGCTAGGATCGTCCGAAAGCTGGCGAATATCGGCGGTACAAGCGCCGGTTTCCGGCACTTTTATTTCCACATATTCGGGATAGCTGGACTTGAAAATTTTGCGAAAGGTGATGACAGCTTCGCTGCCGGGGGCGGTTTGCGCATGAAGGGGCGGTGCGAGAAGGAAAAGGGCGAAAGCCAGCGCCCAAATCCGCCCGGATTGGAGCCGCGAAAGCATTTTGCAAGAATCTAGCTTACCGCAATTGGGCGAAATAGGAGCAAGCGGACTAGAATTTTTGTAATGTCGCGATGCGGTTTCTCCCACGGGCGTGCTCTTGAGGTGAACGACCCAGGATCTAGTCAGGAAATTGCACAGCGCGATTTGCGGAGGCTGCGGACCGGTTGGGATCGGCGCCTCGGCGCGCGGTGGGACGAACGGTGGACTGGGTGGTGGAGCGGGCAAGGCGGTCGCGGGCGCGGGAAAGTTGCGCATGGCAGAGCGCTACGGCGAGCGCGTCGGAAGCGTCCACAGGCTCGGGGATGACGTCCATGTCGAGAAGCGAGCGGACCATCTGCTGAATCTGCTGCTTGGAAGCGGCACCGAAGCCGGCGACGCTGGCCTTAATTTCGCGCGGCGAATAACTGTGCGCGGGAATTTGCGCTTGCGCCGCCGCGAGTAAAACGACCCCTCGCATTTCAGCAAGTTTGAGGGCAGTGCGCATATTGAGCGAAGTGAAAACGGATTCGACAGCGACGGCGTCCGGCCGGAACTGTTCGACAAGGCTGCTGATCAGGAGATGGATTTCGCGGAGACGAAACGCAAAAGTGAGCTGGCGCGGGAGCTTTAGCGCTCCGAAACGCATGCAAGTGGCGCGCGAACCTTCGGTCTGAATCACGCCGTAACCAATCGCGCCAGCGACCGCTGGATCGACGCCCAGGACGCGCAGTTTCTGATTGGTCGCGGATTGCTGCGGGCGAGAAATCATCGACGGCGCAAGTGTACGCGCCAGGCGCAAGCGGAAGGTAGCAAAATTTGAGGGGTGCGCCACGGGGAAGGAACTAGCTGTTCTGAACGGCAAACTCTTGCGGGCATATTCTTCATCGATCCCGGCCGGATCGCTGAAGTGTGGCGGTGTGCCAAAATCGGCACCCGTCGTGTAACGCGAAGGACGCCCGTCTTGGACTCCGCCGGAGTCCCGAGACCGGACCTCATCCACATCCGCAAAAAGCGCGGCTGGGTGCGGGGAGACAGCCAAGCCCACAGAGATGATCAACTGGCGACGGCGGCCTGGAGCTCACTTTCGTCGATATCGAAATTGGCGTAGACGTGCTGAACATCGTCGTGGTCTTCGAGGGCCTCGACCATACGGAGCATCTGCTGGGCTTGCGAGCCGGTGAGCTTCACGTAGTTCTGCGGAAGCCAGGAGACTTCAGCTGACGACGGGTTGATACCAGCGGCGACGAGCGCCTCGCGGATTTTGTCCATGGCTTCGGGCGGGGAAATGACCTCCCAGGCGGAGCCGTCGTCGCGTAAATCCTCGGCGCCAGCGTCAAGTACGATGCCCATCATCTTTTCCTCGTTGGCGAGTTCCTTGGGCACGACGATATCGCCCTTGCGATTGAACATCCAGCCGACGGCGCCATTTTCGGCCATATTGCCGCCGTTTTTCGAGAACATGTGACGGACTTCGCTGACGATGCGGTTACGGTTGCTGGTAACCACCTGGACTAGGACGCCAACACCGCCTGGGCCGTACCCTTCGAACATCACTTCGTCGAGGGTCTCTCCCTCGAGCTGGCCGGTGCCGCGCTGGATGGCACGCTCGATATTGTCGTTGGGCATGTTTTCATTTTTGGCGGCGGAAATGGCGGTGCGCAGGCGGGGATTGGTAACGGGATCCCCGCCGCCGACGCGGGCGGCAATGGTCAATTCGCGGATTAGCTTGGTGAAAATCTTGCCGCGGCGGGCGTCGGTGGCCGCCTTTTTGTGTTTAATCGTGGCCCATTTCGAATGTCCGGACATGAATCAACCTTTAATGGGAAGTGTGGCAGGAGCAGCTGTGAAGCTCTTGCCGCGACAGTTTAGCAGCCGAGTTCGAGGCACGCAAGGGGCGGCAGGGAGCAGAAGCCAACCGCGAACGGGGAGGTTGAGGGGAACTAGACCTTTTGGATGAGAGCGGACTCGTACTGATGAACAAATCGAGCCACGGAAAGCGCGGCGCAATAGCCGGGCACCGCGCTGGCAAACCCATCGGTAAAACTCAGCACCGATGGGCCGCAGCCGACCGTCAGGACTGGGACAACAGGAGGCGAGATGCGGTGCGTCTCCGGCGGAGAATGAAGAGACCAAACAGGCCAAGGCCGAGCAAACCGAGCGAGGAAGGCTCGGGCGTAGCGACCAGAGTGCCAACAGCGGAGCCCGATGTGACTGTGAAATCGACCACGAAGTCGTTGAAGTTCATCGCCACGGAGGGGTCTTCGTCAACCATGTCGATGGAGTTCGGCAGGTTCGTGCCGATCAGCGTACCGTCGAATGACGGGTAGCCGGAAAACGCCAGTTCCATGCCCTCGCTCCCGTCGGAAGTGACAAAATCCAAGAGACTAAATCCAGCTTCATATCCCCCGTTATCTGAGGTCGCCACCGAATCTCCGCCAGTGCCGGAAACTACGCCAACCGGAGTGTTGAAACTCCACGGACCGACCAACAAATTGCTGGTCGTATCGTACTCGTACGTGCCGGTGATAGAAGTGCCGGGACATGACGCAGATACGCAGCTCGCGATACCGGTAAAGTCTACGTTGTAGACGTCGTCCGCAGCAGCCTGGCGCGGGACAAATAGTACTAGAAGCGCAATGGCAGCCAAGAAGTAGAAGCAGCGTGGAACGTAAGATCTAAGGCTCTCCATAACCCCTCCCAAGGGCCCAAACCAACTTGCTCGACCGTGAGCGGTGCGCCGTACTAAGTACAATACCCGGGTCCCCCTGGCCGAGCGGCACAGCAAGGCACGCACACTCGGGAATACTTGTGGCACGTTGCGTACCATTTTGAACCGCTGACGACAGACGGTTTATACACAACGCGGGGGCGCTGCCTATGGCTCTCCGGAAGTTAATCTTCCAGAAAGCGAAAGCAATTTCATACTTCGGAATAGCAATCGTGACGGGAGGATCAGGTGAATCACGGGTGGTCGGCATACAAGCATGCGGCAGCGTGCGCGCCCGTCGAAAAAATGGAGGAGATTTCACGCCGGCGTCATTCTGGAGTAACAGAGGGCGGGTATTCAGGTAGCCGGATGGTGGAAGTCGGCGATCGCCGGGCGCTGGACAGAACGGAAAGGATCCGCACAGGAGATCCCCCGCGGTACACTCGCATTGCACGCCCCACTGGCTCGTCCCACTCACCCCCTGGGACGAGCCTGCTCCTTTTTCCAAGCACATACAGGCGCGAGCCGGATGTATGCTGAAGCCTTAGTGGAATGGATTTGTAACTTCGCCGTGATAGGAGCGATGCATTGGCTCGAACGCCGCAAAGCGTGGTGCTGACGCAAGTGGTGGAGTGGGAGGACGGCAATCTGCGTCGCAAGGAAGACTACCTGGCAGCCGAAGACCCGCTGGAAATACGCATCGGCGAACAGCCGCTGAGCGTGACCATGCGGACGCCCGGGCACGACCTGGAGCTGGCGGCGGGATTCTTGTTTACGGAGGGGATCATCGAGGGGCGCGGGCAGATTCTGGAGCTGGAGGAAAATGCCGGCGAGAATCCTGCTAATCGCGCGAATGCGGTGCGAGCGATGCTGGCACCAGAAGCGATACCCGATTTCACGAAGATGCGGCGGCATTTTTTCGCTACATCGAGCTGCGGGATATGCGGGAAGGCGTCGATTGAAGCGGTACGAGCGCGGACTCTCTCACCGCTGGGCGATGGATTCATCCTCGATCCGGAGGCGCTGATCCGCATGCCGGAGGCACTGCGGGATTCGCAGGCGGTGTTTGGGCGGACGGGCGGGCTGCATGCGGCGGCGCTTTTCAACGCAACCGGCGAGCTGCTTGTGCTGCGCGAGGATATCGGCCGTCACAACGCGGTGGACAAAGTGATCGGGTGGGCGCTGCTGAATGAGCGCGTGCCGCTTTCGAGCACGGTGCTGCTGGTAAGCGGGCGGGGCGGATTCGAGATCGTGCAGAAGGCGATCGTGGCGGGGCTGCCGGTGGTGGCGTGCGTCTCGGCGCCTTCGAGCCTTGCGGTGCAATTGGCACGGGAACTTCAGCAAACGCTGATTGGATTTTTGCGCGGAAGGCGGTTCGTGATTTACTCGGGAGAAGAACGCGTCGCGAAACCTTGAAGCGCATTGGGAGGCAAATACCTCCGCCGCAAGATCAGCGGCAGCTACTTGGCGGTTGCTTCGCGGGAGTTGCCGGACGAGCCGGTTTCGATGATCATAGCGCGGAAGGATTCGAGTAGCTCGCGATCCCACCATCCGCGCTGGGCCTCCTCTTGCATGATGGCGAGTGCGACGGTCGATGGGGAGGCTTTGCGATACGGGCGATCGGTGGTGAGCGCGTCGTAGACGTCGGCAAGCTGAAGAACAGCCGCGGTGACGGGAATCTGGGAATTGCGCAAGCCGTCGGGATAGCCGGAGCCGTCGTGGCGCTCGTGGTGATGGCGAATGATCGGCAAAACCAAGCGGAAGGTGCGAAGCGGAGCGCAGATGCGTTCGCCAACTACCGGATGCTTGCGCATCACCAGAGTTTGTTCCTCAGAAAGCGGACCGGGCTTGAGCAGGATCGCATCCGGCACCGCTACTTTTCCAATGTCGTGCACGACGCCAGCACGGCGCAACGCGCGAATTTGATCTTCAGGCAATCCTAGCTTTTCGCCGAGGCGGGACGACATGTCCGCGAGGCGCTCGCAATGGCCGTGGGTGTACGGGTCGCGAGCCTCAATGCTGTACGCGAGGGTGAACAGCACGGACTCGGCGTGCTCGAGCTCGTCCGTGAATAGCTTTAGGCGGACAAGCGAGTGGACGCGCGCCATTAGTTCGTTCACGTCGATCGGCTTGCTGAGGAAGTCTTCAGCGCCCGAATTAATGCCCTGGATGCGATCTTCGGTGGCGGAAAGCCCTGTGATCAGCACGACGGGCGTGAGACGCGTTTCAGGTGTGGCCTTGATGCGGCGGCAAACCTCGAATCCGCTCATACCCGGCATGAGAATGTCGAGAAGCACGAGATCCGGACGAAATGAAGCGCAGGCGGCCAGCGCCGAAGGGCCGTCGCTTGCCTCGAACACTTCGTAGCCGCCGCGGCGCAGCAGAATCGCCAGCGCGGAGCGAGCGGCCAGTTCATCATCGACGATCAGAATTCGTTCAGCCATGCGAATCGCGAAACGGCGCGCACCGGGAGGCAAAAAGATACACGTAGGCGCGGCAAACGGGCACAGAAAAATAGCTTGCTGCATGCAAGCTTGGGCATTGGGATTGTTTCGCCGTCCGTCTGAATAAATGTATCCTGTCCCGTACTTTGGAACAACCTGGAATACCATTCGAGCGGGCGCTCGGGTAGCCGCGATGACTCCAGACACCTCGCGAGGACTCATGAAGAGAACGCTTCCACCGGAATCGTTGCGAGAAGTGGCTACGCGGCTCGATCAGGCGCACAAGGCCTTTCAGCGGCGCTATCCCGGTGCGCCCGCGGAACGGCAGCCAATTCATGTGGTGTACGGGGGCGCGCACCTTTTCCGTGCGAACACCTTTCGTAAACTGGGAGAGATGGCGGTGCGTTCGATGGACGATTACGCACCCGATTTCGCGGCGTTTGCAAAGGCACTGGGTCTGCCTGGAGCGGAGAACTTGCCCGATTCGGCGGATGCGAGAGCGGCGATCGCGAATTCCTTGGAGGCCGACGCTGCGCGGCGCGAGAACCGACCGGCATGGTTCGCCCATACGATTTATCAACGCGTGCGCGAGAAGCTGCGGCGCGAACCAGTGGAGGACTACCGCGTCGATTTCGAGGACGGGTACGGGAATCGTCCTGACGACGAAGAGGACGGACACGCGGTGGCGGCGGCCGAACAAATCAGCACGGCGAAAAACCAAGGGCAACTGCCGCCGTTCGTTGGGATTCGCATCAAGCCGTTCACGGAGGAGCTGCGCGAGCGCAGCATGCGAACGCTGGATATTTTCCTAACGGAGCTGGCCGAGAAAACGCGCGGCGAATTGCCAAATCCGTTTTACATCACGCTTCCGAAGGTGGCGTTGCCCGACGAAGTGGCGGCTCTGGCGGACATTTGCTCGCGGATCGAGCCGATGCTCGGTCTAGAACCCGGCGCACTGAGGATCGAGATCATGATCGAAACGCCGCAAGCGATTCTGAACGAGCGTGGTGAGGCGAACTTGCTGCCGCTGGTGGGCGCGGCACGCGGGCGATGCGTAGCCGCGCATTTCGGGCCGTATGACTACACGGCGTCGCGCAACATCGCTTCGGTGCACCAGCCGATCAGGCACTTTGCGTCGGATTTTGCGCGGGAGGTGATGCAGGTAGCGCTGGCGGGCGCCGGGATTCGCCTGGCGGACGGCCCAACGAACATCATGCCGATTGCGCCACACCGGGCGAAGGACGGCGCGCTACTGAGCCTGCGGCAAACAGAGGAGAATCGTGCGGCGGTGCATCGTGCGTGGAAGATCCACTTCGAGAACATAAGCCGTTCGCTAGCTCGGGGATTTTACCAGGGGTGGGATTTGCACCCGGCGCAACTGCCGGCGCGCTACGCAGCTGTTTATTGTTTTTTCCTTGAGAACCTGGAGCCCGCGACAGAGCGGCTTCGCAATTTCGTGGAGAAAGCGGCGCAGGCGACGCGAGTGGGGCAGATTTTTGACGATGCGGCGATGGCCCAGGGGCTGTTGAACTATTTTCGGCAGGCGATCAATTGCGGGGCGCTAACGTACCGCGAAGTGCAGGAATTGACGGGCGTTTCGGCAGCGGAGCTTCGCCGCGGATCGTTTGTGAAAATCCTAGAGAACAGGCAATGATCGGCGCGGGGGGACGGGTGGGAATTGGGTGCGAGCGACGGCTGCTTACGCGGCATTAGGTCAGTATGGCCCGCCTGCCACCTTCTCGGTGCAAATCAACGAGACGTAAAGGGCGCGAAGGCGCGATTCTACACAGGCTCCGCGAAAATTGCGGCGGGTGCTCGGAATTCGGACGCGCGACGTTGAAGTCCACTAGTGCATGGGAGCGCGGCGGCCGCCGCCCTCGGCGCCCTTCATCAGGAACAAGAGCGGGATGACTGCCAGGCAGATCACGCTCATCACCCAAAAATTATCCACGAAAGAAAGCATCATGGCCTGGCGCAGGAGCTGCGAGTAGATCAATTGTTTGGCCATGATCGCGGCGTGCGCCGCGTCCAGGCCGCGCGTCATCAAGAGGTGGGTGATGCGAGCGAGTGCCGCCTGGTAGCCGTGATTGGTCGGAGTGAGATTCGGCACAAGCCTGGCCTGGTGAAATTGCGCTCGGCGGTCGAGCATGGTGGTGACGAAAGAGATTCCGGTGCTGGCGCCAATATTGCGCGCGAGATTGATGAAGCCGGTGGCGTTGTTGGTTTTCGCCGGGGCCACAAAGGAAAAAGCCATGACGTTGATGGGGACGAATAGAAACGCCGTGCCAGTGCGAGAAATCATCCAGTCCAAGACCGTAGTGCGCATGCCAACTTCCAGACTGAATCTCGATAGTTCCCATAAACCCATGGCGATCGTGCACAAGCCGAACACGACGATCCAGCGGGCCTCAATCTTGCCGAGCAGCCAGCCGACAAACGGCAAGATACCGAGCAACACCAGCCCTCCTGGGAAAAGCACCAGACCACTTTGCATAGCGGTGTAACCCATCAACGTCTGAAGCATGATGGGCAAAAGCACCGTGGTGCCGTACATGACGACGCCGAGCACGTACATCATAAACGTGGAGATGGCGAAGTTGCGGTCTTTCAGCAGGCGCAGCTCGATGACCGGATCTTTCACGTGCAACTCCCAAAAGAGAAGCACGATCAGGGCCGTGACGGCGATCACGCCGCCCCAAACGATAAAAGAGGAGCCAAACCAATCGTCGCGTTCGCCTTTATCAAGTACGATTTGCAAAAATCCGAGGCCGACGGCCAGCAGCCCGAGACCGATAAAGTCAATGCGCAACCCTTCCTTAATTGATTTGCGAATGGCGCCTTCCGGATCGACGATCAGAAGCGACGTGAGCAAGAGAGAGATGATGCCGACTGGAACGTTGAGGAAGAAAATCCAGCGCCAGGTGTAACTGTCTGTGATCCAGCCGCCGAGCGTGGGCCCTATAGTGGGCGCGAGGACGACGCCCATGCCGTAGATGGCCATCGCCATGCCCTGCTTCTCACGCGGGAAGCTATCCACCAGGATGGCTTGGGAAATGGGCTGCAAGCCTCCGCCTCCAGCGCCCTGAATCGTGCGGAAAAGCACCAGGAGCGGCAGGGAGGGCGCGAGTCCGCACAGGAAAGAGCTGAGCGTGAAAACGACCACGCAGCCCATGAAGAATTTCTTGCGGCCGAAAAGAGTGGAAAACCAACCGGTGAGCGGCAGGACGATGGCATTGGAAACGAGATATGAAGTAAGTACCCAGGTACTCTCGTCCACGCTAGCGGAAAGGCTGCCGGCTATATGCGGGAGGGAAACGTTGGCGACGCTGGTGTCCAGCACTTCCATGAACGTGGCCAGCATGACGGTGATGGCGATCAGCCATGGATTCACCCGCGGCGCGGGCTGCGCGAATTCAGATACGGCGTCCATTTTTCGTTAAACGATTCCGTCCCACCCGGGTCGAGGCAATGTATTTCGATGACTGGAATGCTAGCGCGATTCGCGGATGCTGGAAATACATCTCCGTTGAAAGATTCGGCTTCCGGTTTTTTACCGGACAACTCTCAAGATAGGTACAATCGCTCCATGTTTGACCGCGGAGCCGGCAACCGGCTTCGCAGGACCTGCGGATGACAGCCACTTCGACAGTCGAATTCCTATTGTTACTGATGATCCTGGCATCGGCAATTGCCGTGGTGGCGATGCGGCTGCGCATCCCGTACACAGTGGCGCTGGTGATCGGAGGATTGGCGCTGGGCGCGGTCCATCTGCACGCGATGTCCAATTTCTTTGGCGAGTCGCGGCCGAATTGGCTGACCCCGGACGTGATTTTGATCCTCTTCTTGCCGGGGCTGCTTTTCGAAGGCAGCGCGAGAATCAACATTCGGCAGCTACGGCAGAACCTTGTGCCGGTGCTAATCCTGGCTAACGTGGGCGTGCTGATAACGAGTGTTTTCATCGGATACGCGCTGCATTGGGCGCTGGGATTGCCGCTGCTGGTGACGCTGCTCTTCGGCTCGATCATTTCTGCAACCGACCCGATTTCCGTCCTAGCGATTTTTAAGGAACTTTCCGTGGGAAGACGGCTGTCTCTGCTTGTGGAAGCGGAAAGCCTGGTGAACGACGGAACGGCTGTAGCGCTGTTTCAGGTACTGGTCGCCGGAGTGCTGACCAGCAAGCTTCGCGTGGGCGCGGGCGTACAAGAGTTTTTGGTGTCGGTGCTGGGCGGGTCGGCGATCGGATTGGGACTTGGATATCTGATGAGCTTCATCAGCATGCAGATCGACGATCCGCAAATCGAGATTACGCTGACGACGATTCTGGCGTACGGCTCGTACATACTGGCGAACCAACTGCATGTCTCCGGAGTGCTGGCCACCGTGGTGGCGGGGATAACGGTGGGAAATGTGGGCGCGAGGCTGGGGATGAGCGCGCGCACGCGCATCGCGCTGTGGGCTTTCTGGGACTACTTCGCGTTCGTGATCAACTCAATCGTATTTCTGCTAATCGGGATTGAGGTGCGCATTGGCGAACTGCTGCATCGGTGGCCAGCGATTCTGCTGGCGATCGGCGCGGTGCTGGCAGGACGGGCGGCCGCGGTGTACGGGCTGGTTCCACTGAGCAATCTTTTCAGCGGCAAGATTCCGCTGCGATGGCGGCACGTGCTGGTGTGGGGCGGGCTGCACGGATCGCTTTCGCTGGCGCTGGCGCTGAGTCTGGCAAAGGGCTTTCCGCACCGCCAAGATATTTTGGCGTTCACCTTCGGGGTGGTTGCGTTTTCATTGGCGGTGCAAGGACTGACGATGAAACCGCTGCTTCGGCTGCTGAAGATCAGCGCGACGCCGGATGAGGAGCACGCGGCGACGCGAGTGGAACACCAAGCCATGAAGTCCGCGCTGGTAGAACTGGAGCAAATGCTAAAGGCGCGCACGATTTCGCGGCCTGTATTCGCGGTATTGCGCAGCGAATTGCTAGGGCAGCACGAAAAGTTGAAATCGCAGGTGGACGAGCTCCACGCGCGCGATGGCGCACAAGTAGACATCGAAATCGAGACGGCAAGGATGCGGCTTTCGATGGCGATAAGGCTTTCCGTCAACCAGGCGGTGCGCGAGGGCGAGATCAGAGCCGAAGCGGGAGAGAAGATCATCGAATCCACCGAGCGGCAACTTGAAAAGCTTGTACCTGAGAAAGACTCCGATTCGAACGGCTTGAACGGCGGGAAGTAACCGGAAAAGACCGGGCTAATCGTGGGCCCCGGGGCCACTTAGCTGCACGAGCGAGCCAGCGTCGGCCGAACCGCCGCCGAGAGTTTGCGGCGCGCGCCAGGCATCCACGGCTGCGATTTGATGTACGCAGGAGACGGTGCAACGGGGCGCGCAACCTTTCTTGGTGAGGAATTCGCGCTGGCGTTGCTCTTCGGTATATTCGGCGAGCGGAACGCCAGGATATCCGCGCTGCTGCGAGCAATAGTGGACCAGGCCATCTTCGCAGATGTAAAGGTAGCGCGAGCCGGCGCGACAACGCCAAGTGTTTTCAAGGCCGGCGGCGATATTGTGCTGGAAGCCGTTGACGCGCGTGAAGGAACGCTTGCCGAGCGACATGATCTCCTCAAAGATTTCGCGTTCGCGCGGGGCAAGGGGCTGCAGCTGGCCGTTGCCATCGTGAATGATACCGACCGTGGACATGAAGCCGAGCTCGATAGCGCGATTGGCGATTTTCAGCGCGTCTTCGGGATTGCAGACGCCGCTTCCCAGCACGGAATTGATGTTGACCTGAAACTCGGCGTGTTCGGCCAGGAGCACGAGTTTTTGGTCGAGAACTTTGAGGCTTTTTTTGGAGACGTCGTCGGGCTGCACGTTGTCGATGCTGATCTGCAGGTATTCGAGCCCGGCGCGATTCAGGCGCTCGATGCGATCGGCGACGAGCAGGTAACCGTTGGTGATCAGGCCGGTGATGATGCCATTTTTGCGAATGCGGGCAATGATGGCGTCGAGCTCGGGATGCAGAAGCGGTTCGCCGCCGCTTATGGTGATCACGGCAGTGCCCATTGAGCCAAGGCGGTCGATGCGACGAAACATTTCCTCAAGCGGGACGGGCTTCGAGAAATCGTCGAATTCATTGCAATAGGTGCAGGAAAGATTGCAGCGGCGCATCGGGATGATGTGCACCAGCAGCGGATGGCGCGTGGAAAGAAGCCCCTTGGCCAGCATACGGCCCTCGCGCAGCTTGCGGTGCGCCGCGCGGAACCGCCGACGGACTTTTCTCCGGAGCATCATGAGTTCGTTAAGAGGACTGGCGATGGATCTGCGACATGCCAGAGTCGCGGCCGCAGCATCGCGCACCCTAGTCCCATTATGCCATACGGCCTCGAACTTGCCGTGCGACGTCCGCGCGGGGTTTCGAGAACCTCGCCGACGGAAGAGCCGCGGAGACCGTGGACGGGCCGCGCTAAGGCGCCGGGGGTGAGCGGCCCGATGAGTGACATTGATTTTTCGGGCGGCTTGGGCTACGTTTTTATAGAGCGTCGGCCCTTCTTCTCAGTCTAGAATGTTTGCTACAGACGTCGTGTGGCGAGGCACGCCGTCAACGTTTACGAGGGAAAAGGGGAGCATGTCTGATCCGGTAGCGGAAAAAGTGATTGCCACGCTCGCGTCCGTGAAGCGCATCCCGGCCGAGAGCATCAAGCTGGACACGAACCTGCAGGAAATAGGCATCGATTCGCTGGATGTCTTTTCAATGGTGTTCGAGCTGGAAAATGCATTTCAGATCTCGATTCCGGACGATGACGTGCGCTCGATCAAGACGGTCAACGATGTTGTAAATGGCATCAAAAGACTACTGGCTGCAGCGCCTTCCGGCGCATCCCCCAACTCGGCTCCCACTCCGGCAAGTTAGCGCATGCCGCCACGCCGCGTCGCGATCACTGGAATCGGAATCGTTTCCCCTCTGGGATTAAGTCTCGAAGAAAATTGGGACGCGTTGAACCACGGGCGAAGCGCCATTGGTCCCATCAAGTCTATCGACTGCTCCAAGCTGCGATTTCAGAATGGAGCGGAAGTGCGTGGATTCGAAACGGCCAAGCACTTCCCCGGAGGAAAGGAAGATCAGCTCGACCGCTTCGCGCAATTTTCCCTGGTGGCGGCGCGCGACGCCATGCGGGATTCGGGGATCGAGCTAACGCCCGGACTGCGCGAAAATTGTGCGGTGATCTGCGGCTCGGCGGTTGGTGGACAATCCACAATCGAAAAAGGCTTCGAGGATTTGTGGGTAGCTGGACGCGGCCGCGTGCATCCGCTAACGATTCCGAAAACGATGGCCAATGCCGGCGCGAGCCATATCTCCATGGACTTGGGGCTCAGCGGGCCGACGTACACGGTTTCGACGGCGTGTTCATCGGCGAATCACGCCATCGGACAGGCGTTCCGGATGGTGCGGAATGGCGACGTCCAGATGGCGGTAACCGGCGGAAGCGAAGCGTGTTTCACCATCGGAATGTTGCGGGCATGGGAGGCGATGCGGGTGATCGCTCCGGACACTTGCCGCCCGTTCAGCAAGGACCGCCGCGGAATGATATTGGGCGAAGGCGGCGCGATGTTGGTCCTGGAGCCGCTGGAAGCGGCGCGAGCGCGCGGCGCGAAAATTTACGCAGAAATTTGCGGCTTCGGGATGACGTCGGACGCACATCACTTGACGCAGCCCACCGTAGAGGGTCCCACGCGCGCGATGCGAGCCGCACTGCGCGATGCGGGGCTGGCACCGGAGGAGGTAGGCTACATCAATGCGCACGGCACCGGAACGCCGGGGAACGATCCCGTGGAATCGAAGGCAATCCGCGCGGTGTTTGGCGCGCATGCCGATAAGTTGGCGGTGAGTTCGACGAAATCGATGCACGGGCACGCGCTGGGCGCGGCAGGAGCACTCGAAGCTGTTGCCACCACGATGGCGCTCCGCAATGGGATCTTGCCGCCGACCGCCAATTACAACGAGCGCGATCCCGAATGCGATTTGGATTACATCCCCAACGATCCCCGAACGCAACGAGTAGCGGCGGCTCTATCCAATTCTTTCGCATTTGGCGGGCTCAACGCAGTACTCGCATTCCTCGCCGTTTAGCTGCTGCCGAATAATTCGCGAACGGCACAGACTACTGAAATTTCTCCGAATGTTCCTGCACCCATTCGCGGAAAGTTTTGGGAGATTTTGCGGTTATTCTGGCGAAGTCGCGCGTCAGTCTTGCCGATTCTCCGCGCCGCGTTCGCTCGTAAATTTCGCCCACGGACCTTGCCGAGCGTTCCGACATTCCCGCACGCGTTAGGTTATCCACCGCCTGCTGGACCGAAATGTCGACACACCGAATCGGAACTTTCAGCACTTCCGCAAGAATGTGGACCTGCTCCAGCACACTTAACGACTCGCCGCCAGTGAAGCCAATCGTTTGTCCCTCAAAATCAGACGACCTTAAGCACGTAACCGCAACCGTCGCTACGTCTTCGGGCGCGATCAGCGCAGTCTTCGCGACCCTGGTAGGGTTGTACACGACGCGTTGTTCTTTGATCGTGGCGATCCACTGATACGTATTGCTCATGAAATCGCATGGACGGAGAATCGTCGAACGCAAACCGCAATTCCGGACTTTTTCCTCCCTCTCGCGAAACCATCCACCAACTTCCGAATGGCGCCACTCCGCCACACTTCCCGAGATGAAAACTATACGCACAGCGCTGTTTTCCCGCAACGCGTCCAAAAGTCTTGCGAACTTTTCCGCGTCGGTACCCGTCGCAATCAAAATTACACTGTTCGCTCCCTCGGCAGCCCGCGCGAAACTCTCTGAATAGCGAAGATCGCCGACCGCGACCTGAACGCGATTCCCCCAATGCAGTGCCTTTCGGGGATCGCGAACAAATGCGCGGGTGAGGAATCCGGCTGCCGCTAGCTGCGACACTACTTCTCTGCCTACGTTTCCCGTTGCGCCTGTGACAAGGATCATCGTGGCCAGCTATAGAGTCGCACTCGACGACGGCAAATCAAGCGATTGCCGGCCGCGTGCCCGCGGGCAAGTGTGGTTTGAAAATCGGGGCGAGCTAGAACAGGAAGTGGCGCACGACGGGTACGATCGCACCTACCCATGGCTTAGGATAAATTTCCCAGTGACGCGTAAGCTCGTCGGCCAAGGTAAACGTGATCATAATGCCGAGCCAGAAAACACCTGCTAACACAACGATGCGGGAGAGCCCCTTGTTGTACTTCACATGCATGAAGAAAAGCACGACCAGTGAGGCTTTGCAGACGGCAATGATGAGCGCCACGACAACGTTCCAAGACCCGAGATCCACGAATGCGATCCCCGTGGTGAGCGCCGTTGCGATCAGAAGGGTGACGAAAACGATCAGATACGTACTGACCGGCACGATGTGCTCGTTGAATAATCGAAGATCGCGCGCTTTGTCCGAATGGCTCGACATCAATTCCCCCGTCTAATACCGAATCAAATACAGCAGCGGAAACAGGAATATCCAGATGATATCGACAAAGTGCCAGTAGAGGCCGCTGATCTCAAGGGGCGCAAAGTATTGAGAGGTGAACTTGCCGCGGGCGGCCATCACCGTGAGCACAAGCAATACGCCGATACCCACCATCATGTGAATCGCATGCAATCCGGTGAGAAAGAAATAGAAGACCATGAACATCTGCACTTGAGGCGCATGCGAGCCCCACTGTGGCAAGTTCTGAAAGCCAAAACCGGGCATGGTGTGCTCGACGTAATCGTGATACCACTCAAACCGGAACTTCAAAAATAAGAAAGTCGCGCCCAGCAGCATCGTTAGGATCAGCCACGAGATGATGGCACCCTTCTTCTTACCCGTCTGCGCTGAGTGAATGGCCATGGCCATCGTGAAACTACTGCAGATCAGAACGGCGGTATTCGTGGCGCCGAATTTGACCTCAAGAATGTGGCTGCCAAGCAAAAAAGCCTGCGGATGCAGACTCCGATAAACCACGTACGACGTGAACATGCCGCCGAAAAACAATATCTCGGTGGCCAAGAAAACCCACATCCCCAGGCGCCCGGCGTCATGCTGCTGCTCGAGATCCTCGAATTGATGGGCGAACCCAGTGGGGTTCTCGTTGTGAAGGGTGGCAGTCTCAGACACGCGACACCTCTGGTTCTGGTGCCGTTTCGTAGTTATAAGCGTCTTCGGTCACGATGGGTATGTGCGCAAAGTTTTCGGTTAAAGGCGGCGATTGCGTGGTCCATTCCAGGCCCTTCGCTCCCCATGGATTCGGACCGGCGACCGGTCCGTACTTCAAGGACCAAAACAGATAGATCAGCGGGACTATATAACCGACCGCTAGCACGGAAGCGCCCGCGGTCGAGAGCACGTTCAGCGCTTGGAATTCCGCCGGGTACATGGCGTAGCGCCGGGGCATTCCGAGGTAGCCCAGAACAAATTGAGGAAAGAACGTCAGGTTAAAGCCAACGAAAATAATGAGCGCCGCAAATCGAGCCCACAAGTCCGGATATAGCCGTCCAGTAATTTTTGGCCACCAGAAATGTATGCCGCCCATGAACGCCATTACCGCGCCACCGACCATGATGTAATGGAAGTGGGCCACGATGAAATACGTGCCGCTCAGGTGGACATCCGTCGATAACGAGGCCAGGTACAGTCCAGTAAGGCCGCCGACGGTAAATAGACCGAGGAAACCAAGCGCGTAGAGCATCGGCGCTTCAAAGGAGATGGAGCCTTTGTAGAGAGTGGCGGTCCAGTTGAAGACCTTCACGGCGGAAGGTATCGCGACGAGAAAGCTCAACACCGAAAAGACCAAACCGGCGTAGATCGACTCGCCGGAGACGAACATATGGTGGCCCCACACCAGGAAGCTAATTATTGCAATTGCGAGGCTGGAGAACGCGACGAAACTGTAGCCGAAGATTTTCTTGCGCGAGAAGGCGGTAACCAGCTCGCTGATCACGCCCATGCTCGGCAAAATCATGATGTAAACGGCGGGGTGCGAATAGAACCAGAAAAGGTGCTGGAACAGAAGAGGATCTCCACCCAGCGCCGGATCGAAAATTCCCACGTGGAGGATTCTCTCCACCCCTATCAAAAGGAGCGTGACGGCAATGACCGGCGTCCCAAGAACGAAAATAATGCTCGACGCGTACATGGACCAGATAAAGAGGGGCAGCCGGAACCACGTCATTCCTGGAGCTCGCATCTTGTGAATGGTGACGATGAAGTTCATGCCGGTAAGAATGGACGAGAAACCGGCGATGAAAATTGAAAGTGCGGCAAGCACGACGTCAGTATCGGAATACGTGGTGCTAAAGGGCGTATAGAAAGTCCAGCCGGTGTCTACGCCACCCGTGGCCACCACATAGAGCATGACAAGACAGCCGGTGACGAAGAGATACCAGCTGAGCAAATTCAGCTTTGGAAACGCCACATCCCGCGCTCCGATCATCATCGGAATCAAGAAATTTCCAAGGGTCGCGGGAATCGAAGGCACCAGGAAGAAAAACACCATAATGATGCCGTGGGTGGAAAAAAGCTTGTTGTAGGTTTCAGGTTCGACGAGCGCGCCCTGCGGTTCGAGCAAATTGATGCGCATCATGCTGGCAGCAATACCGCCCACGACGAACATGCACGTAATCGTGCCGAGGTAAAGCAAGCCGATGCGTTTGTGATCGACCGTCAGCAGCCAGGATTTGATGCCGTAGCGCGCATTCAGATAATTCACCTGGGGTTCGGCCGAGGCGTTCGGAAGTGTTTCCAATGTGGCCGTCGTACTCATTGCCCGTTCGTCCTTTCTTGCGGACCCAGCGACTTCACGTAGGCGATCAGCTGTAGCACCTGTTCCTCGTCCACTTGCCCAGTGAAGGTCGGCATAATCTGTGGGTAGCCAGCCACGTGAATGGTGCTGGGGGTCAAAATCGCCTCGCGCAGGAACAAGTCATCCACTACGCGCGTGCCGCCACCGGCGAGTTTTTCCGATTTGCCGTAGATGCCCGCGAGCGAGGGCCCGGTTTGCGAGGCGGATCCGTTGTGGCACGATTCGCAGCCAAGCTGCGTGAACAGGCGTGCTCCCTGCTGTGCCAACGACTCCGACTGCTCGCCTTGGGCCAGCCATGCGGCGTAATCCATGGGGCTCATCACGTAGACCCAGCCAATCATTTCCGAATGGTTGGTGCCGCAATATTGAGAGCAAAACAGATGATATACCCCCGTCTTGTTGGCCTTGAACCAAACGGAGGTATAGCGCCCGGGAAGCACATCTTTCTTTACGCGAAACGCGGGGATGTAAAAACCATGCACCACATCCTGCGAGGTCATGGTTAGCTTGATGTTCTCTCCGACCGGCACATGCAGCGCATCAATTTCGCGTGGCCCTTCGGGATGCTGAATGTGCCACATCCACTGCTTTCCAATCACGAAAATTTCCCGGGAATTGGCCGGCGGACGGCTATTGCGGACGAATAATGACGAAGACCAGACGAAAATCACCACGCAAATGAGCGAGGGAATAATCGTCCAACTCAGTTCCAGGAACATCGAAGTGTGCGTTTCCGCCGCAGCCGTCTGTCC
Organism: Candidatus Acidiferrales bacterium; assembly: GCA_050747045.1. Taxonomy (GTDB): domain Bacteria; phylum Acidobacteriota; class Terriglobia; order Acidiferrales; family UBA7541; genus Palsa-295. The sequence goes on along the minus strand of JBOGNC010000038.1, from coordinate 2,813 downwards.
CGGGCGACGCCGGTATTTGATCATGAAGTAGAAAATGATCGAGAAAATAAGGACCGAGAAAAAGACCGTAATGCCCGTCAAAAAGTAGTAGACGTGATCGACGCTTTCGGCGATCGACGAGGCCGCCGGCGGCTGAAGTGGAAACTGGAGCCACGCGGCAGCGATACAGTTGAAGGCGAATTGAGTGAAGCCCATCATCAGCGTTCGGTCACATTCCTTTGCAGGCGCGCAAATCGCGGCGCCGGTTTCAAGCTTTGCTCTCCGGCAGCGCGTAATGCTCGCCGCGGAACAAACAGATCAAAATGATCCCTCCGATCAAAACCGTAAGCCCCGCCGACAGTTTCAATATCCGGGAGATCAGTAAATCGTATTTTCCGTTGTGCGGATCGTAGTGATAGCAATACAGCAGGATCCGATCGGTCGCCGATCCAATCTTCCCCTGCGAGGCCTGGTCTAAAGCCAGACGCAAATCGCGCTCGCGGTATTGCACGCCGTAGAAGTAGCTGGAAAGCTTCCCTTCCGGCGTGAGCACCATGATGCCCGCCGCGTGCGCGAACTGCTTCGAATCCGGATCGTAGGCGTAATGAAAGCCGACGGCGTCTGCCAACTGCTTGATCTGCGGCTCCTGGCCGACCAGGAAATTCCAGCCCTGTGCCGCGCCGGGCCGATTGTACATGCCGGTGTACAAAGCCTGTTTTGCGTCCGCGAGAACCGGAGTGTCGCTCGGATCTATGCTCACGGTCACGACGTTGAAGTCCTTGCCGATCGACGGCGGAATGTTCTCCAACGTCCGATCAAGCCCGTTGAGCACCTGGGTACAGAGCATCGGACAGGTGTAATAGACAAGCGCGAGGATCACCGGCTTGCTGCCGAAATACTGCCCTAGCTCCACGGTTTGACCGTGCTCGTCTGTAAACGTCAGATTCAACGGTATCGAGTGATTCAGCTCCTGATCGAAGCGCACCTGTTTGAGCAAGTCCGGATGAACGCCGATATTTTGCGACATAAACTGCGCGCGGCACGCAGACGGGATCGCCAGCGCAGCCGCCAGCATCCCTGCTACGAGGCCCAGCCGTACCGCTCGCGATTGCGACCAAAATCTCACGTTCTATCGAATCCTCGATCTAAAACTGCGAAATTACTTTTCACCGGCGGTCCGCGCTGCTGCTTCGAAACTCGACGGAGGCGCCAAGTACGCGCAGGGCCCTTGAATCTCGGCGCCACCTGCAACCGTCGGAGGCGGCGGATCGGGCGCGGCAGATCCCGCAGGCGCTTCGCTGGCGGGCCGCGTCGGCAGCCCCTGAGCCAAGACTAAATCCATGGCCCGGCCGATCGGAACGCGCACAACCCCCGCCTGGCGATCCACCCAGCCGTATGTATTCACTTCGCGTTCTTGCTGCTGACAAAAATCCACAAGATCCTGATGCGGGTGAGCTTGCACCATCGGGCCCGCCGGAACCTCGCGCGAATTTGGATTCGCCACCGCGGAAGGCGCAGCGGGCGGCCCTAGGGGCGCAATCCTCGAAAAGTAGTTGAACGCCCAAGCCATAACGACGAGCGTCACGACGATCACCACTGCGAGCCAGAAGCCGAACTGGAGCAGCGAGCCGATGTTGGCATCGCGCTTCTCATAGCCGGCGCTGGCGTCAGGTGCTTCGTCAGTAGGCTTGTGCTTAGTCTCCATGCTCGGGCTCCAACACTCCTTCAAACCTCGGGTCGTGCAGCGGCAGCAGGGGCAGTCGCTTTAGTTGGCCCATGAAAGTGCCCAGCCACAGTCCGCCGATGCCCACGAGCGCGAAGAGGTCCAACCAATGGACCTGCGGCGATGCCTTCTCCCAGGCAGGCACCACAACCCAGTACACATCCACCAGCGTAAGACAGATAAGCAGCAACGCAACTGCCGAGAGGCGCCGCGGCTGACGCTTCACGTTGCGCACCAACAAAAGGAAGAACGGGACGAAAAAGTGTAGGATCACCAGCACTACCGCGACGGGCGTCCATGAACCGAACGCGCGCTGCGAATACCACGGGATTTCGTCCTTCAAGTTGCCAGCCCAGACGATCAGCAACTGGTCAAACGACAAATAGGCCCATAACATGAGGAACGTGAGCATGAGATTGCCTAGATCGTTGAAGCGAAGCGGATCGACGGCGCTCTTAATTGGCTCGCGCTCCGCCAGCATGCGCAGCACGAACACCGCAAAGGACAGCCCCACGAGAACTTCGATTATAATCCACACCATCCCGTAAATCGTCGAGAACCAATGCGGTTCCAAGGACATCACCCAGTCGACGGAAGCCGCCGAAACGATAAAGCCCCAAAGAATCACGCCCGGGGCGCTTAAGGCGATCATTTTACCTTTGTACTTCAAGTCGCCGGACTCATCCTGCTTGCGCGACCACTTGTTCAGCATCGTTACGATCAAAAGCAATACCACAAAATAAACGATAGCCCGAATGACGAACCCCGGCGTATTCAACCACCATGCCTTCTGTTGCAGTATGGGATCGGCCTGGACGGCAGCCGGTCGGGCCCATTCATAAATGTCGCGCATACCCACGAGCACTGGAACGAACAGGATTGCCATCAGCCATAGCGATCGAGATCCCGCCTCCAAGATGCGGCGCAACGGGTAGCCCCAGCGCCCGCCGGTCAGGTGGTGCAGCATCAAGATCGCCAAGCAGCCCGACGGGATGCAGAACCAGTAGAGATAAGCAAACAGATACGAATGGAAAAGGCTTTGCCACCCGGCAAAGCCCGAATGCTCTCCGCCCAAAATGCCAAAAATGACAAATAGAACGCTTCCAATCAG
>JBOGNC010000037.1:15982-22395 GCA_050747045.1 Candidatus Acidiferrales bacterium | reverse complement strand
CAAGCGCTCCACAGCCATCCGACGGAACTCCTTCCGATATCGTTGACCTCGTCTCCGCGCCACTGGCACCCCCCGTTCCCTGCAAAGTGTGCCATTACCGTTTGTCTCAAAATAGGGGTTCCGTCCAGGGACCTGTCCCGAAACTGTACTTAGGGCCAGTTAACGCCGATCAGGTCTTCTGCTAGGCTCAATGGCGCGATGAAGCACATAGTCGGAAAACTTGCCGGAGGCAAAAGAACTCGGAAGCCAATGCCGGAGTGTGCCCCAATCGCCCGCGCGGCGCTCCTCTTTTTGGACGGCATCGCCTGGCTTGGCGCAAGTCGAGCGGCCCTAACCTCTAGCCGCTCGCCGCTGGCTCGCGGTTCGGACTACGGATGGGGATTCCGATGCGGTGGCTGGGCTCCGGTGGAATTCACCGGACTCCGAAGGACGGAGCGCGCCGTTCGCGCGCGATGCCGGAACACGAACCACTCGTTCCTCAGATCGGTACACATCCGAGTAGAAACCAGCGTAACTCGTTGCAAACAAAGGACGGCACCCTGTCCAGATCGCTACATGGCGAAGTGCGTTACGCGCATCTGGGCCCACCCGGAATTGAACCTTGTTACCTCGCCTTTTCTGCCGCAGTATGCTCCTCGCTTCATCCATCCTTTACCAGGCTTGCGAGCATCCGATTAACGCCATGCCCACACGACTGTTCTGCTTAGCCAAGTGGCTCGTCGCAGTCGCTCTATTCAGCACTATAAGCGCGTTGAACGCCCGCGCGCAGGCCGCCGCCGTCCCGCCTCGCATTACGCAAGCCATCACCGATTCCAACCTCGTCACCCTCCGCGGCAATGTGCATCCGCTCGCGCGCCCGGACTTTGACCGCGGCCTTGCTCCGGCCAGCCTGCCGATGGATCACATGATGCTGCTGCTCAAGCGCAGTTCGCAGCAGGAAGCCGCGCTCGATTCGCTCCTCGCGCAGCAGCAGGACCGAAATTCGCCGAACTATCACCACTGGCTCACGGCCGCCCAATTCGGCGCCGAATTTGGGCCTTCCAGCCAGGATATTCAGAACATCGAGGCGTGGCTGCAATCGCACGGCTTCAGTATCGATAGCGTATCCAACGGCCGCACCGTGATCGAATTCTCCGGCAGCGTCGGCGAAGTGCAGTCCGCCTTCCATACCGAGATTCACCGCTACGTCCTGCCAGACGGCAAACAGCACTGGGCCAATTCCACCAATCCCGAAATCCCCGCAGCGCTCGCGCCGGTCGTATCCGGCATGCGTTCGCTGAATAGTTTCTATCCCAAGCCCCTAAGCCAGGTCATCTCGCGGGTTATCTCAAAGGTTCCGGCTTCCCGGCCAAGTTCTCAAGCAAAACCGCAGCCGATGTACACCTTTCAGGCGAATGGCGCCTGCAGCGCGCCGCAGGCTTTCGATGAGTCCCCGGCCGGCGACATCTGTTTCATGGTCACTCCCGCTGATCTCGGCGCGATTTACGACGTCAGCCCGCTTTGGTCCAACGCCATCCTCGGCAGCGGCGAAACCATCGCCATCGCCAACGACAGCAACATCAATCTCTCCGATGTGAGCGCGTTTCGCAGTCTCATGGGGCTGGTCGCCAGAAGCCCGAAGGTCATTCTGGCGGATGGCGCCGATCCCGGGGTCACAGGTGACGAATCCGAAGCAGTGCTCGACGCGGAATGGTCCGGCGCCACCGCCCCGGACGCCACCATCGATCTGGTCATCGCTCCATCTACCAACTCCAGCTTTGGCGGCGATGTCGCCGCCGAATACATCGTCGACAATAATCTCGCGCCCATCCTTAGTTATAGCTTCGGTGCTTGCGAAGCAGGAACGGGAGGATTCTACGGCCCGCTCTGGCAGCAGGCTGCCGCTGAAGGAATCACCGTTCTCATCGCTACAGGCGACGATGGCTCGTCTGGATGCGATGCGGTTCCTACAAGCGCCACCACAGCTGAACCAGCTACGCAGGGTCTACAGGTTAATGGTCTTGCCTCGACACAATACGATGTCGCCGTCGGCGGCACCGATTTCAACGACTTCACAAATCCGTGCCAATACTGGAGCTCTTGCAATCCTCCGGGTATCAGTCAATCGGCTTCATCGGCATCCGCTTTGAGTTACATTCCCGAGACTGCTTGGAACGAATCGTGCACCAATTCCGTATTCAGCACGGCGCCCATGAACGCCTCTTTCGGAAATGTCTCCACCCCGGAACAAGCGTGCAACAACGTGACTCTAGCTGAAGACGGATTCGTGATTCCGGTCGGCGGTTCGGGAGGCGTCAGCACCGTCTATCCGAAGCCGAGCTGGCAGAGCGGCTTAGGCCCCAGCACCTCCGGGCGCGAAGTACCCGACGTTTCTCTCTTTTCCGGAACGGGTGCGATTTCTGCGAGTTTTTACTATCTCTGCGAGTCCGATCTGTCCACTCCGCCGCAATCCTGCAGCTTGAGCGGTGCCATCGACGGCGTCGGCGGCACGTCTGTTTCAGTCCAGGTGATGGCCGGGATCGTCGCGCTCATTGACCAGCAAGCAGGCAGTCCGCAAGGCAACATCAATCTCGCGCTGTATGGTCTTGCTGTCGCCAATACCTGTCCTTCAGCTGCTAATCCGAGCGCGTCGTGCATCTTTTACGACGTGACTACAGGAACCAACGCCATGCCGTGCGCGTTCAGTTCTACTGTCAGTGCGAACTCGCTCAACTGCTTCGCGTCCACAAACACCGATACCGTCGGCATTCTTGGCACCAGCGCCACGCAGCTCGCTTACAACGCCGACGCTGGCTATGACCTGGCCACCGGCCTCGGCAGCATCAACGCCAAGAACCTCGTGATGGCAAACGTGTGGGCCGGTCCCGCAGGCACGCCCGACTTCTCGATCACCTCGTCAAATCCGACTGTCACTTTGAGCTCGAGCGAAAAAGGGACAATGTCAATCACCATCACACCGTTAGCCAGTTTCACCGGCACCCTGAATCTGAGCTGCCCGGGATTGCCTTCCGGCGATACCTGCAGTTTCAGTCCAGCGAGCCCGGTCACAGTGAACGGCGCTACAACGGTCACCGTCACCATCAGCGGCGCCATCGCTTCAGTTCCCGGTGCGATGAATCATCCCACCGGGCCTGGCGGATGGCCGCTTCGCACCGAGGTTGTTTTTGCCTTTGCCTGTTTCGCGGCGCTTCTGCTTTTCGGCATTCGAGTGCGACGTCGCCGTTGGAATCCCATCCTCGTTCTTCTCTCCATCACGTTATTCGCAATCGCCGGATGCAGTGGAGGGGGCAGCTCGTCGGGCGGTAATAACGGTGGAAGTGGTGGTGGCGGACCCACCGGCTCCCCATTTATGACCACGGTCACGGCCACCACTTGCAGCTTGCCTTCTACGCCCGGTTGCAGCACCGGCCTCACGCATTCGCTGGTCTTCACTATCGAATAGTTGAAAAACGCATCGGATGGCGTGGCGCTCTTTGATGCCCCGCCCGATCCGTATGAAGTTAGCGAATCACGATTCCCGCGTAGCCCACCACGTGTTCGCGGTCGCCGCTCGCGTCTCCCGAAGTCGCATAGCGCACCAGCCGCGCTTCCGTTGCGCCCAGTTCGCGCATGGCCACCAGCATCGCCGTGGTCGCCGCATATCCGCACATCGTGATGCCTTCGCCGCGCACCGTGTCGTAAAGCCCGCGCGGATCGAGCGCCAATATTCGCTCAATGGCGCGCCCGTCCTTTACTCGCGTCGTCGCGTCATCTTCGTAGTGATTCATATCCGTGCTGGCCATCACCAGCACGGGCTCGCTTTCGGCTGCAATCACCTTGGCCACCGCGCGTCCCAACTCTTCGATCGCGCCGTAGCGGTCCGTGGCCAGCACCACCGGCACAAACCGAAAGTCCTTCGTCAGAACTTGCAGGAACGGAATCTGCACTTCCAGCGAGTGCTCCCGCTCGTGCGCTACGGCATCTTCGCGCAATCCCGGGCATCCGTGCGCCAGCGCCGTGGCCAATTGCGCATCGATCTGCGCTTCGCCGAGCGGTGTCGCGAAACTGCCTTCGCTCAAAATAGCCATTGGCTCGCCGCGCGGAAAGTGCCGCGGTCCCAGCACAATGCATTTCTTCGGAACCTCAATGGACGCGTACACCGCCCCAGCCACGTGCCCCGAATACATGTAGCCCGCGTGTGGCACGATGCACCCTAGCGCGCGCACCCTTTCGCTACTGGAGGACACGAATTCCGCAATTTGTTTGGCGAGTGTTTCGGGTTCGGAGGGATAGAAGCGGCCGGCAACCGCGGGAGGACGAATCATCGAGAATCCAACTTCCGCGCCGGGCGCCGCGAACTACTGCGCCTTTGACGGTTTCCCGTGAATTTCCAAAGCCACCAATTGGCCCGGGCCCGGCTGATACAGGATTTTCACCTGGTCGCCGTACTGGTAGCCGCCCTTGTCCATTAGTGTCTGCATCTTGGGTTGCAGCGCGGAGGCGTACGTGAACGTATGAATCATCCGCTCGTTTCCGGCCTCGCGGACGATAATCGACCGCGAATTGAAGTGAATCACGTCGGCCTTGAGCCAAGAATCACCGCTCGGCGTTGCCTTCGGCAGTACTGCGCGAACCACATGCACGATCGGTTTAGCTACGATCGAAGCCGCGGCAGCGGCTGCAGCCGCCTCTTGCGCGCGCACGGTTCCGGCGGGGATCGCCAGAGCGGCGAATAGCGCAATTGCAGCGGCGAAAATTCTAGCTTTCTTCATCGAAGGAAATCTTCAGCGACTTCAGAAACTTGATATCTTGCGGCGTTATTTCGATCTTTGTCGCCGCTGGCTCTTCATCCAGCACTTCTTCGTCAACCCGAATGTGCAGCGACTCCAGAAAGCGCCTGTCATTCGTGGTCATCCGCGCAGCTTCCGCGGAAGAGCGCCGCGCCAGCCCTATCGTCGCGTCCAGCTTCAGTACGATCTCGAACCCGGCGGCCCGGATTCCGGCAATCGCCTCGGCGATGCGCTCGGAATCCGACACGCTGTCGTTGATTGCGTGTCCCAGTTCCCGAAGCAGCTGTTTCATGCGGTCGTCGAGTTGCAAGGGGCGCCACCTCCTGTCGATGCCCTTTGGTACCCCAATTTTAGAGTGATGGCAAGCACGAAACAAGCCCCGCCGCTACTGCCCGCGTCGCGTAGGTTACCTGTCCCTCCGTCCGGGCCAAAGTCCAGACCGTACCCCAAGCCTTAGCGCAGCGCGGGGCGGGCAGAACCTGCCGCCTGGCGTTTCGACAGGTGGAACCGCGCCAGCACAGCCAGGATTTCTTCGCCGTACATGTCAGTTTTCCGTTCGCCAAACCCGTGCACCCGTCGCAAGGCTGCCAGATCCGTCGGCTGTACGCGGCAGAGTTCCTCGAGTGACTTATCATGCATCACGGTGAACGCCGGGACTTTACGCTGCTTTGCAGTCTTTAGCCGCCACTGGCGCAGAGCAGCGTATAGTCCCGAGTCTCCTTCGAACTGCCGGGCTGCGGTTTTCGGCTTGCTCCGCGCCGGAGCTACCGGCTCCAGGAGCCACTCCGGCTCGCCGCTGCAAACGTCGCAGGCCGCGCAGGAATTCCACTTCGCAGTCTCTCCGAAATGAGAGCAGATCTGTAGATGCCGGCAGGACCGCGATTCCACGAACCTGCGAATTTGATCGTAGCGCTCCCACGCGCGCTTCTTCTCTGCTGCGTCGTCGATTTCACCAATAAAATGAGCCAGCAATCCCGCGTCACGTTTCTGCCAAAGCAACAGGCAATCGGCCGGAAGCCCATCGCGACCGGCGCGCCCCGCTTCCTGGTAATACTGTTCGATCGATTTGGGTAGCGACAGGTGAATCACCGCCCGCACCGCCGCTTTGTTGATGCCCAACCCGAACGCGATGGTGCCGACGAGCACGCGCACTTCGTCAGACATCCAGCGCTCTTGATTTTCCCTGCGCTCCGCAGCGGACATTTTTCCGTGGTAGCCGATCGCGGGAATGCCATTCTCCGCGAGAAGCGCCACCGTCTCGTCCACGCGCTTGATGGTGGGCGAGTAAATAATCACGTTGCTCCCATCGTGGCGCCGCACGGCTCGCAACAGTAGTCCCCTCTGCGTTTTTCCGTCACTGGCTTTGACGATGTAACTCAAGTTTGGACGATGAAAGCTGGCGATGTATTTGTCCGGGTCCCGCAGGCGGAGTTGAGCGAGGATATCGTGCCGAACCTGACGCGTAGCGCTGGCGGTGAACGCACCGATTGGGCAGTCCGGAAAGCGCTCGCGCAGACGGCTCAGCTGGCGGTATTCCGGACGGAATTCGTGTCCCCACTCGGAAATGCAGTGCGCCTCGTCGATGGCGAACAACGAAACCGGCGCGCGAGCGAGCCACTCCAGCGTATCGGCTCGCGCCAGCCT
>JBOGNC010000037.1:0-15882 GCA_050747045.1 Candidatus Acidiferrales bacterium | reverse complement strand
TATAGTCGCGCATCAGGGAAATCGTCGAATTGCGAGCGAGCGCCGCCAACACCCTCGGCGATTGAAATTGGGTGCCGTGGTAGGCGGGATAGGCATAAAATCAAGGCATGTCCGCTCGGATGATCTCGGCGTTCGTGCGCTCGTGCATCGTGACGTTACGCGTTTTCTGGCGCATCACGAAGCAGTTGTTTCACGAAACGACCGGCGCAATCTTCGCTATCTTTGCCGGCTACGGCGGCTACATAGTCTGGAAAGAGTGGAAGCACGGACCGTCGTTCTGGCTTGCGGCCGTCGGAGCTGTCTACGCGCTGATGATGGGCGCGTTCGCCTTCGGGTCGTTTCGCCGCGCCAAGCGCGTGCGCTGAGTGGATCGCTACCCGTTTTCTTCACCATGGCTGAAAGCTCCAAAAAGCGAGCGGAAACCGCCGATCGAATATCGGCCACCGCCGGCGGTCTGGCCGTTCCCGCTGTGATCTCGTCCGGCGATTCGCAGGGCTGGGATGCTGAGCGCGACCTGGGCGAGCCAGGGCAGTTTCCGTTTACACGCGGCGTTTATCCCACAATGTATCGCGGCCGATTGTGGACCACCCGCCAGTACGCGGGCTTCGGGAGCGCCGCGGAGTCGAATCGCCGCTACCGGTACCTTCTGTCGCAGGGCCAAACGGGACTTTCCGTCGCTTTCGACTTGCCTACGCAGATCGGCATGGATTCCGATCACACGCTGGCGCTCGGCGAAGTCGGCAAAGTGGGCGTGGCCATCGACTCTCTCGAAGACATGCAGTTGCTCTTCGACGGCATCCCGCTTGATCGCGTCTCCACTTCGATGACTATCAACGCGACCGCGTCGATTCTTCTCGCACTGTACGTGGCCGTCGCCAAGCAGCAGGGCGCGGACCTGAAGCGCCTTTCAGGCACGGTGCAGAACGACATATTGAAGGAATACATCGCGCGCGGCACGTACATCTATCCGCCGCGCCCGGCCATGCGCATCGTCACCGACATTTTTGCGTGGTGCCGCAGCGAATTGCCCAATTGGAACGCCATCTCCATTTCCGGCTATCACATTCGCGAAGCTGGCTCGACGGACGTACAGGAAGTGGCGTTCACCCTCGCTAACGCCATCGCGTACGTGGAAGCAGCCGTCGCCGCCGGACTGCAAGTGGACGAATTTGCGCCGCAGCTTTCGTTCTTCTTCAACTCGCATAACGAATTTCTAGCGCAGATCGCGAAATTCCGCGCCGCGCGGCGTTTGTGGGCGCGCACCATGCGCGACCGCTTTGGCGCCCGCGATCCGCGCTCGATGATGCTGCGATTTCACGCGCAGTCGGCGGGCTCATCGCTTACCGCGCAGCAGCCGGAAAACAATCTGGTGCGCACGGCGGTGCAATGTCTCGCGGCCGTGCTCGGTGGCTGCCAATCGTTGCACGCCAATGCGCTGGATGAAGCGCTGGCGCTGCCTACCGAACGCGCCGCGCTGCTCGCTCTGCGCACGCAGCAGATCATTGCGCAGGAAACCGGCGTGGCGAATACCGTCGATCCGGTGGGCGGTGCGTACGCCATCGAGCAAATGACCAACGAAATCGAAACAGGCGCGAAAGAATACATCGCGAAAATTGACGGCATGGGTGGGATGCTGCGCGCCATCGAGACAGGTTACGTCCAACAGGAAATTCAAAAATCCGCCTACCAATACCAGCGCGCCATCGAGACGGGCGAGCAGGTGGTCGTTGGCGTGAACCGATTTGAAGCCGAAGCCGAACAACCGATTCCCACGCTGCGCGTCGATCCAGACATCGAGCGAACACAGGTGGCGCGACTGAATGCGTTGCGTGCACGCCGCGATTCCGCCAAATCCCGTGCGGCAATCGCCGAAGTGGAGCGCCGCGCGCGAGGAAACGAGAATCTGATGCCGGCCATTCTCGCCGCCGTCGAAGCGTATGCGACCGTCGGCGAGATCTCAGATGCCATGCGCCGCACCTTCGGGGAATACCAGGAGTCGGTGGTTGTGTAGCGATCTGCTCGATGTCTCCTCCCGAATGTCGAGAAAACTCCAAACCAGAAATGGATTTCGCCAGCGCCAAGTCGCCACTCTGACGGACGCGGTGAAGTTCATCGATGGGGCGGGATTTTGCACGCTTTTTCCGGTGGCCAATGTGCCGCTGCCTTCGCTCTATTGCGCGCTCACTGGACGCGATGCCAATGACGGCGTCGTTTTCGACAAGCATTTCGAAACGATTTGGCATTGGAAGGATGAACTGCCGCGGCGGCAGCGCGCCCTCTACGCAAAGTACTTTCGCGGCAAGGGCACCTTTATTTCGCGCCGGCAATTGCCGCATTTTCTGGCCATGCGCGAAACAGCTGCCGCACCGCACGATCACGAACGCTTCTATCGACAGGGTCGCATCCACGATGATGCGCGCCTGATCTGGCAAGCCCTCGCCGAACACGGCCCGCTCGCCACGCTCGAATTGCGCCACGCCTGCAAAATGGAAACAACTGCCGGGAACGTGCGCTTCAAGCGGGCGATACTGGATTTGCAATGCCTGCTCGTGATTTCGCATTTCGGCTCGGAGCAGGAAACCGGCGCGTGGGCTTCGGGAAAATACGAGCTGACCTGCCGCGCGTTTCCGGAGGAAACGTCCGCGGCATTCGAGATCGAACCCGATACCGCGCGCGCAAAATTGGCGGCTAAATTCGCGGAAGCGAACACTGGCGCGCAGCCGATGCAACTCGCGCGCTTATTTGGCTGGACGAAAGCGCAAGCCCTCGCAGCGCTCGGAGCGGGGAAGGCGACAGACAGCGCTCGAAAGCCGCGGAGCAAAAAACGTCGATGAAACTCGTGCTCGCATCGGCATCGCCACGACGCGCCGAAATTCTGCGCAACGCCGGAATTGCATTTGAGGTGCGAGCCGCGCTGATCGATGAATCGCCGCGCGAAGGCGAACTGCCGGGCGCCTACGTCCAGCGGCTGGCGCTCCAAAAGGCGCGTACCGCGGCGGACGAAGCTGCCGAGCAGCAGGCAGCCGACGGCGACACGATTTTCATTGGGGCGGACACCACAGTCGTGGTGGAAGGCGAAATTCTAGGCAAGCCGGAATCCGAAGAAGACGCCCGGCGAATGTTGCAGCTCTTGAACGGCCGCGTCCATGAGGTTCACACCGGCGTTGCCCTGGTCCGCCGTCCGGCCGCATGGGAGAGAGTCGTCGACGAGATCACGCGCGTCGCATTCGTCAAGATTTCGGACGAGGAAGTCGGAAGATACGTCGCGACAGGAGAGCCCTTCGGCAAGGCCGGCGGGTACGCAGTGCAGGGAATCGCGGGACAGTACGTGACGCGGATCGACGGCTGCTACTTCAACGTTATGGGACTGCCGCTGGCGCGACTCTACTCATTACTGCGCGAAATTGGATGGAGCGGATAAGCCGCCAGGCCACGAGGTCCAAAAACGAATACGGCGACCTTTCGGCCGCCGCTCCGTGCGTTTGCAAATCCAGAAGATTACAGAAACCCTTTGCTGCTTTTTTAGCGACTGAATCCCGCCGAGAAGCACGATCACAACGATGACCAAAATCATCAGGTGAATCGGGCTATTTCAGATCAGTTGCGGCCGCATGGCGCGACCTTAAAGTTACTTTTTTTGCTCGGCAGCTATGGGTGCTGGCGGCGCACTGACTGGCGGAGCTTGCTGCACCGCTTGCTGAACGGGATTAGCGGGAGGTTGCGGCGGTGCCTGATCTCCGCGCATGCCGTCCTTGAACTCGCGTACGCCCTGGCCGAGGCCCTTCATGACCTCAGGAATCTTTCGCCCGCCGAATAACACCAGCACGACGATCGCGACGATCAACAAATGAATGGGACTATCCCACATGACAACACCTACCTTTCATCCACTTCGTGCGCGAGGGCGCCTTCGCGGAGCACTCCCGGCATCTCTACCCAGAGGCTACAGTATAACACGCTCATCGCCCGCGCGGCGGGTCACGTGCTCTCGGTCCAGGTACTCCAGCAGGGGGATGGCGTACTTGCGGCTGATGCCCGCCAGGTCCTTAAACGCGGTAATCTGCAGCCGGTCTCCGCGATCCTTACGATAGCCGGCGATCAGCTCGCGCAGGTGGGCGATCGCATCGCGGTGGAAAAACAAGTCCTCAGCCACTTTGACGAGCACATTTTCGCGCAGCAGAATCTGCAGAATTTTGCGCGCGCGCACCGGCTCCACGGGCAGTTTCTCGAGGACCGCCGAGACATTCGGCACGGCCAGTCCGGCCTGCGCAAACGCCCGCTCGATCAATTCCTTGGCTCGGGCTTCCTCAGGAGAAAGCGAAATGGAACGGCCAGCGCGCTGCACCAGGTCGCCATGGACGCTTACGGCCCCGGCGCGAACGAGATCTTCGAGGGCGGTCTGAAAAAGTTCGGCACGGGGGTTCCCGGCACGCCCGCGCATTTCCTGCTTCGGGATTCCGGGCAGCAGTGGATTGGCGCGATGGAACTCGTCGACTGCCGCTCGAATCGCCGCCGAGCAGCTTTGCACCGCTTGCTCGGGCGCGACGATAAAGGGTGGGTCATTCAGAACTCGCAGCCGCTTGGCTGCCGCTAGTTCGTTGGCCACTTCGCGGATTTCAGGCTCCATCCATCCAGTGCGCGCCAGCAGCTCTTCCAAAGAAAGCCCGCGCGGTGACGATTCTGCCAGCGCCGCTAGTGATTCCTGGCGGTCGCCACGCTCGAGCGTCTGAAGAAACTGCGCGGCTGTCGGGTCGCTGCGCCTGTGACGACGCGCGCCCGAATCGATCACCACGCCGCCGCCGATGGTGATCACCGGCGAATACTGCCGCAGAATGAAGCGGTCGCCCGGCAGCGCCAGAACTTCGCCGTCCAGCCGCAGTTGAGCGAGCGCCTCTTCACCCGGAGACACTTCCGGGCGGCCCAGCAGAACGATTTCAGCAATGGCTTCCGCGGAAGCCTGATGAAAATGCGCTCGCGCGCGATTGCGTAGCGGACGCGCCGATGGCAGTAACGTGATGCGCGCGTCGATGCGCCGCGTGGGATGAAATACTCCGGGCGCCGAAAGCACCATACCGCGCCGGATTTCGCTGTGTTCCACGCCCGCCAAATTAATGGCCGTGCGCTGGCCCGCGAATGCTTGCTCGATAGGCTGCCCGCCGGAATGGAGTCCGCGCACGCGCGCCAGGCGCCCCAGCGGATGCAGTTCGATTTCGTCCTTCACCCGGACCGTGCCGGACATCAGAGTGCCGGTAACCACCGTGCCAAAGCCCTTGGTGGCAAACGCGCGGTCGATCGGAAGGCGGAAATGGCGGGTCACGTCTTTGGCGGGTGCGGCGAGCGCAGCGTTCACCAGTTCGTGTTTGAGCGCATCGAGACCGGCGCCGGTTCGGGCGCTTACGGGTACGATCGGAGCGCCCTCCAGAAACGAGCCGCGCACGAATTCCTCGATTTCGAGCCGCACCAGGCCGAGCATTTCGGTATCGACGAGGTCGGATTTCGTCAACGCCACCAGCCCGCGCGGAATTCCCAGCAGGCGGCAGATGTCGAAGTGCTCGCGCGTCTGCGGCATGATTGATTCATCGGCCGAGACGACCAACAGCACCACGTCGATCCCGCCGGCGCCCGCCAGCATGTTGCGAACGAAGCGTTCGTGCCCCGGCACATCCACGAACCCGAAGCGCACTTCGCCCACGCGCAAGAAAGCGAAGCCCAAATCGATAGTGATGCCGCGGCGCTTTTCTTCCTCAAGCCGGTCGGGATTGGTGCCCGTCAGCGCTTCAACCAGGGCGGACTTGCCATGATCGATATGGCCGGCTGTGCCGACAATTACATGCTTTTCCCTTGTCATTGAAAGAGGTGACCGACGGGACGCCGCGCTTACACCCATGCCTGAGCCTATCCGCGGCGCGAATTTCTTGCAAGTGGGAAGCATCCGGGGTTGTGACTGCTTTTGGGAGCGAGAGTAAGCGAACGAGTCGAAGCTGAGTGCACCCCCGTTAACTTCGCCGGACAGACGCGATGGCGATTTCGTTCGCGATCGATTGCGCTGCCGCAGCGGGGTCGGGCGCACCCGTGATTGGCCGGCCTACCACCAGGTAGCTGGCGCCCGCGCGAATCGCCTCGGCAGGAGTAGCAACGCGCGCTTGGTCGTTCGCGGCGGCAGTCGCTGGACGTATCCCAGGTACCACAATCAGAAACCGCGGACCGCATGCCCTCCGGATCGCCGTTACCTCATGCGCCGAAGCGACCACGCCATCCAGCCCTGCCTTTTTTGCCAGCCGAGCCAATGCCAGCACCCGGGCTCCAGGCGACCCGGAAAGTCCCACTCGGCGCAGGGCCGCCGCATCCATGCTCGTCAGGATCGTCACTCCGAGCAGCGCTGGCCGCTTCTTCCGCCCGGCAATAGCTTCTTTTGCCGCACGCATCATTGCCAGGTCGCCGGACGTGTGAACGGTCATCATCCGGACGCCCGGCAGGTCAGCCGCTGCCGCCACTGCTCCCGCCACAGTGTTCGGTATGTCGTGAAACTTCAGGTCGAGGAATACGCCGAAGCCCAGGCCCGCGAGCCTTTGCACCGCGCGCGGGCCCTCGGCTGTGAAAAGTTGGCTGCCAACCTTGACGATTCCCGCCGAGCCGCGGATGCGCCTCGCCAATATCAGGGCTGGCCTAAGCCTCTTGTAATCCAGGGCGACGATTAGTTGCGATGATCCGATGCTGGGCGTGGAGGCACCTTGAGAAGCTCGACGCGGACTTTGGCTGTGCCCCGCTGCTCAAAGCCCAACTCCCGGGCTACGGCATAGGAAACGTCCAGCTCGCGTCCTTCTACATAAGGGCCGCGATCGTTGATTCGAACCACCTCGCTGCGGTGGTTCTTTGGATTCACCACTCGGACGATCGATCCGAGCGGAAGTGTGGGGTTCGCGGCCGTAGCCGCATACATATCATAGGTCTCGCCAGTTGCGGTTGGCAGACCGTCGAAATCTTCTCCGTACCAACTGGAGACGCAGTCCCAGACCGCTAGCGGTTTCGACTGGCCATCGGGGCCAAGCTTTTCACGGCTGGCGGACGAGTGGATTGCTAGAGCGTGTGAGGGGATGCTTACCTCGCTTACGGCCGTGGGATTTGCCGACGGGCTGAGGACAAGCATACCCAGTCCTAAGAACACCGATTCCAGAACCACGAAAGCTTTAGCTCTCATTGGCAGCTATCCTCTTTTGAACCAGCAATATTGTACCTGTCTGCTTTGCTTCGAGGCAATCCGTTTAAACCCTGAGAGAGCCTCGTAAGTTGCTGATTTCAAATAGATTTTCTTCCCTACACCATTCTTCAAGCGTTCCCACTAGGCGTTCCGAAGCCCGTGGGTCCACGAAGTGCGCGGTCCCGACTTCTACCGCCGAGGCACCTGCGACCATATACTCGGCCACGTCAGCCGCGCTCTCGACCCCACCAAGTCCAACAATCGGGATTCGAATCACTTGGCTCGCCTCGTAAACCAGCTTCATGGTTATAGGTTTTATCGCTGCACCGGACAACCCGCCGGTCGTACTCCCAAGCCGGGACTTCCGGGTGTGTGTGTCCAGACACAATGAGGGATATGTATTTGCTATAACAACGGCATCAGCGCCAGACTCCTCGACGGCTTCCGAGATAACTCCAATCCTGTCAATAACTGGAGAGAGCTTTACCCACAATGGGCGCTTTGCCGCTCGCTTCGCCGCCGATACAACTTCCGACGCGAGTACTGGATCGGTACCATATTCCACGCCGCCCTGCTTCACATTGGGGCATGATATGTTTAGTTCGTAGGCCGCCAGTCCCTCCGAGTCATTGAGAATACGGATGACCTCCACGTATTCCTCGGTCGTGCGCCCGAACACGTTTGCCAGCACGGCCGTGTCGTACTTCCGCAACTCCGGCAGCTTTTCCGCCACGAACGCCCTAACGCCGATGTTTTGCAGTCCGATGGCATTGACGATGCCGCCTTTCGTCTCGCACATCCGCGGGCTGGGGTTCCCGGCCATCGGCTCTAGTGACAACCCCTTGACGACAATCGCACCAAGAGCGTTCAGGTTGACGAGGTGGGCGAACTCCAACCCGTAACCAAACGTGCCGCTAGCAGCAATGATGGGGTTTTTGAGGCGAACTGCGCCGACGGAAACTCGGAGGTCAACCCCCGAAGGCTTGGCTGGGCCGCGTGCCATCTCGGGCGAACTCACTGACGCCAGTTTAGCATGGCGGTCAAGGAAAGCGGCCTTCGCTGCCGGAAGACAATTCCGGCGATTCCCGCGCCGTGCGATCTGCGGTCTATGCTAGGATAAGGCGCCCAATGCGCGTAGTTGAAAAGCGACAGCTCCTCTCTGCTGACGAAATTAGCCGTACACTAAACCGGCTGGCCCACGAAATTCTCGAAAAGAGTGTAGGAGGCGGTGATTTGGCGCTTCTGGGTGTGCGCCGACGCGGCGTGCCGCTTGCCGAGCGCCTGGCAAAATTAATGAAAGATTCCGCCCACCTAGATGTTCCGGTGGGCACACTGGATATAACTCTTTATCGCGACGATCTCTCCACCGTGGGCCCGCAGCCAGTGCTGCACTCGAGCGACATCGATTTTCCAGTGGACGGGCGCGATCTGGTGGTGGTGGACGACGTGCTCTATACTGGGCGCACCATTCGCGCCGCCATGAACGCTCTCTTCGATCTCGGACGTCCTCGGCGGATACGCCTGTGCGTTCTGATCGATCGCGGTCACCGTGAACTGCCGGTGGAAGCGACCTTTGTCGGTCGCTCCGTCCAGACCAGCGATACGGAAATCGTGGAGGTTCGCCTCTGGGAAATTGATGGCGACGAGCGCGCCATGCTGGTCGATCGCGTTCCCTGAGCCTGCCGGCGATTTTGAGGAGGCAGAAGACAAAGGACACCAGTGCTCCAGCGAACGTCACACTTACTCGGAATTGAAGGACTCACCCAAGCCGAGATACTTTTTATTCTCGATCAGGCCAAGCCATTTCAGGAATTCCAGCGGAACTCCCTTAAAAAATTAGCCACGCTGCGCGGCAAATCCGTGGCCCTGGCGTTTTTCGAATCGTCCACGCGCACGCGCATCAGTTTTGCTACCGCAGCCGCGCGCCTTGGCGCGGACACCATGGCTCTGCAAGCGGAATCCTCCAGCCTGAAAAAGGGCGAATCGCTCGTGGACACTATCCGTACTCTCGAGGCCATGCGCCCCGACGGCTTCGTCATCCGCCACAGCTCCTCGGGCGCGGCCGCATTCATCGCCGAGCGTGTGGACGTGCCGGTGCTCAACGCGGGTGACGGAATGCACGAGCATCCCACGCAAGCCCTGCTCGACGCGCTCACCATCCGCGACCGCAAGGGGAAGCTCGAAGGTTGGAACATCACCATTCTCGGGGATATCGTTCACAGCCGCGTGGCTCGCTCCAATATTCACTTGCTCTCGAAATTTGGCGCCCACATCACGCTTTGCGGCCCGCCCATGTCGGTACCGCGCCAATTCGAGGCCATGGCGCCGAATGTCCGCTGCACCTCATGCCTGGAAGAAGCGCTTCCTGACGCGGATATCATCATGGTCCTGCGCGTGCAAACCGAACGCCTCCACGAGCCCGCGCTGGCTTCCGACGAATACATCTTGCGCTACCAGCTCACGCTCGAACGCCTGCGTCTGGCGCGCCCCGATGCTCTTGTGCTGCATCCCGGCCCCATGATTCGCGGGCTCGAAATTGACTCAGCGGTGGCGGATGGCCCGCAATCCGCCGTCCTCGAACAGGTCGCCAACGGCATCGCTGTGCGCATGGCCCTGCTGTACCATCTCATTGGCCGCGCGCCCGCGGACGCGCCCCATCCCGCAAAGGATCGCTCGAATGCTTCTGATTAAGAATGGCCGCGTCCTCGATCCGGCCAGCAATACCGAGGCGCAGCAGGACGTTCTGCTCGATCGCGATCGAATTTCGAAAATCGGCGCGAATCTTTCCACGCCCGGTGCCGAGATTTTCGATGCTTCCGGACTGATCGTCGCGCCCGGCTTCATCGACTTGCATTGCCACCTGCGCGAGCCAGGCGGCGAGCTTTCCGAAACCATCGAAACCGGCACGCGCTCCGCTGCGGCTGGCGGATTCACCGCCATCTGCTGCATGCCCAACACCCATCCGGTGAACGACCGCGCATCCGTTACGCGCGGCATCGTCGAACGCGCCGCAGCCACTGGCATTGTCCGCGTCTGGCCGATCGGCGCTGCTTCCATCGGCAGCAAGGGCGAATCGCTCGCTGAAATCGCGGCTATGAAAGACGCGGGCATCGTGGCCGTCAGTGACGACGGCAAACCAATCGCTTCCGCGCGCTTGATGCGTCAGGTCATGGAGTATTGCGACTCGCTAGGACTGCCGGTAATCGATCATTGCGAAGACGCCTCGCTTTTTGCCGGGGGCGCCATGCGCGAAGGCGCGCAATCGATTCGCCTCGGCGTTCCCGGCATTCCCTCGCAAACCGAATCCATCTGCGTCGGACGCGACGTGGAAGTCGCTGCCATCACCGGCGCGCGCCTGCACATTGCGCATATGTCCACGCGCGCTTCGCTTGCCTACGTTCGCTCGGCCAAAAAACTCGGCTTGAAGGTAACCTGCGAAGTCACGCCGCATCACTTCACGCTGACCGATGAGGACGTCATTTACGACACGCGCTTCAAAATGAATCCACCGCTCGCTTCCCGCTCCGATCGCGATGCGCTGATCGCAGGCCTCGCTGACGGCAGCGTGGACGCCATCGCCACCGATCACGCGCCGCATCATCCCGCGAGCAAAGATGTGGAATTTGACCGCGCGCCCTTCGGCGTCGTCGGATTTGAGACGGCCTTGGCGCTTGGGCTCGATCAACTCGTCCATACTGGCGCGCTGCCGCTGATGCGCCTCGTCGAGCTTTTCACCACCGGCCCCGCGCATGTCCTCGGCATCGAACGCAAAATCGCGCCCGGCGAGCCCGCCGATCTCACCATTTTTTCCACCGACCACGCTTGGATGTTCCGCGCGTCCGATTCGCCCAGCAAATCGCGCAACTCGCCCTTCGACGGCCGCTCGTTGCGCGGCGCGCCCATGGCGACCATCGTCGCTGGGAAAATCGTTTTCCGCAGGTAGTCACAGCTTCGAAAGGAAGATGCTGCAAAGGCGCTTCCGTCCCCAGCCCACCGTCGCGGCCGATAAAAACCTCGCTGCTCACTTTGGCGGCAGGTTCAATTTCGCCATTATCTTTCGGAATCGTGGTTCGCTTCGCAGAGGGTCCCAACGCGCCTCGACCAGCAAAAAAGTAAGGCGCACGTCGCGTTCGGCAACCGCCTCGTCCAGTGCATCCAGTGCCGCGCCCGATTGTCCCAGTCCCCCGTGAATGAGCGCTCGGTGTACCGGCGGCACGTATAGTTTCTTTGCGCGGAGTTCAAGCTCTTTCAGTTTTTTCCGAGCTTCGTTGTTCTTTCCTCCTTTTGCCAGCGACCAACCGCCCACCGCCGTCGCCTCCGTGTTCCCGTGCGAATAGCGGTAGGCTTTTTCCGCAGCCGCGGTTGCTTTGCCGTATTTTTCCTGCATGCCCCATATCTTGCTGAGGTGGATGTGCGCCACCCAGAAGTGCGGATCGATCAGCGTTGCGTAGCGCAGCAGCGATTCAGATTCGCGGTAGTGGTTCGGTCCCGCATGATAGTAGAATTCCCCATGGAGCGTGCTGATGATTCGTGAAAACGGGTCCAACCGCTTCGCCTCAGCGATTTCCGCAAGCGCTTCCTCGTGCCGGCCGAGGTTTGAGTGCAGATGTGCGCGCCACTGGTAGGCTTCCGCAAGTGACGGGTTCCGCGCCTGGGCGGCGAACGTATCCGCTTCCGCCGCGTTCCAATCCCACTCGTACCAGAACCGCACCGCGCTCCGTACTGCGTATGCTTCGCCCTGCGACGCATCCAGCGCGAGCGATCGCTCTGCTGCCTCTTTCGCTTTCGGAAAGGCCTCACGGGGACGAGCGTCGCTGGTGATCGGCAGGCGCACGTAACAATCCGCAAGCGCCGCCCAGGAGGGAGCGTGATTCTGCGACTGCCCCAGCACCTGCTGGAAGCACTCGATCGCTTTCATCAATGCTGGCGGCACCAACTGGCTTTGCAGAAATCTTCCGCGGAGGTATGTGTCGTAGAGTTCAGGGTCCACGTCCCGCGGGCGCCGAACCTTACTGGCAATCCGTATGCGGATTTCGTGTGCCACGGCTTGGGCTACCTCGGCCTGGATGCGCAGCACCTCTCGCGCCGGTTTTTCGATGGAGGTGGCCCACACGTGCGTCTGGTCGTCTGCGCGAATGAGCTGTACCGCGATCCGCACCCTCCCCGCGTCGCGGCGCACGCTTCCCTCGATCAGGTAGTCGACTCCTAATTCGCTCCCGATCTCGCGAATAGACTTTCGGGTCCGCTTGTAACCCATCACCGAAGTA
Organism: Candidatus Acidiferrales bacterium; assembly: GCA_050747045.1. GTDB lineage: Bacteria > Acidobacteriota > Terriglobia > Acidiferrales > UBA7541 > Palsa-295. Next base: position 3,417 of record JBOGNC010000037.1, on the reverse strand, counting down.
CGCGCCAGCACTCCCAATTCCGGAGTGGAAAGGCTTCCCAGCTCCGTAATCAGCTCCTCGGTCATCCCATCGCTGAAATATTCCTGCGCTTCGTCGCCGCTCATATTTTCCAGCGGCAGCACGGCGAGCATCAGCCTTTCGGGCTTCGAGGCTTCATCGTCGCGGGGCGCGGACGACGCGCACCGCGCGATAAACCGGTACCCTTTTCGCGGCACGGTTTCTAGGTATTTCGGTTTTCTGGAAGTGTCGCCGAGCGCGCGACGGATCTTTTTCACCGCCGTATAGAGCGCCGAGCCAATTTCTATATGGACGTCCTTGCCCCACACGAGTTCCGCCGCTTCTTCTTGTGAGACCAGGCTTCCCGCTCTTTCCGCGAGCACGATCAGCAACTCGAGCGGCGACTTTTCGATCCGCACCACTTTGCCGCCCCGGCGCAATTCGAAATTGTGGCGGTCGAGTTCGAAGCGTCCGAAACGCAGTATTTTGTCGGGGTGTTGTCCGACCGTAGGCATCAGGGATTGGGGCAACTCTTGCAGGAGGATTCTACGCGCGCCTCGGTCCCTTCGTCAGAAATACTTCAGAGATCCTTCAGCGTTTCTTCAAGACTCTTCCAATGCCCTTCGCCTACGATGCCCGCGCTTCGCTCTCAGAGCGCTGCAAACCGAATTGGAGGAGAAACCATGATGCCTCGAACCTTCCGTTTATTGCTTTTGATTTTGGGCGCGGCTTTGTTGATTCCCGTCGCGCACGCCCAGGCGAACGACAACGATGGATGCTCGGATCTCACCCTGCGGGGCGATTATGCTTTTCGCATTTCCGGCGAAATTTTCGCTCCCGGGCCACCGCCGGCTGTAGTCAACCTCTATCGCGACGGCGTCGCCATGACCCACTTTGACGGTCGCGGCACTCTCAAACAGGTCGATTTCATGATGGGCAACGGCAAAGTTCCAAGCGATCCGACGCAGCCATCGCACACCGCCATAGGCGATATTGATCCCGTAACAGGGTTCAGCATCAACGAAACCGGTAAGTACCATGTCAATTCCGATTGCACCGGATCGGCGGAGATCGATTTACCCACCGCCGTGAACGCAAGCGATGATCCCATTACTCCGAATGGCAAAATCAACCTGGTGTTTGTGATTTCGAACGGTGGACGTACGATCCACACCATCGTTACGTCACTGACCCTCCCTGGTGGTGCTAAGGCGCTGGCCAACATCCATAGCGACGCCGAGCGCCTTTCACTTTTCTGACCTCCAATCGCCTCAGTTAGGCCCGGTCCTACCCGATAGCCGATGGGTGGGACCGGCTTCTGCGGTCGATTGAACGCGGTCGGAAAACTGTCGACATGCTTGGCGATTAGCAGGCAGGTGCATCCGACGTTGAGGTACCTCGTGGAAGCCGCGCGGCGGCGTTGTTGGTTGACGGCAAGCCGCCCGCCCGACGAGGGATGCCCTGGAGTTTACGCAGTTCGTCTCAACAACAGCTGGTCGAACGAGACCTCGTTGTACCTGTAGCAGGCGAGTAAGAGGGAGCAGACCATCGCGTAGATCTATGGCAGTCCGGCGACCTGCCAGTCCTGGTGCAAGTTGGTGCCAAATGTCAGCACAAGTATTAGCAGCGCCCCTGCGACAACGCGTAGCGTGTTGCGACGCCAAAAAGAATTAACAGGCCGACGGTGGCTCGCCAACGTTCGCGGTTCACGCGATCAGTGCTTCTGGAAATTAGCCTCTGGGTATCGCGCAGAAATCGCCGCGAGCTGGCTGCGCGGTTCTCCCTTCAGATAAACGTCGAAAAAGGTGTGGACGTAAGCGGCGGTGATCGCCAGCCCGCGCTGCCCGTCCAGACGACCCAAACCCGCTAAACGCATCAGCTCGACCAGCAATGGGCATTTGATCAGCATCTGATCGCTAAAAGTGAAGTGGTTGGCCCCCCGGAGCGATACGAAATATCCGCCGTGCGGCAGGCGATCGTAGATTGATCTCATGTGCGCGATTATCTGTTTGTCCGGGGCAGCGTGCACCTTGCTGATGTCTTCTAGAATGAACATAAAAGGCTGTTGCAGACCGTCCTGGATAACACTGCCGATGGGCGCGCCGTCGAGATTAATTCCCGCTTTGCATCTGGCGTCGTCATGACAGAACTGCAACGCTTGTGCCCCGCCGAAAGAATGCCCCATTATCCCCAAGTGCTCCAGGTCTAATCGTCCCGTGAATTTGCTGGTCGGGTCATCGGTGTTCAAGTTTTGCAGTTGGCTTACCACGAACTGGATGTCCTCGTCCCATATCGTCAGAAGTCGATTGGCGAGATGCTCCGCTAGAGGGGGCGGCAGGCTATCGATGTCGTCCTGGGGCGGCCGGGTAATTACGCGTCCATCGGCCAGGACGACGACTGTCGTAAGGTAAGGTGCGTCGAATCCGACGACGAAGTAACCGTGGCTTGCCAAATCTTCCGCGAGAGTTGTGTAGAAAGCGGTTAGGGCTCCACTGCCCGCTCGCATAATCACTACCGGATACGAGGGTTGCGCCGGCGACACGTTCGGTCCCGAGGTGCTGTGCGCACTCACCAGCGCCAAATCTCGTGTGAAGAAGTCGCTCATGAGCACGCCTGAGTGTTGCGCCAAAGCTGATCGCCACACGGAAGGGAGATAGCTCGCCGGCTTTGCATCCCCGTTATTTGCCGCCGGATACCATATCCAAACTATCACCTCGCGCTTCGCTTCCGGAGACGCGGCCAATGGGTCGGTTTCTCTACGATTCACCCACGCGTATATCATCCTTCCGACGGCGAATTGGCCGGTTGGTTTCGGCAGGACCACGCCTGTTTTATGCTCGTGCCAGAGCACTGCGAACAGCAGGGCGACTCCGATGACTCCGAGCGCGAACAGCGTCGCCACGATTTTGAATGCGGATTTCGCCATTCGCTTCATCCTGAAGGCATACTCCTGTATGCAGTCAGTGCGGGCGGGTTTATTCCGCGAGCGGATACGCCTTCCATAAGCTCCACGCCAGATAGGGCAACATCGACAAAAGGAAGATCGCAGCTGCATATAGCAATTCTCCATAAGCAGCCGCACCCGAAGAGTGAATCGAGAAAAAACTCATGCTGATGTGCCCTAGTCCGCTGGCCACAGATCGGCCTGCATGGATCCGGGCAGTTGCCCCCACACATGCGTCCAGCCCCAAGCCGATCGTGGGCCACAGGTGCTTAAGTCTTTGCCGGACCGCAATGACCGCAATTCCCAAACCAACGACGATTGGCGCTCCGAAATACCACGACTTGTCGGCAAGAAAATAGATGTTCGCGATCGCGTGCGTTGGCGGTATCGCGTATCCGAACGGAGTTTCGGCTGCGGGCACGAAAAGTTTCCAGCCCCACCACAGAAAGAAGCCCGCGACAAAATAAGCGACCGCG
>JBOGNC010000036.1:0-22480 GCA_050747045.1 Candidatus Acidiferrales bacterium | reverse complement strand
CCGCCTAAATGCCAGTCCGTGCTATTGTTTAGGTCAGCCGGGCCCGGGTGGCGGAATGGCATACGCGGGGGACTTAAAATCCCCTGACGCTCACGCGTCGTGTGGGTTCGACCCCCACCCCGGGCACCACGCTTTCCCTCTGATAACGCATCGGTTGTTGTGTCGGGACGCTCCGTGTACCTCTCGCGTACCCCATTTTCTAAGACAACGAGCGGGTCCCGGCTCCAGGCACGCGCCAGATCCGCTTCTAGTTGTTCTTGTCGCGAGCGTACCCACGGCGAATAATGTTTCTCAGTGATTCTCACGCTCTGGTGGCCTAGCAGGATCGAGACTCGCTCGATGGGCACTCCTGCGAGAAGCAGTTCGACTGCAAATGTGTCGCGGAAACGGTGCGCGTGTCCATTTGCGACCTTCGCAATCTCGAAGAGTTTGCGCAGTCGCGTCTGCCAGCTCCGCACGATACTTTCTAGTTTGCCGACCCCGCTCCAAAAAAAGAACTTTTCAGCCACTCGCGGCGTTGTTTCCAACGCCGCCCGAACAAAGTCAGGCAGGATTGTGTTGACAGGGACGCCGGTCTTCTGCGTATAGAGAAAAACCCGATTACCTTCGATCCTGTCTGCGCTGAGGTTAACCGCGTCACCGATCCGCATCCCGCTGTAACGAAGTAAGAGAACGAGGCCGCGAATGCGCCGTCCGTTTTCGATTCCATGACTTGGCATCTCGGCTTTGTATTGATCGGTCGCAGCGAGAATGCGGACCATTTCATCACGGCTGAACGGCAGCGTGGGGCAGAGAGTCACTTTCGGTGCTTTTAGATCGAGGGCTGGATTTTCAGCTAACCACTTTCGCTTTTGCGCAAAGCGGAAGAATGAGCGCAGTCGCTCGAGTTTCTTCGCGCTCGACCGTGGGCCATCTTTCCATCCAGAACGAAACTGACTTACTTGCGTCAGGCCGAAATCATCTAGAGCACTGAGCCCGCGCTGCTCAGCGAATCCTTCCATTTGGCGGTTCAGCAGCCTATATTTTCGCACCGTAGAGTCATTGAGTTTGCGGGCCCCCAAATCTGCTAAGAACTCCTTCCATGCGTCTTTTGTCGATGTCGGAGCCGGCTGTGACACGCGCCGACCGTCAGCCTCCCACTGCCGGACGATCTCTTGCGCTCGCTGCCAGTCGTGCAATTTCAAAGACTCACGCATCTCCTTCCCATCGAGCGTTCCATCAACCCAGATGGGGCACTGGCAATGCCGGTGTTTCCTTCCCTTCGCTCGTTGTCTGCAATTCTTGCGGTGGCGGCGATAGAGGGTCAGCATGTTCGAATTCTCCTACCTAATACCGAACTTCGATGCCAGCCGATGATGAACGCGTTCAAGTACGGAGTGAGGAATCCGCAGGGTAACATAGCGTCTCTTGTGGCGCGGACTCTGCTCTCCGATCACAAGCACACCAGGCTCATTTTTGAAAAGTTCGCGAACCTTATCAGCACTCAGATTCCACATCTCAGCGATTTCCATAACGGCGTAGTGCCGCTCGACGTGCACTGAGGTTTCGAGTTGTGACGGTGCCGCCATTGCTTCTGATCAACTCCCGGATGGAGAAATAAGGAAGGAAGTCCTTCCCGCTCACCTGTGATTCCCTCGATTGGAAACATTAGGCCTGCGAGCACCTTGACATAATAGCTCCGCGCGTGTACGCTGTCAATTATGTATCGACACACGGCTGGTCGAGTGCATTCCGCGACCTAGAGGCGAACCTTTGGCCGACAAACCACAGCAACAGCAGACGCTCTCGGTCCGCATCAGCGAGGCCCTCCGCCAGAGGCTAGAGCGCGCCAAGGAACTCGTCACCTCAAAGACAGGGGAAACTGTCTCGACATCGGACATCGCGAAGCAGCTTCTCGAATCTGCCCGCGAGGACCGATTGGAGGTCGTAGACCTTCTGGCCGAGCCGACCAAATCCCTGCTGGAAATCCGCAGGAAGGGCGAAGCGGAACGAATTCTGTCCAAGGCGGAGTGGACAGTCCTGGCTCACTTCGTTCAGCAAGGGCTCGAAGCCTTCCTCAACGATGGCGACAGTCCGAGCCCAGGCTTCCGTGAGTCGCTAGTGGCTGTCCTCGACGCGTTCCTTGCTGCGTACGAGCTGCGAAAAGGCGCTTCCACTCGGGACGAGTATTACCTCGGCAATCTCCCCTCGGACTGTCAACCCGCCAAGAGCAGAACCTCGCAAACCACGGAGAAGATCGCGCCGGAATTCGTCCGCCAAACCGTCACCGAAACACGCCGACGCATGGGCGAGGCGACCAAGTATCTGCCCCTGCTCGCGGGCCGCAATCTTTACGTCCTGCTTGAAGACGAGAAGCTCTCAAGTGCCGATGCGTTGAACCGGGCACTACGCCCCTACTGGCCGAACCTTTGGAAGCTGGCCGCGCGGGGCCATTACTGCCTCAAGCACGAGCCTGTCCGCGAAGCGCCAGAGATCAGCGAGGAGCTCCTTAAGCCGCAGATTCCTCCCATCACCGAGTCGGGATTCACGCTGTCCTTCGCGCGGGGTTATGGCAACGATTTCTCGCTGCTTTTGAGCTTCCCCGGCGCGAGGGCCCCACAGTATCCGTTTGAGCGGTACCCAGTGATCGCCGAGTTTCGAACGATGCTTACCCTGCTCACTCCGGACGGCTCGATGTCGAGTTGGAAGGGCGAGCATTTCCTGGGATATCGCATGGTATGGGAGAAGGAAGAAACGCTGTTCTCGTTTCGCGCCCGCGACAACGGGATCACCTTCACGTTCTCCGCAAAGGAATGGGTGGCCGTGCAAGAGCTGTTCCGCCGCGCTTGGGAGATCCCAGACCTGCGTGCGGCCTGGGAAGGGCTGATTCTCGAATACGGTGAGCTATGAAGAGCGCTGCTTCGCAGCGGGAGATTGGTGATACGTCACCCCGTAACGGGTGCTGTACAGCAACCAAGGTTGCTGTATGGGAACTTGCTGCAAATGCGGCAGCTAGCCGTTCCTCGCTCACCGTGGTTCCTCGACAGGAACTTGCGGTTCCCCCATGGGAACTTATTGATTTGATTGAGGGTCGTCCGCACTCGCTCTCTTGCCTACGAAGCTGAATTAAGGAATTGCGTTATGGCAGCGCCACGCAACAAGTCCATCAGCACCAAGGTCACCGACGAAGAATACGCGCGCTTCGAGGCGCTCGCAGGCGAGCAGACCATCAGCGAGTGGACACGCGATGCGTTGCTCAAGACTGCTGAGCCGAGCCCGGCGGACCAAACCATCGTGGCCGAATTGCTCGCCCTGCGAATGATCCTGCTCAATCTGCTGTTCAGCCTTGCCAACCATGAGGCTGTCACCGAGGAAGAGATGCAGGGCATCATCCGCCGCGCCGATGGATGCAAGCTCGCAAACGCGCTGGAACGCCTGACGAATCCAACTACGAAACCGCAGAGGGAGAGTAATGCTGTGAGGGAGTAGCTCCATGAGCGCGGAATGGGGGAGAGATGAGCGAGCGGACTGGCCGAGCAGCAGGCCGGTCTATGCCATCCTGCTGCTGATTGTTTCGGTGTTAGCCGGAGCGGGAGTCGAGTGCGTCTACTACTTGCATGTATGGACGCCCCTCCAAAGACACTACCTGCCGATGTACGTCGGAATGCAGGTCGCCGGGGCCGTTCGTAAGGACGGATGGTACACGCTGTTGGTGTTGGAAACACGAAACGACAGTCGCCTAGCGTTGGACGGCGAAGTAGAGCCGACAATCACGGACAACGGAGACAGAACCTTTGGACTCACCGACGACGCGATAAAGAACGGAGCGTTGCGCCTCGAATGGCAGCGGCACTCCTACGACAACATTAAGCTGCATGACTTCTTAGGCCACTGGATATACCACGGCCAGACTCTCACCGATTTCGCCAAGCCCGGTCTGCGGGGCATGGCCATCGTGTTCCTGGCTGGCCTGTGGCCAGCGGTTCTCGTGGAGCGAAAGCGCACTAAAGAACTGCGCTATGGGAGAAAGCTCCGGGGGCCGGACCTGGTGACTGTATGCCGGTTCAACTGGAAGTACCGGCGCGTCAGGGGCATCGGCTTCGCCAACGAAGACCGCAGCGCGTTTCAGCGCATGTTCGGCCTTAACAAGAAGCTGTTCATTCCTCTCCCCAAAGAGAACCGTCACTTCGAGTTCATCGGAGACAGCGGCGGCGGCAAAACGCAGCTCATTATCCAGCAGCTCGTGCAGATCGAGGAACGGAAGGAAGTCGCCATCATCCACGACCCGGAGCGGGAGTACACGCCGCGTTTCTATAAGCCGGAGCGCGGCGACGTGATTCTGTATCCATACGACAAGCGAATGCCATTCTGGAGTATCGGCGACGAGATACGGAGCCCCGCCGAGGCTTCCGCCGTAGCCGCGTCTCTTTTCCCCGAGCGACCTAACCAGGACGCGTTCTTTTGGGAAACGTCGCGCAAAATCTTCGCGTATATCCTGACGTTCAAACCCACGCCGCGGCAGCTAATCTACTGGATGTCCCACCCGGAAGAGATCGACCGTTTGGTTGAAGGAACCCCCTACAAAGCAATGATCACTCGAGAGTCACCCGACCAGCGCAACGGCGTGATCGGTTCGCTAAACCGCGTGGCCGACGCCTTCAGTGCCTTGCCATCGGAGCAAGAGGCCAGCGGACGGTGGAGCACAGTTGAGTGGGCGAAGAACCGGCAGGGATACCTGTTCTTTCCGGGAACGAACATGACCCGCGACCGCCTCATGCCACTTTACAGCCTTTGGCTCGATTTGTTGGTGATGCGCACGCAGGACGAGGGCGCGGAGGAAAGAGGGGAAAAATTGTGCCGCGTATGGTTCATTCTTGACGAGGTTGCGCTTCTGCAAAAACTCCCGAAACTGCACGATGCCATCACCCGGAACCGCAAGACCAACAACCCGATCGTTCTCGGGTTTCAGGGTCGGAGCCAGCTCCGAAAACATTATGGAATCGACGCGGAGGTCATGTTCTCGCAGCCAGCAACGAAGATTTTCCTGCGGACGAGCGAACCGGAAAGCGCGAAATGGATTAGCGATGCCATTGGAGAAGTCGAAATCGAGCAGGTGCGGGAGAGTCGCACGAGCGACCGGTCTCCGCGTTATCGTCAATCCCGAAGCGGACAGCTGGAGCGGCGAATCGAGCCGTTGGTTCTGCCTTCGGAGATCATGGGACTTGAGGACCGGCACGGCTATCTGAAATTCGGCAATGCCGTTGTGCGGTTGCGCTTCCCGTATCTAAGACTGCCGAAGACCCAACCCGCGATTATCGCGCGCGCGACGGACACGCCGCTCCCGGAACCACCAAAGGCAGCCGCGGCTGCCGCCGGAGCCAATGGTTCTTCGAAGCCGAACGGAAACACAGCAGACGCCAAGGAACCGGCCCAAGCGCCTCGGCAGGAAAACTCTGTCGAGCACACCGTAACACCGCACAAGAGGCGCTTCTTCGAGTAGAAGTTATGCTCACCATCTCAACGCCACTCAGTGCCGGCCAGGCCCGCGCTTATCATCAGGAGGAATTCAGCAACGCGCGAGAGAACTACTACACCGAAGGGGAGCGGATCGCGGGCACGTGGCACGGCAAACTAGCCGAGAAATGGGGATTGCGCGGAGAAGTGGAAGAGGAGCATTTCCGGCGACTCAGCGACGGACAGCACCCGATCACAGGCGAGCAATTGGTTCGCCATCAAACGGCGCGTCAGTATGTGAACGGAGACGGTGACACTGTTAAAGCAATGGCCCACCGCGCCGGTTGGGATGCGACTTTTTCAGCGCCCAAAAGCGTGTCCTTGACCGCGCTTGTCGGCGGAGACGAGCGCGTGCGGGACGCTCACGAAGCAAGCGTCAGAGTCGCGCTCGGCGAAATGGAGCGGTACGTACAGGCTCGGCTGGGAGGAACCCTTCCGGCAGAAACCACGGGCAATTGGGTGGCCGCAAGATTCGAGCACGACAGCGCCCGGCCCGTAGAAAGCTACGCCGCACCCCAACTGCACACTCATGTCGTCTTTTTCAATCTGACCGAGACTGAGAACGGAGAGACTCGGCCCCTTCAACCCCAGGAACTCTACCGCACCCAGCAATACGCCACGGCTGTGTATCGCTCCGAACTCGCCCTCCGTCTCGAAGCATTAGGTTACGAGATCGAGCAAGGCAAGAGCGGCCAGCCCGAAATCAAGGGCTATACCCGCGAGTATTTGGAGGCTTCGAGTCCCCGCCGGAGGCAGATCGAGGAACATCTTGCAGAGGAAAACCGCAGCGGCGCGGCAGCCGCGCAGATCGCGGCCCACCAGACGCGCGAGGCAAAACTCGACCTGTCGCACGACGAGATGCAGCGCCGGCATGAGGAGGTCGCGTTGCAATTCGGAAGTCAGCCCGAGCATGTCACAGCGGCAGCGAGAGCAAGGATGTATGACACTGCTCAGATCCCAGCGGAGAAGATTGCTCACGCGGGAGTGACCTTCGCGAAAGAGAGAAACCTGGAGCGTCAGGCTGTCGCCGAGGAGCGGGACCTGTTGGCAGACGCGCTCAAGCGTTCGATGGGAGACGCGACGTTGGCGCAGGTCAAGGCCGACTTCGAGCAACGTATCAACGCTGGTGAGTTCATCGAGACAAAAAGCAGAGCAAATTCGCCAGGACGCGAATTCACGACCGCGGAGATGATCGGCTATGAGCGGGAGACCATTAGCGCGATGCGCGGCGGGCAGGGCCAGCACGCCGCCGTCGCAGGTTTTGCAACACGTCGAGAAATCGAGGCGAAACATGCGCATCTCAGCGAGAGCCAGCGCAGCACCGTGGACGATGTCTTATCTAACCGCGATCAAGTGATGGCGCTTGAAGGAGTCGCTGGCGCCGGCAAGACGACATCCCTCGCCGCTATCCGAGAAGCAGCCGAGCGCGAAGGATTCAAGGTCGAGGGTTTCGCGCCCACGTCCCGAGCCGCGCAAAAACTCGGAGAGGCCGGAATCGAGTCAGGAACGTTGCAGCGGCACCTTATCCGAACCGATCAAGAACAGGAGGCACGCAGGCATTTCTACATCCTCGACGAATCGAGTCTCGCCAGCACGAGGCAGATGAACGAATTCCTTCACCGGCTCAGAGCTGACGACCGGGTATTGCTGGTAGGGGACACGCGCCAGCATCAGGCGGTCGAAGCAGGCCGACCCTACCAACAGTTGCAAGAAGCAGGAATCCAGACGACTCGATTGGATGAGATCGTGCGGCAGAAAGACCCGGCGCTCAAGGAAGTCGTCGAGAAACTCTCATGCGGCCAAACCAAAGAAGCGATCAAGCAACTCGATTCGAGCGGCAGGGTACACGAGATTTTCGACCGTCAGGAACGAATTGCTGCGATCGCGCACGAATACGCGACGCAGCCCCATGGGACTCTCGTGGTATCGCCCGACAACCGATCACGAGTGGAAATCAATCAGGCAATCCATTATGCCATGCAGGACACCGGCCACATGACGTATCGCGAGCACCAAGTAAAAGTGCTGGTAGCCCGACAGGAGGTCACTGGCGCAGACCGCCGGTGGGCTGCACAATACGAACCCGGCAACGTCGTGCGCTACGCTAGAGGAAGTAACACACTTGGAATTGCCCCCGGTGAATATGCCCGAGTGGAGAGTGTTGACGAGAAGCAGAATCGCGTCACAGTCGGGCGTGCGAGCGGGCAGCGTCTCAGCTACGACCCGCGCCGCCTGCAGGGAGTAACGCTATATCGCGAGGCGGAGCGAGCGTTCACCGAAGGCGACCGCGTACAGTTCACGGCCCCGAATCGAGAACGGCACATCGCCAACCGAGAATTGGGCACCGTTGAGAAAATCGACGAGGGCGGCAATTTGCAAATCCGCCTCGACTCAGGCCGAACCGTCGGATTCAACATCCGAGACAATCCGCATCTCGATCACGGCTACGCGGTGACGAGTCACAGCAGCCAGGGCCAGACTGCCGACCGCGTTTTGATCCATGTGGACACAGAGCAAGCGGGCGAGAAACTCGTCAATCAACGTCTAGCGTATGTGGCGATCTCGCGTGCCCGCTACGACGCGCAAATCTATACGAACGACAGGTCACAGCTCGCGGAGGGACTCTCGCGCGAGGTGTCTCACCGAACTGCCATCGAGGCCAGTGGAAGGGGCAATGCCGACTCAAGCCCGAACGTAGAACGAGCGGCTTTAGATCAGGGACCGGAACAATCGATGGAGCATGGCTTAAGCATGGGGCGCTAGACACTAGCGTTTCCTCGTCCTTGGCCGTTTGTCCCGCGCTTCATCGAGAAGCCCGGTCTTGAGTCTCTTTTGCTTATGTAGATGCCCTCCAAGCGGGATCGGAGGCGCTTTGCGGCGTCGTACAAGGACTCAATCTCAGCTTCATAGGCCGTCAGCCGTATCGCTTGCTGTCTCTCGTTCGGCGTGAGTTTACCTTCCAACATCACAGCACGGTCCCCGAATGCCGCCAACTTTGCGAAGAAGAGCTTGCGAATCTCGCGCTTGTCGCTCCGGCATACGGCGAGAACGTAGGCTATCGATGCCGCCAATTGCTCGTCGTGCAGTTTCCACGCGGCTTGGTCGATTTTCCGAATTGCCGCTCTTAGATGGACCGTAGGAGGAACCGGCCGGCGCTTGCTCATAGTGTCTACCTCGGAATTGGCCTCATGTATTCACGGATCATTTCGTAATCACCGGTCTTCACGTCGCAGATATCTGCACCGACAATGAACATGTCGCAGGCGTAGCGAAGCGAGAAATCTGTCTTGTCCTTAAAACGGATTCCGATGTAGAGCGTCCCGTCCTCAATGGATTGCGTTATGAAGTCCACCACCTTCCCGCGGACCTCGGGATACTTCCTGCGGAATCGCTCGTAGCGTTTCTTGATCGCGCCATTGAGTCTTTTGTGTTCCTTGGCGCTAATCGGAGTTACGGGTGTGCTGCCGACCCAAACAACCTTCGGCTTTTTCTTCTTAGCCACGGTTTCCCTCGCTTTGGTGGAACGGTCGGTCGTCCATATTCGAGAGTGGCGTCGGGAACATTCCCTCATAGGCGCGCTGTTCCTCCTCGGTAAGGAACCTCACCTTCGGTGCTTTTCCTTCCTTCCGCCGGCGCTCTTCGACGGCCTGAACGTCACGATAGACTTGGACTTCATCCAAGAACTGCTTCTCGTATTCCCGGTGCAGCTTTTCAAAACGCGCTTCATCACGCTGCTCCGAGTGCTCAACGTTGTTACAGAAATAGCCGTTCAGGAGAGCGCGTTGCATCTCGAACAGCGTCAGCTTTTCCTCGAAGTAGCTCGGGCTGAGCCCCAAATCTTTCGCGCGCTTCAGTCGTTCCAGCCCTCGGACTGCATCATCGATACCCCGATTCACCAAAAGAATTGCCTCGTAAAGATGGGCCTTTTGCATGACAACATTCCTTTCAGCGGCGTGGCCGCGAGTTCGCAAGTTGCAGGGGCGCATTGGGGCACAACGTCTCCGATTGGAGCCGAGTTCCGGCCCGAGGGACACACGGATTCCCCGAGGCAAAACCACGGCGGGGAATGCGCGACGCGCCGGGGATGGAGCGGGCTATGGAAACGGAGAACGGACAGGCGGGTTGCGCCCCAAAGGAGAACCCGTTACCTTTTGTCACAGCCATAGTTGCCTCTAATCCAGGCGACTTTGGTTAGGGGCGCGTTCGGTGCTCTAACACCAACGCGTCCCGCTTTGGCTCACGAACCGTTTCTTGCACTCAGAGTTAAATGCCATTAGCGCAAGTGGCATTTAGTTTCGCAAAACGAAACGGGCGTGTCAATAGCCAAAGGTGGCCACGAGTGCTTTTTCTTCATAAGATGGACCTATGAGACGCGACCTGATTTCAGAAGTCATGCGTGAGATGGGCAGAAAGGGGGGCAAGGCAGCCCGAGGCAAGGGCGGCAAGAACCGCATGGCGGCACTTACTCCAGAGCAGCGGAAAGAGCTTGCAAAGAAGGCAGCGCAAGCGCGGTGGGCCAAGACCAAGAAGAAACGCAAGCGCTCCACGAAATGGTAGGATCGATCAAGCGGGTACGCGACCAACGATCGGCGACGACAGTCGCGTCACATCCACTCGCCCACTTTCGCGCCACTCGCTCCGCCGCGGCATATCAGTTGCCCGGCAGCCCGATTATCCCGGTGGTCTCAATAGGTCGATGCAACACCAGTCCGAAGTCTATCTTGCTGAGTTTTAAGGCCAAATGCGCTTGCGGGTGTCAATTCAAAGAAACCCCTATCCTGATTAGGTCTAATTGAGGGGACCCAAGAGATCGATCTCCTCTGAAAAGTATTATCGGAACTGCTGCTTAGAGGGTGTTGCGTCGACCATCTGAGCTGGCACCCATTGGCGGAGGCATCCTCATCGCCAACCTGCCGAAGGGCTCCTACGAGCTTCGAGCAAAAGCCACTGATTCCACCGGCGCGAGTACCAAGTGGCAAGCGGTCGCTTTCACAATTCTATAGTCCGTTCATTCACTCCGGCCAGATACCAGAGTTGCCCAAGACCACCAAGGGCGTCCAGCGACGGCCATCTCGACGGCTGGCTATAGACCCCCGCGCCTGGTTCTGATTGCCGGCAGACTCCCGCCATTGGGCGTGCGCGGTGCTCCCGGAACGGATCGGGCGGCGCAAGCGAGGATTAAATAAACGAGATCTTCGCAGTCGCTTGCAATCGCATTACAATTGCCCCATGGGGAGCATGCCGAGCCATAAAATCACTTTCAGCACTCGATGCTTTTTTCGCATCTCCATAATGGCTATATTGCTGGTCGGCGTGCTCTTGTGCGCTTCGGCTCCTGTTGTCGCGCAGACGAACACCGCTGGAACGATTCGAGTCGAATCCAACGAAGTGTTCGTTCCGGTGCTGGTGGTGGACAATCAGCGACTGGAAAAGCTTGAGCAGATGAATCGTTTTGTCTTCCGCCGCCATATCGATGACGGCGATTATCAATCCCTGGAGCGTTTGGCCGTACAGGGTCTCTCTCTTAAGGATTTTACGGTGCTCCAAGATGGAGAGCCGCAGCGAATCGTTAGTGTTGTGGTTGAAGGGCAGAGCCAAGCGCCTATCCTCACGGACAATCTGGGAAAGTACCGGGAATATGTAGGTGTGGGAGGCGGGATTTGGACCGTGCCACTGTGGGAGAGCTATATGTCGCCAGGGACCCCGGTTGATGAAAGTCCTTCTTTTTCGGGATATGCGATTGGATTGATGCCTCCGTCCTCGCCAGATGGCAGCTGTCATAAAATTCAGATCCTGGTTGATCGCCCTAACTCGCTGGTGTTCTCTCGCAACGAGTATTGCCAGCTGAACGGTCAGGCAGCCGATCCTCTGCGGAGTACGCGGCTGGGGGAGCGAATCGAGTCCGATCTGGGAAAGGACATGCGCAACCAGCTTTCGCTGAAACTTGCCGCGACTCCATTGTTTGCAAATAACGGTTTCGTACCGGTGCGTGTCGTTCTGGACTACGCGCCTAGTTCTAATCCCCTGATGGCTAGCTGCAACTACAAGCCTGAACCTATCGGGATAATAGGCACACTTCGGGGCGAGAGTGGACAAGAAATCCTTCGCTTCAGCGACGAAGCCATGCGGGAGGACGATAACTCTCTCGAAACTAAACTGTGGTCGAAACTGGCCAACTTTTTGTTTGACGAATGCTACTTTTACGCGCCCATCCGCTACGAGACGCAGATCGAGATAGCTCCCGGCCAGTACCACCTTGAAATCGGCTTCATGGAGGACGGGAAGTTCGGCAGAGCGGTGGCACCGCTAACCGTGCCGAACTACTCCGGCGAGCAGCTCAGCATCAGCGGAATCGTGCTGGCCAGCAGATTCCGCGACCTGCAATCGCAACCGCCAGAATTGCCAATCGGGGCAACGTCAACCCTTTTCCGTAACACCCCAACAGTGCCGGCAAGGTCTGCAACAGCCCTACCTGGGAAGTATCTTCCGCTCATCACGAAAGGCATTGAGGTCACGCCAACCGCGAATGTTCGCTTCAAAAGAAAAGGTCAGTTTTATTTTTACGTCCAGGTCTACGAGCCGCGACCCGAAACACCGCTGCCGTCAGTCAACCTCAACTTACGCATCGTTAGCGACAAAACGAACGAAGTCGTAAGGCAACTCCAGCCGGTGAACGCAGCACCCTATCAGTCGCCCGGCAATCCGATCATTCCTGTTGGCGGAGGCGTTCTCATCGACAACCTGCCCCAAGGCTCCTACCAGCTCCAAGCAAAAGCGACTGATTCCACAGGCGCGAGCACCGAATGGCAGTCGGTCAGTTTCGCTGTTGAATAGTCCGTTCACCCTCCCTACGGCCAGTTACGGACTCGGCTAACCAGGCCCGCAAGACCGCCTCGGGTTGTTATAAGCAACTCTTAGCCGCCGAGCTTGCCGTACCTTCTTCAGCTACGAACCCGTCATGCAGGCGTTGAACGCGTCCGTGAACGAAATCGCCCCGTTCGACGCTTTTACCTCGGCTTCGGCCTGCTTTACGCAAGCTGCGACCGACTTTGCGTAACCCGCGGTAGATAGCGGCGTATTCGCGGTTATGGAGGGACCAGCAAGCGACGGCTTGCTCGCATCATACGACGGTACATTGAAACTGAATGTGGCGTACGAAGGCGGGCCGGAGAGATTTCCCCCTCCTCCCCCAGATGTCGTGTAAGGTGCGGACCAACTCCAGCCGGTCGGGGTAACGTTGAAGGTGCCCTGGTACTGGAAAACATTGGAAAAGGCCTGATTAGCCGGGGCATTTAACGCGTCAAACTCGTTATTGCCAGAAATGAAGTCGTTCCCACCGATGCTGACATCTGCACCCACACTGAAGGAGGGATCGCCGCCGCCCGGCGCCCCCAGCACCGTACCGCCAATAGCCATGTCCGGTTCGTAGGAGAATCCAGGGAAGGGGCAAACCATTTCGATTATCCACACAGTGCACGTGTTCACGGTACCATCCATCCCAGTCGGATCGGTCGCCGACAGCGGGTTGTTGCGCACGTAGGCATAGCGGTTCAGGGTTTGAGGGTCCTCCCAATGCATTGAGGACATGCCGGCCGGATCGGGCGAGGGCCAGCGGCCCTGGATTCCGTACTCGCGAGCCGGGAAGTCGTATACATTGGCGTGCGTGTCCTGATTCATGCCTGTGAACGACAGATCGAGCGTCCCGGCTTGCGCGTAGCCCTCGCCAAATGGCGCATAGGCTCCGTCAGAATACACGGTACGACTGGGAGTCGAGGCAAAGCGCGAGCTGCCGATCCAGTCGGAGTGCCGGTAGTACGCAAGGCCGCTCGAATTGTAAACGGCCACCGAGCCGCCCGTGAGAGGCATAAAGGCCTTCTGGATGGTGGAACCAGTCATCAAGGCAAGCTTGGCTCCCGCGGGGGTGTATACGATTTCGGTGTACGAGCCGCTGCGATTTTGTTCCACCATGCGCCCGGACGCGTCGTACGTAATTCCCACGCCGTCAATTGTAACCGGACGGCCGTTGGCGTCCCAGGAGTAGGTGTTCAGAAAATCATTCGTCACGTTCCCGTTCGCATCGTAGGTCGGGTAGGAGCTCCCGATCTGCGTCATCTGGTTCGTAAGGTAGGAATAGGTTGGCTGGAATGAAGACGTCCCGCTCTTACCGATATTCCCGAAGGCATCGTAGCTGAACGTCTGCGACCAAACCGAGCCGCAGTTAGCGCTGGCGATGCGCCGCAGATCGTCATGCGTGTACGCGCAGGACTGAGTGTCGGCGCTATTGAACGGATCGGTGATCAAAAGGCTGGCTAGGCTGCCGTTCGCATTCCAGGTGAGGTTTCCGATGAGCGATTGGCTGTTTACGGTGAACTTGTACTGGGTCATTCGATTGGTGTTCGAGTCGTACGCGAAAGAGTCGTTGTCCGACGATCCGAGGTTTACGGTAAGCGGCACGCTGGCTACGTTGTATGTCGTACTCGCAAGCGGGTTCTGGCCAGAGGATGCCGAGGCTGAGTACGTTCGCCCCTCCCCGTCCACGCCGTAGGTAATGGTGGGAAGCCCGGACAAACCGCTGACCTGCTCGACAGCGCCATTTGCCCAGTATGTATCGCTTACGTGGTAATAGCCGCCCGAGTGGGGCGTGGATTCATACACGTCACTGATTTCGCCGCGCGCGGTGTAGCTAAATCCCTCGTCCGTCAATTTCGTGCTGCAGGGCGAGAAGCAGGTGTAGGCTTCGGCCAGTCGGGACTTGGCGTTCGTCATGGCGACGCTGTTTACGGTCGCGGAGTCGTACACGAAGTACCGGCTCGGAGTCACAGAGCCATAGGTGCCGCTGTAGGTGGTGCCCGTGACACGGTGCAGTGCGTCATAGCTGTAGCAGGTCACGTTGCCGACGGCATCCACTTTTTTGACCACATCGCCCTTTGATGTTCCGCAAGTTGAGTCGGTGTCAAACGTGTAAGTTGTGGTGCCGGTCTCAGGATTGGTTTCGGAAGTCATTCGTCCGAGATCGTCGTAGGAAAAACTTCGAGATTGGGTGCTGGAAGACTGGGCATTCTGAGTAACGCCGGTTAGGTCTCCGAGAACGTCGTACGTGTACTTAGTCCAGTAGCCGGTTGCAGAAGATGTTTGTGCGCAGGTTCCGCTTCCGGTGGTGCCGGTGACCTCGCAGACGGAGGTGAGGCGGCCGAGGGCATCGTATTCGAGCTGCTTGCGCTTGGTGTTTTCACCGGACGGCGCGGGCGAATTCGTTTGATAGGTGTCGTTTCCCGGATAGCTGTAGCCTGTCGTGCCTCCTCCGCCGTCAATAACGGAGGCGGGGCGGCCAAGGGCATCGTAAGTAGTGGTTGCGCCGGGGCACGTTCCCGAACAGGTCGCGCCGGCATTTGCCGCGTAGGGCAACGTGGTTTTGTACGGCCGCCCGAGGCTGTCGTAATAGCTTTCGATGGAATCGTACGTGCCTGCGCCGGGAGCCTGCTTCGTCTGTGACAATTCCGATCGGCCTAGACCGTCAATCGTCGATAAAACATCCTGCGTCGAGCTTCCGAAGTTCAGAGTGGATTCCACGGAGGTCTGACCGCTGTAAGCGATATTGGTGGTATTCGAGAGTTGATCCGTGGCCGAGTTCGGCCGCCAAAAGTATGCGTCCGTGTAGGAGGTCGAGGCTGTTTTGCCGTTCTCGTCGGTGACGGATGTTTCGACGCCGCCCGTGCAGTTCCAAGTCATGGATTGCGACAGGCTCAGTGGCTCGGATACCGAGGTAGGGAACGAATTTCCGCAAGAGCCGCTGCCGTAGCTGTACGTCGTCTGCGCACCATTGAAATCGGTTGCCGTCTGGACGTTGCCAGTATCGAAATACGCGAAGGTTTTCGTGAGGGTCGTGGAGCCCGAAACCAGATAAGCGATGGTGGTAGGATTGCCGCGCGAGCCGGAGATCGAGATGTGCTGCGGCGTGCCAGAGGTCGTGGTAACGGAGCCTTGGTCGTAGGTGTAGGTCGTCTGCGACTTAATGTTGCTAGAGCCGTCTTCGACGGTCACCTGGTATGGCCGGTCAATAATTCCGTTACCCAGGCTGGCGTAGCTGGTCAGCGTCTTGCGGACGAGCGAGCCCGGTGCTCCCGTCCCGTAGCCGTATTCATCTTCCTCGGTGACTAAGTCGTACGAATTGTATGAAGTCACAGTCTTGGACTCCAGGTTGCTAGATCCGGGCCACTGGACGGTGGTCGTTTGCTGCGTAATCGGCAGGGAAATCCCCGTGGAGTTGCAGGGCGTCGCCGCGCCGTTGTAGCAGCTGTAGCTCGTCTTCAGCAGGGTGCTCGAACCTTGGTAGTCCTGCGACTCTGTGGCGTATATGCCCTGGAAATTCATCGTGGTTTGGTTGCTCTGAGGATCAGTGATGGAGGTCGTCCAAGCGGTGCCGGATTCCGAGTGAGCATACGTCCACGTACCGTCAGGGGTGGTGCGGGTCAAGGTGGCCGCGCTGCCATCCGCGCAGGTGATATGACCGCTGCTGCCCCCCGAATACGTGTAGCTAATGCTACCACCTGTGGGGAGCGTGACGGAGGCAAGCCGGCCAGTTTTATCTCCGGAATATCCCAGAGTATCTTCATACGTGAATGTGTACTTCGATCCATCAGGAAGATCGATTTCGCTCACCAGGTTTTGCGCCGTTGGCCCGTACTCCGCGATCCCGCTGCAACCGAAGTTCGTTTTTATCGTGTAGCTTGTGTACTTCATCGTGTAGGAGACGTTCGTGCCGGACGGCGGTGTATAGGTGAACGTTGTCGGGCTTGGTGCGGCGCCAGAAACGGCCAGCACCGGCGTGCTGGAGCTGAGTGTGTCGAAAATCTGTCCGCTGCTGTTTATTGTGATCTGATTGCCGTTGTTATCCGTGGCATAAGGCACGCCCAACGTTCCGCCAGAATTACCCCAATACACCAGACGCCCGTTCCTTGCGGTAACCGACGCATCGCCACTGCTATCGCCGTTGAGTACGTATCCTGACCCGTCACCGGCCGGACCGCCGCCCGTAAAGCTGTAGCCCGACCCGCAGGTGCCAGCGGCATCTGAGAACATCCCTGACAGCACGTGCGAAGTCCCTAGCTGATCGCTGTAGATGTATCCATATGATGCATATGCGCCTGTCTGGATATACCCATACCCTATGTAGTAGGTATAGCAATAGCCCTCACTAATTATCACCGGTGTAAGATACCCGACAGCGTCGAAGGACCATCCAAACGCTCCCGCATTGGTGGGCAGCCAGTTTCCATTGACGGGCTGCCAGATCGCGCTGTCGTAAGTAATGTCGTACGTAACTGGAGTACCTCGACCGGCCTTTTGCAATACCGGGATGGTGAGGTGCGCATCGAGATTGGCAAGGTTGATGGTGTCCGGCCCCCCGCCAAAGCTGCCGAAGGGAGGCGTACCCGTGGCGACTTGCGCCAAAGCGGCTCCGCACGACAGAACGAGAAGGCTCAGCAGCGCGATTGAAAGTAGCGTGAGTTTCATCGTAGAGGCTCCTCTCGTCACTGGAGTGCGAAAGCCGAGGTGGACAGGCCGGAGTTGAAAGTTGCGTTGGTGATTCCGAGATCGAGAACCAAGCCGTTATTCAGATACTTCTGGACATGCATCGGAACGGCGACACCATGCACCGCTTGGTAGGCGGAGAAGCTAATCTCGACTGGAATGTCGATCAATACGTTCTCTTGTGGATGCTCGTCGAAAACGAGCGCGACCGGGAGCAGCGAGTTCGGATCAAGGTAGATGTCCGTTCGGGTAAGGTCGCGAACTGAATCCACCACCTGCTGCGGGGCGTTGGCAATGGCCGGAATCTCCTGTGCTGCTTGCACGTGAACCACGGAAAGGCCGTCGTGGATTTCCGGACCCAGGTAAGTCAGCACCCAAACTGGAGACTTGGCGATGTCCTCAATTGCGAGTGCTGGGAAGAACCACGCGGCTTCCGTCATAGTGTTGCACGCGACCATTCCATGCAGGACGCCGTCAGGCCCCGACCACGCCCCGACAGGTTGCGGCGTCATCGCGGCCACAGGGATGGTGACACCTGGAGGAAGTTCGTTCGCCAAGGGTGTACCGGAGTGATTGCGAATCTCGACATGATTGCCGGAGGCAAAGCTGAGTTCGACGCGGCTATCGTCGGCCGACGTGGCTTCGAGGGTTGCGGAGCCGGCTTCGTCGTCGGAGCCAGCAATGCGACCGGCGCTCCCCGTGAGCGTCACGTCGGTTACCGACGCGCCGCCGGTGAGCGCTGCTAGAGATTTTTGCAGCAGCGCGACAGCTTGCGGGTCGCTCGTCGTCGGTGTACTCGAAACTGATTGGGCGGAAACTGATGCGGCAAAGAGAAAAGCAGTCAGGAACGACAGCAAGGCCGGGGGACGCGCATAAATCCTCCTAGGACGTGAAAGAGGCCGAGGACCCGGAACCCAACATGGATAAATCCGCGCAAACATACTCATGCGGGAATTGCTTGTCAATAGAACTTTGTAAAAATATGGTTACTGCCAGGTGTACGTACTGCTTGGTATGCGAAGCAGAATGCTTTCGCCCGCCTTTCCACTTGCCGGCACCGCGAACCACTCTGTGTTCTTCAGTTCTGCTTATGAAGAGACACAAGTACAATCTGCCATGCGCCGACTCCGGCCCCACAGAATCCACTTACTATTTTCGCTTTCGATGACTTGGAGCCCCCTCTTTAGCCAATCCGACCCAGACGGCTTTCGCTAGCAACGGTCGCGCCAAGTAAACCACGACTTGTCACGCCCGCTGCGGCCCGCTCCAGCCGCCCCCTGTCCTTTCGGTGATCGGCATTTCGGTTTGGTTCCTGTGCCGGTTGAAGGAACCAAACCTTCAAATCACCGAAAGGACAAAGAAGGTGAATTCAGCGAACATCAAGAAAGTCACAAACGAAGCGATCAACCAACTTCTAGAAGCGTTGAATACCGGGCACAGCGAGGCTCTCACTCGGTATCTCCGAGCGATGGCGCAATTCAGAACCTACTCGTTTTCCAACGTTCTCTTGATCCTCAAACAGTGCCCGAACGCCAGCCGAGTCGCAGGCTATCGGACGCAGCAATCGTTCGGCCCGTCAGGTCCGAAAAGGAGAGAAAGGAATCATGATTTTCGCTCCGATCTTCCGCCAGCGGACAGAAACCAGCAGCAGTTGCTAGACACAACGGATGCATCTCGCTCCGTAGTTGCCTATCGCCCTGTCTATGTTTGGGACGAACAGCAAACGTCTGGCGAAGAGCTACTCGAAATCGGACGCGTCACTGGCGATCCGAGCCATTTTGTAGCTGCCAAAGCCCTCGCGCGAATTGGATGATCGGAGCAACACCGACGCGCGGACTGCACGACGTACAGCCGCTTTGGAAGCAGATGCTCTGGGCCGAACTTTCTTGAATCTTCGCGATGCCGGGGCCCTGGGGTCATTCTTTGGCATTAGTATCGCCGCG
The DNA here is from genome assembly GCA_050747045.1 of Candidatus Acidiferrales bacterium. Taxonomy (GTDB): domain Bacteria; phylum Acidobacteriota; class Terriglobia; order Acidiferrales; family UBA7541; genus Palsa-295. The sequence goes on along the minus strand of JBOGNC010000036.1, from coordinate 3,512 downwards.
ACGGGAGGTTGCGAGGAGGAGCAGTCCACGGAACCCTGGGCCTCACCCCGTGTACCCCGCGTGTACCTCGCTTCAGCTCGTTTGCGGTTTTTCTCGCTTTTCGCGTTTTGTGGAATCAGTAACTTGCGAAGACTCAGCGTTCCGGGGAGTTCGACCCCCACCCCGGGCACTTTCCGTCAGCGCCCCCTCGATCCGCGCGGGCCACGTTCCGTTGTATGATTCACTGATATGAGTTCGACCGCTCACAAGCTCAAGAAACCGATCACACATTGGATAGGTGAAGGCGGCGGATGGCTGCTGCGCCGCGTGGTCAGTGGATTGGTGGCCACGGGACTGACGCCGAACACGTTTACGTTTCTTGGGCTGTTCGTTAACTCCGTGAGCGCCGCGCTGTTTGCCGTGGGTCGCTTTCGCGACGGCGCCATTGTGCTGCTGATCGCCAGTTTCCTCGATATGGCGGATGGTCAGGTGGCTCGCCGAGTAGGCCGCGTGACGGCGTTCGGCGCGTTCCTCGACTCCACGCTCGACCGCTACTCCGACTTGGCGCTTTATATGGGTCTGGTCGTCTATTACACGCTGATCGGACGGCCTTTCTACATGGCGCTGGCGGCGGTGGCGATGGCCAGCTCGTTTATGGTCAGCTATTCGAGGGCGCGAGCGGAGTCGCTGATTCCGTCCTGCAAAGTTGGTTTCATGGAGCGCCCCGAGCGGGTGGTGCTGCTGATGATCGGCGGTCTGTGGGGCCGTATGGCTCAAGTCCTGTGGGTGATCGCCACCATTTCGACCATCACCGTGATCCATCGCGTCGTCTACACGTGGAGGGAACTGCGCGCCGGACGTGCGCTGCCTGAAGCTGGCGAACCGCAGCCATCGTAATCCGCGAGTCCTGCATTCCGCGCCCTCTAGATTTCGGCTTCTGCTGGAGCAGTTGAGCCGACCACGAAGACATGCAATTTTGTGTCGATCTGAAGCGACGCCGGCCGTTTGTTTTGTAGGAGTTAGAGGTGAATTAGAATGGCGGGGTGTGTCGATCTGGTGCCGCGACGCACGCACTCGCTTCGGGCTATGTCGGCCGGAAGGTAGCGGGCTGAGGCCACGAATTGGCCCGATGCTTTGCGCTGATTCAGCTGCGGATTCCATGGAGACGTTCCCCTTTCTCCGGCGTAATTTGACACACCGGCCGCATGCGCTGCCGATGGGCGATTTAAATCGCATTGCCCGCCCCGGCAGCTCCGGAGCGGGCAACAAAAACATCCCACGGTAGCATGGAATTGATGTGACGTCAATAGAAAATGCAAGAGCAATATGGACATAGTACCGCTTTCCCAAATCGGGACGAAGGCTCGGGCGGCCGTGGGCGCGATTGGCAAGAGGAGCGCCAGTAGCGGGCCAACATCTAACAACTAAGGCGGGTGAACGACTGGAGGAGGCAGCGATGATCGAGCGGCTGGATGGTTTCCCGGACAATGTGGTGGCGGTGGCTGCGAAAGGGCAGGTAAGCAAGAAGGATTACGAGCAGGTTTTGGTGCCGGAAGTTGAGCAGGCGTTCAAGAAGCATCGCAAAGTGAATTTTTATTACGAGCTGGGACCGCAGTTCACGGGACTGGAGCCGGGCGCGGCCTGGGAAGATTTCAAAGAGGGCATCCGTCATTTCGGCGGGTGGGAAAAAATGGCGGTGGTGACCGACGTCGAATGGGTCAAACGGCTTGCTAGTGGCTTTGGGTCGATCATGCCCGGAGAAGTGCGCGTCTTCTCAATCGCCGAGAAAACGGTTGCGCGGGCGTGGATCCTGGTGGGCGGGGAGGGAACGGCGACCGGGGCGGGTTCCGGGCGGTAAACGCCGGCTAAGAGAGGGGGTGACAAACAGGAACGCATTCGGCTTCGCGAGAGTGGGTGTGTTCGCATAGGTCTAGAATTTAGGTGGACGCTTCCCGCGCGTTCGGGAGCCAGTAGTGAAATTGCAACGAAGGCGAGTGCTGCTTTGGGTTGGGGTAGCGGCCGCAGCCGCAGGCTGCGTCTGGCTATTCGGGTTTCAAACTGCGACTGCGCTGATGTTTCGCCACGAGTACCGCAACGTTCCAGAAGCGAGCGAGACACCGGTTCCGCTACGGGACGTCTCAATTTCCGGCAATTCACACCGGCAGGTTTCCTGGTTTGGGTACAACTTCGAGTTGCCTTGGGACGACGTTGACGAGGCGCGAAGCCGCACCGTCAGAAATATCCGCGTGACGGCGTTTCATTCCGGAAACACGCTGTCGTTTTATGCATTTCCGGCCAGAAACTTCGTGGACGAAATCGAGAAAGACCAGGCGTTGGGCGCCGAGAGCTTTCGGCGATTTTATGGGACTAGGGCACTTCAATCGGATTACGGCTTTTACAAAATCATGCTCGGAATAACGCCCGAGAAAATATCGCCTTTCGGGTCTCGCCAGCAGGTCGCGAGGGATTCGATGCTCTTAATCACCAAAGTTGTGACAATGCCGAGCGCAGGCACGGGAATCTTCTCGATTCAAGCGAACGACTGGCGAGGTTTCCAGTTTGGGGAACCTTCAAGGAGTCCGGCTCAAGTAACGGACGAACTTTATGGAAACGAAGGCGGTGTCAATTTCATTTTTTTCCTTAAAAGTACGGCCGCCGGCGGACTTTCCATTTCACAGCCAGAAATCAACCGAGTGCTTCAGAGCCTCCACAAGGTTTCCGACGGACGTTCTGCCTCAGCTACTAATTCGGCGGTATCAAACTGACCCACGCACGGCGAAGATGCCGCGCTGAAGCCCGCGGCGCTACGTATAAACCTTTAACCGTTGAGCTACGAATGGTGTTGGGCACGCAGGGACGAGAGCGGTCGAGCCTGTAGTTGCAGCCTAGATCGCGTGCCACCCTAAAGGGTGGCGCTACACAACCGTTGCTTCGATCTCAAATTGCGAGACTTTTGGGAAGTAAGCTTCGGTCAGGCAGAGGCGGCAGCAAGCTGCCGCACTCCACATGCAACGCTCATGTGCGGGCCGTGAGTTAGGTGTGGTAATGGGCGGAGACGAGTGCGAGGGCATCCTGGAAGCGGTGCGTGCGCATATTTTGCACCGCTCGATTTAGGTGAAGTTTTGCGTATTGGACGCGCGCTTCGTCGCCCGCGAGATTCACTTCACGTGACAACAGGCGCTGATGGCAGTCGCGGAAGTGTGGGGCGTCCAAGCTCGGCGCGAGAGATGGGGGTAGGCGAAAGGAAGGACCGCCGCTTTTGCGAGAACCGGAATGTCGGCGTGCATAGAGAACCAACGCATCCCGTTTCTAACCGTTCGGGAGCCGGTGGCGAGATTGCTAGGAGTGTGTCGCCTTTAGAGTTCCAGCAGCAAGCGGATATCGGCGCACGGCACGGGAGTGCCGTCGGAACCCCGCGATCTCGTCTCTGGAGGCAAACTCGTTGTGTGGCAGAACAGGAGAGGTGTATCGTGCGTCAGCTGTGGGCCAAATCGGAAATTGCGGCGTTCAGACCGACGGCACTTTCGCATTCG
>JBOGNC010000035.1:0-23312 GCA_050747045.1 Candidatus Acidiferrales bacterium | reverse complement strand
GCGCTCCACGGCCATCCGACGGAACTCCTTCCGATATCGTTGACCTCGTCTCCGCGCCACTGGCACCCCCCGTTCCCTGCAAAGTGTGCCATTACCGTTTGTCTCAAAATAGGGGTTCAGTCCAGTCGCCTGTACCTCAACTGTACTTCCGACCAGTAGGAACTTTTCCCAGATTTGCTATCGTCGATCTGTGGACATGTATGCTGACGAACATTTCGAGGCCGAAACGGCTCCCGGTTCGGACGACGAACCGGGATCCCGGCGCGTGGTTTGCACGCGGTGCCGGGACGCTTCCAGCCGGCGGGACAACTCCGCTTCGCCATGCTACCTTTCGCGTTGGTTCATCTGCGCGATGCACCCGCCTTTACGCCTCACCAATCACTACTCACCAATCACGAATCACCGCGCAGAGGGCGGAACGGTCAATCGACCTTCAACACACCTAAGTCGTAGAAAAAAAACGACGGCCCACACACAAGGGCGGAACGTCCCGGTGCATGCGAAATTGCATCGCTTCTTGTTCGTGGGCACCCTGAAATCGAGCGTGCGATTTGCTAATTTCGGCGAGGAATGCGAGCCAATTGCTAATTTGGCGCAGGGATGCAAGAATCGACGGATGCGTTTCACACAAAAAAACATCTTTAGCGCAATCGGTGTGGCCGGAGCGGCTCTCCTATTTGGGGCATTTGCTCTGGCGCACCAGCCGCCAACGGCGGGGGCAACGACACCTCAACAATCGTCGCAAGGAACAGCGACGAGTTCGAACGCAGTTTCGAACACAGCGCACCACGCAGCGGCGTCCAAGGCACCGTCGAAAGAGACGACTGGCGGCGCGCTGACGACGGACAAGCAAAAAGAAAGCTACGCGCTGGGCATGAACATTGCGCGCAGGCTGAAAGAACAGCCTGTCGATTTGGACCGGAGCGCGCTAGTGCAAGGATTCAAGGACGAATTGGCCGGCGGCAAAATGCAACTCACTGACGACGAAGCGTCGGTGGAGCTCAAGCAGCTTTCCACCGAAGCGGACGCCAACTCGAAAAAGAAAGAACAAGTGGCCGGGGAGGCCAACATGAAGGAAGGCGAAGACTTTCTGGCCGCCAACAAAACGAAAGAAGGCGTGAAGGTGCTGCCGAGCGGCCTGCAATACAAGGTCGAAAAAGAGGGCACGGGACCGAAGCCCACGGCCGCTGACACGGTGGTTTGCAATTACCGCGGCACATTTATCGACGGCAAGGAATTCGACAGCTCGTACAAGCGCGGCCAGCCGGCCACTTTTCCGGTGGGCGGCGTGATCAAGGGTTGGACGGAGGCGCTGCAATTGATGCCGGTGGGATCGAAGTGGGAGCTGTTCATCCCGTCGGATTTGGCGTACGGTCCGCGCGGCGCGGGCGGCGTGATCGGTCCGAACTCGACGCTGATTTTCGAGGTCGAGCTGCTGTCGATCAAGGCGAAGTAGCGGCGCACCCCGGGCGTTTGTTAGAATAAACGCCCGCTAGAATCCGCGCTAGCGCGGAATTACCGCTGGGGCGGAAGGGCGTGTAGCTCAGTTGGGAGAGCGCATCGTTCGCAACGATGAGGTCGGGGGTTCGAGCCCCCCCACGTCCACCAAAATTGTGTATCACGTTTACATTTTGCAGAGCGTGTCATCAGGTCGATATTACGTCGGGCAGACCGTCGATCTTGTTTCTCGCGTCGCTTATCACAACGCGAATTATTCCAAATCGCTTAAAAATCGCGGGCCGTGGAAGCTTCTCTATTCCGAAAAATATGCGACGCGTGCCGAAGCGATGCGTCGCGAACGGCAGATCAAGAGCTGGAAAGATCGCGATCTGATCGGAGGCCTGGTGAACGGCTCGCGGTAATCATTGAGTAGAGCGTCCCGGCTTTGCCGGGAAGGTCGGGGGTTCGAGCCCCCCACGTCCACCAAATTTTCGCCACCATACCCGCCGGCACTTAACTTCCGTTATGCTCCGCATCGGTGGTTTGCCCTAAGGCGAAAAAGTTGACGCCTGCGGAAATTTTTCGGCGTAAGATCAGCGCAAGATGGAGACCCAAGTCCAGCTCGGGACTCCGAAAGCCCCTCGTAACGCGAAGGGCAGCGCGAGGGGGCTCGCGCGCCTGCGCCGCTCGCTTGTTCCACTGATTTTCGCAATCGCGTTTTTGGTGATGTGTTTGGCCGCGCCACAACTGGCGCGCGCGCAGCGCTGGCCGGGTTCGAATCCTGGCTATCCCTACCAAGCGAAGATTCCAAACGGGCCGCCGAGCGATTCGGCCTTTGGCGCAACCGCTCTCAGTGATCCGCTATCGGGGATGGATGCGGCGCCGGAAATGCTTCCGCCGATGCTGGTTGACAACAGCCGACTGATTAACGCCGAGTCGTGCCAGACGTGGACGGCCTCTTCGGTGAACAGCCCAACAGTGAGCGTCGCGCGCCTCGGTGTGCCCGGAAAGGCGAGCCACGAATTTCAGAAAGCCTGCGGCGATTTCAAAGATCACAGATTGAAGTCCGCGGAAGAGCACGCGCGCAAAGCGGTGAAGATTTATCCGGATTACGCTGCGGCATGGGTGGTGCTGGGCCAAATTCTGCACGCCGGTAACAGAGACAACGAAGCATTCGACGCGTGTCACAGGGCCGAGATCGCAGATCCGAATTACGCTCCGCCGTACATTTGCCTGGCGGGCTTCGCGGTTGGCGCGAATGATTGGGACGAAGCGTATTCGCTGGCGAATCACGCTCTGTCGCTCGATCCGGCTACCGATCCGTACCCATTTTTATACACGGCGGATGCTGATTATCATTTGAAGCGCCTGGCTCAGGCGGAACTGTACGGACTTTCCGCGGAGAAGCTCGACAAGTGGAATCACGTGCCAGAAGTGCACTTATTGTTGGCACAGATTTACGACGCGAAAGGCGATCGCGCGGGAGAAGCGCGCGAGCTTCGCAAATTCGTCAAGATTTCCCGGCACGATCCGGATTGGGAAACGGCGAGAACTACGCTTGCCGAGATCGAAGATCACGTGCCGCTCAAGTAGGCCAAGCCGGCGCACAGTGTCTCGCATCGGACCTTATGGCTGGTCGATGTCGCTTGCGGTGGAGCGCTCAGCGTCGACCTTGCGCGCTTTGGCGTAGAGTACTTTCGCGTTGGGGAGCGCGTTGATAGCGGCGTCAAGCTGCGGATCGTTTTCGAGAGCGACGTCGTATCCGGCGTCAAGGCCAAAAACGCTGGTGAAGATTTCGCGCTTGATCTCCCATTTCAGATACGGGAGATTCCGCTGAATTTGCGGGCCGGTGACTTCGATATTTTCCTGCTTGAGGAATTTTTTCAGCTGCGCGATCACGGCATCGTCAACAACGAAATCTTTGGTAACGTCCGGGCGCTGGCTGAGGTAGTAGCGCGCAAAATCGCCGACTCCCTGGGGCGGTAGATCGCTGGGATACGTGACGCCTCGGCGCTCGAGCAGTTGCCGGAAGTCGTCAGGCTTAGCCTCAGGAACGACCACATCGGGAGTGATACCGCCGCCGCCGTAAACGGTGCGGCCGGTGTCCGTGAGCTTCACCTGTGGCGACTGCGGCGGCTGCGGATCGTAGTGATAGTCGTAGAGAGTTTCGTTTTTATAGTTGCGCTGAATCGATCGACCGCTGGGCGTGTAATAGCGCGCGGTGATCAGCAGCAGCGCGGTGTTGTAACTTAGTGGAAATTCCGTGCCGACCAGTCCTTTGCCGAAGCTGGTGGTGCCGACGATTATGGCGCGGTCGTGATCCTGCATCGCGCCCGCAAAAATTTCGGAGGCGGATGCGCTTCCGCTGTTGATTAGTACAACCAGCGGAATGTCCGCACCCTGGTTGCCCTGCACGGCATAGTAGCGACGTTCAGGAGACGAGCGGCCGCGATGCGAGACGACCAGTTGCCCTTTGTCGAGGAACATGTCCGCCATGCCGACGGATTGATTCAATAGGCCGCCACCGTTGTCGCGGAGGTCGATGATCAGGCCTTTTAGGTTGGGATAGCCAAGCTGCTGAAGCGCATTTTCGAGGTCGCTGTCCGTGGTCTCATTGAACGTGGTGACGTGCACGTAACCGATTCCGGGCCGGACCATGGCGGCGTATTCAACGGCCGGGCGAGGAATTTCCGCGCGGACAATGGTCACTTCGATGGGCTTCGCCCAGCCTTCGCGGCCGAGAGAGATGTGTACCGGAGTGCCTTTCTTGCCCTTTAGCAGATCGGCGACTTGCGTGGTGGTCAGTCCGATGCACGGCTTGCCATCCACTTTCAGGATCACGTCGCCCGGGCGAATGCCTGCTTTATACGCGGGAGAATTTACGAATGGCGCCTGCACTACAGTCCGATTCTCACGCTGCTCGACGACCATGCCCACCCCGTAATATTTGCCTTCCTGTTCCTCCTCGAAAAGCGCGTATTGCTGAGGATCGAAAAATTGCGAATGAGGGTCGAGGACGTGCAGCATGCCAGGAATCGCGCCGTCGTAAATCGACTTATTGACGTCGATTGGTTCGGCATAACTCTTTTCGACAACGGCCAGGACGTGCGTGAAGTCCTTTACGGAGCCTTGCAGGTCATCGGAACCGCCGGCGTTAGCGTTGGCGGAAGCGCCAAAATGTCCGCCCAGAAGGGCGGAAACAACCAGAACTGCCGCCAAAAGGACGATCCCACGGATTGACGAGCCACGAAGATTTGCTTCGCTTTGGGACGATGCAGGTTGCGATGATGGCATGCCGTTCCTTACTTTTTTCTGGAGGCCAGTATAACACACTGCACTTCGTGGCATGGCGCACCCGGTTTGACAGCCCGGCGAGGCTCTTCTATGATGCCGAAAGGGGGCATACAGGACCGCTAATCCGAAGTATAAGACTGCTTTGACGGCTGGGGGCTCGAGGGCGCGCAGGGAACCGAATGTTAAGCATTCCCCATTTAATCATCATATTCGTAGTAGCGCTGATAATTTTCGGCCCGGAAAAGTTGCCGGAACTGGCCCGCAATATGGGCAAGCTGATGGCTGAATTCCGTCGCGCGACGACGGACCTGCGCGGGACTTTTGAAACTCATATGCGCGATCTGGAACGCGAGACCAGCGACCGCCGCATCGATTCGGTCCGCCCGCCGGCCACTGCTGCGGCACCGTCGCCGACGAATCCAGCCGAGATCGTAGCTGCGCCCGGCACCGTGCCCGCAAGCGCGCCGCACGAGGCTGCGGTGGCAAGCGCATCCCCGCCAGCCGCGGGGCAGCCGCTGGGGACCCCTTCCGCCACCACAGAGTCTCCTTTTACCCCCGATACTCCGATGGCCTTTCCTGACGATCCGGAAGAGTTGATCCGGCAAGCGGAGGCGCAAATCGCGCGCGAACGAGCTGATGAACTCGAAAACCCAGAACGAGTGAGCGATGGCGCCATCGGAAAACCCTGAAAATTTAAATCAACAGACGTCCGTGGAAGATCCCGGCCCGCCGAAACCGGCGACCGCGGTGGAAGAAGCCGGCGGCTCGATGTCTTTTTTCGATCACCTGATCGAACTGCGCAAGCGGCTGATCAATTCCTTGCTGGGCATCGGGATCGGGATGATCGTGGGCTTGGCGCTCTCCAAGCCAGGTCTCAATTACGTCATCAGACCGATGACGGAGGCGCTGAAAAGAAACCACCTCGATCCGGCCCTCTATTTCACTCACCCCGCCGGATACGTGATGTTGTACATCAATTTCGGGCTCTATCTGGGGATCGCGCTGGCCATGCCGTGGGTGCTGTATCAGGTATGGATGTTCGTGGCGCCGGGACTTTACAAACACGAACGAAAAGCGGTGGTGAGCTTCATCTGCTCGTCGATGCTTCTGTTTCTTTGCGGTGTGGCATTCGGATATTACGTGATGCTGCCGCAGGTGCTCACGTTCGTGGTGGAGTTTTCGAATACAGGCTCGATTAAACCGTGGATCGACGTCAACGAATACTTCAGCCTGATTCTGACGGTGCTACTTGGGCTGGGGGTGATTTTCGAGCTGCCGGTGGTGGTGTTTATTCTATCGCTCTTCGGAATCGTGACGCCGAAATTCATGCTGAAGAATTTCCGGTACGCGATGCTGTTGATCACCGTGGCGGCCGCAATCGTGACTCCCACTCCGGACGCCACCACAATGCTGATTTTCATGGCTCCGATGGTCGGGCTGTATTTCCTTGGCGTGTTTGTTTCCTACATGGTGGTACGAAAGAAGCGCGCGCGGAAACTAGCGGAAGGGCAGGCCGGCTAGCGTGCGGCGATGGCGGCGTGTTCTTCCGAGCGGAGCTCTGCCTATCGCGCTGCTCATTTTTGGCTGCGGTGCGGGCGGACGGAATTCGAGCGCGTCGGTCAATGCGGGCTTTGCTGTGGCCGATACCGCGCCGCCGCTGGTTTCTGCCGCGGATCAGGCGCCGCCTGCGTCGCAAACTGGCGGATTCGACGGGGCGACGGCATATTCGTACGTCGTGAAGCTAGTGAGCTTTGGCCCGCACCCTCCTGACACTCCTGCGATTCGGAACGTGCAGAACTATATCCGCTCGGAGCTGAAGAGCTTTGGCTGTCCCGTGGACGTGGATGATTTTCACGCGCAGACGCCCGTCGGTACGCTGGCGATGGAAAACATCGTGGCAAAAATTCCCGGCACTGGGCCGGGAATTATTTTGTTGATGACGCACTACGATACGCTGCGCCTGCCGGGCTTCGTGGGTGCGGAGGACAGCGGATCGTCGACCGGCTTGATGCTGGAAATGGCCAGCCTGCTATGCAAGCGACCGAAAAATCACAACGCTGTGTGGATCGCCTTCCTTGATGGAGAAGAGGATCAGCAGAATTTCGCCGACGCGCAACAGGCTCAAAGCACCTGGCATACCGACGAGACTACGTTCGGCAGCCGGGAACTGGCGGCGCGCATGGACCTTTCGGGCGAGATTAAGAGCATCAAGGCCCTGATTCTGGCGGACATGATCGGGCAAAAGCACCTGATTATCGATAAAGATTCGAATTCCACCCCATGGCTTCAAGATTTGGTTTGGAAAACTGCGGACCGCCTGGGATATGGCGGTCTCTTTAGCACTCAGGCATCGAGCGTCATCGACGATCATCAGCCGTTCCTGAAGCGCGGAGTGCCGGCACTTGACGTGATCGATCTGAATAGCTACATCCAGGAAGGTTACTGGCACACCGCGCAGGACACGCTCGATAAACTGAGCCCAAAGAACATCACGATTGTGGGTCAGGTGATTCTCGTGTCGGTCAACGAGCTGCAGGAAAAGTTCCGCTGACGGACTCGCCGCCGATGATTATTTTGTGCTGCCCGGACGCGCCGTAGGCGGCAGCATGTCATTCAGGCGCAAGTACACGGAGAGAGTGGCGTAGTGGTCGATCAAGTCGTTGGTAACTTCCATGGCCACGCCGAATCGTGTCATTTTTCTTCCGCCGAACAATGGGATCATGTCGCCTAATTTGGCGTCGGTCAATCCTGCGAATGCCTGTTTGCAAAAGTCCATCGAACCTTGCAGCTGAGCCACCAGCTTTTCTTTGTCCATCTCTCCAATTTTCGAGTCGATCGGGGGAGGCGTGGCGCCGCCGACCTTGGAGCAGACGAAGCTGTTCACCTGGGCGATGTGCGCCATGGTGTGGCCGACCGTCATTCCGCCGGGCGTTGGATGATAGTTGTACTTATCCATGGGAAATTCTTGGGCCGCGGCAACTATGTTTTTTGCTTCCGTACTGAGAACTTGGCGCAGCTGGGTGGACACGGGGTTGCTCGCCGTATCCTGCGCCGTTGCGGCGAGCGGCAGTGCGAGGGAAATAGTTGCCAGGCAAATCCATCGAGTCACGGCGGTCCTCCTTGGATGGCTTTTGTAACCCTGCGCGGACCCACGCAGACTGCTCCCGCTAGTCGCGGACTGTCAAGCGCAATTTGAGATTCGCAAGCTTCCCGCAAGCGGGCCTATTTCCCCGCGTGCGCGAAGTCAGGCGCGGCGCGGGCGAGGTCCACGCAGGACGCGCGCGGGCAGCGTAAGAATCGCGCCGAGCAGATCGAGCACGCCTCCGACGGCAATTCCCAGAATCCGGAACGGCAATAACAGCAGCCAGACGAACGGATAGAGGATTAGTGCTAGCAGCGCGAGCGGCCAGCAGAGCACCAGTAACACGCACCACAAAAGAAACGTGAACATGACTAGACGCGCGCCTCCTTAGCATTAGGTACGCGCGGAGGCGACGATTTGTTTCCGAGCGAGACGCCGCGAACGCTGAGCGCCCGGCGGGACCGAACGCTTGCCGCTTCCTGGAATCGGATCTTCCGCCCACTGCAGCGGGAGCAAGCTCCCGCACTCCACACGAGAAAGCTGTGCTACATTTTTATCGCGCATGGAAACAATTCAAGTAAAGAGTTCAGCGGGCAATTACGAAGTTTACTGCGCGAGCGGCGCGCTTTCGCGCGCTTCGTCGCTCATTAAAGGCTTGGGCGAATCGACTGGCACGTTCGTGCTTTCGTCGCCGACCGTGTGGCGATATTGTGGCCGGGCGATGGCGGCGAAGCTGGGGCGCGCGGCTCGCAAGCCGATCCTTTTTGACGACCGCGAGGTGGCGAAGCGGCTTTCGACGGTTGAGGGAATCACACGCGAGCTGCTGCGCGCGGGAGCGGACCGGCACGCGACCATTGTGGCCGTGGGCGGAGGAGTAGTCGGTGACGTGGCGGGATTCGCGACTGCTGCGTATCTGCGCGGCGTGCGCGTCGTTCACATCCCCACCACGCTGGTGGCCCAGGTGGATAGCTCGGTGGGCGGCAAGACCGGCGTGAATTTGCCCGAGGGGAAAAACTTGGTGGGCGCGTTTTATCCTCCGAAGCTGGTGATCGTCGATCCGCAAATGCTCGGCACGCTGCCGCACCGCGAATTTCGCTCTGGCGTATACGAGGTGATTAAATACGGCGCGATCGCGGACGCGCAACTATTCAAATATCTCGAAGTGCACATGCGCGAAGTGCTGCGGCGCGATCCCGAAGCGCTGGCGTTTATCATCGGGCGAAGCATCGCCATCAAGGCGCGCGTGGTGAATCAAGACGAGCGCGAAAGCGGTCTGCGGCAAATTTTAAATTTCGGGCACACGCTGGGGCACGCGCTGGAAGCGGCAACGAATTACCAGCGCTTTCTGCACGGCGAAGCAGTGGGATGGGGAATGATCGCGGCGGCGATGATGGCGCTTTCGACGAATCGCATGCCGTTGATGGACGCGTTTCGAATCGTGCGGATGACGGCGGCGGTAGGGCCGCTGCCGAACGTGCCGCGGATTCCGCCGGCGGAGTTGCGGCGCATCCTGCTGGGCGACAAAAAAACGCACGGCGGGCACGTACTGTGGGTGATGCCAAGCCGCATCGGGAAAACCGAGTGGGGAATCGAAGTGCCGTGGCCGCTGGTGGAGAAGGCTGTCGATTCGCTGCCGGAGATTATGGCGGAGGCGCGGGATGTGCCGGTGGTGGAAAATGCGGCGCGATCTGCAAGGCGGAAGCGGCGGCGATAAGCGCGTCCGCGTACGGTGCACGATTCTGGGTAGCGCGATTTTCTGCGAATGGCTTCCACGATGACAGTTGAGAAAACTACGTCGCTGCCGGGTACGCGTCCGGAGGGCACGCGCGGCGAGCGCGAAGCCGCCGCCCACGTGCAGGAGATGTTCGGCCAGATCGCGCCGCGCTACGATTTGTTGAATCATCTGCTGTCGCTCTCGCTCGATCGCGTGTGGCGGCGGCGCACGGCGAGGCGGTTCACTCATATTTTGGCGCGAGCGGAAGCGCGCGCGATCGACATTTGCTGCGGCACGGGCGACTTGGCGTTTGCGCTGGCGCGGGAGCGAAAGCGCGCGCTACGCGCGGGTGGCTCGCGTGACGCAGGGAATTCGAATCCAGTGATCGGGAGCGATTTCGTGGAGCCGATGCTGGAGCGTGCCCGGTACAAAGCAAATGCGAGCGCGTGGCGTGCGGAATTTGCGGCCGCGGATGCGTTGAAGCTGCCTTTTGCGGATGCGAGCGCCGATCTGGTGACCACGGCGTTTGGTTTTCGCAACCTGGCGAATTACGAAAGCGGCTTGCGCGAGATCGCGCGCGTACTGCGGCCGGGCGGGGAAGTGGGAATTCTGGAATTTACGGAACCAGGCACGGGTCCGCTGGCGGGCGTTTTTCGTTTTTATTTTCGACGTATTTTACCGCTTGTGGGCGGCGCAATCTCAGGCAATCGCGAAGCGTACCGGTATTTACCGGGCTCGGTGGCAAAATTTCCCTCGGCAGGCGAGCTCGCGGCGCTGATGGATCGCTGCGGATTTTGCAGCGTGCGCGTCAGCATGTGGAACTTCGGAAGCGTGGCGTTGCATACCGCTCGGCGGAATTAGCCTCGCGCAGGTGCCCTGCTGCGCGCTATGACCGTGCCATCCGAGGCATCGCGCAGCGCAACTCTCGTCTCTCCGATCGCTCGGGATTCGGGTTACCATAGCGCTTCATGAGCCTCACAAAAGCCGACCCAATTGTTGATCTACGGAGCGACACGGTAACGCGTCCCACGCCTGCGATGCGCCGCGCGATGGCCGAAGCGGAAGTCGGCGACGACGTGTACGGCGAAGATCCCACCGTGAACCGACTGCAAGAGCGCGCTGCGGAAATCTTCGGGCGCGAATCGGCGCTGTTCGTTCCCAGCGGTTCGATGGGCAATCTGCTGGCGATCAAGAGTTGGACGCAGCCGGGAATGGAAGTGATTTGCGAGCGGCGCGCGCACATAGCCAATTACGAACTGGCGTCGATGTCGGCGATTGCGGGATGCCTGCCGAATACGGCGCAGGCGCCGGGTGGAATTCTGACGTGGGAGTTGATCGAGCCGCTGATTCGGCCGAAAGTTTATTACTACGCGCAGACGGGTCTGATCGAGTTAGAGAACACCTCAAACATGCACGGCGGGACGGTGTACCCGCCGGAAGTAACGCAGGAGATTTGCGAGCGCGCGCACGCGGTAGGATTGCCCGTGCACCTGGACGGAGCGCGCATTTTCAACGCGGCGGTGGCGCTGGGGCGTGACGTTCGCGAGATCACGCGACATTTCGACTCGGTGATGTTCTGCCTGTCGAAGGCGCTGGGCGCGCCGGTGGGATCGATGCTGGTAGGCTCGCGCGAGTTCATTCGCAAAGCGCACATCGGGCGTAAACTTCTGGGCGGCGGAATGCGGCAAGTGGGCGTGCTGGCAGCGGCGGGCCTTGTGGCGCTGGAAGAGACGCCGAAGCTGCTGCATCGCGATCATGAGAACGCGCGTCATTTGGCTGAAGGGCTGGCGCAAATTTCCGGAATCTCTATCGATGCGAAAGCGGTGATGACCAACATCGTGATCCTCAGCGTCGCGGAGGCAGGTGTCCCGGCAGCGGCGATTTGCGACGAACTGGCGCGGCAAGGAATCCTCTGTGGGCCGCGCGACCGTTTTACTATCCGCATGGTGACGCATTACGACGTGGATCGTGCGGGTATTGACCGTGCGGTGGCGGCGATGCGGTCGGTGCTGTCCAAAACTCCTGCGTAGACCTTGTCTAGTGGTGGTTCGATTCCAGCTTATGACGCGAACGCGGTGAGTTCTGGCCGCCAGGATCGGCTTTCGCAGTTTCCCCTCGGCTTTGCTAAACTAAATAGTTTCATGCTCTACTTTTTTACGAGAAGGGAATCATTCACATTGAAGATTCGGGCTATTTGGATTGCGATGTCGATTTTTTTGACGCTTACAGTTTTTGGCTGTAGCGGTAAGAGCAGCGACCAGTCTAGACAACCGCCTCCGCCGACGGCCGTGGTTGATCCCGCCACGGCTGGAAACATCACCGGTACGGTGCGGCTGGAAGGCGACCCGCCGGTCTTTCGTCCAATCGATATGAGCGCTGAGCCAGAGTGCGTGAAGGCGAATCCGAAGCCGGTAATCCCGCCGATCGTGGTGACTGGCGGGCACGGCGCGCTGGCGAACGTTGCGGTGTACATCAAAGCGGGTCTGGGCCGCTACAAATACGACGTGCCGACGACGCCCGTGGAGCTCAATCAGAAGGGCTGCATGTACGAGCCGCGCGTTCTGGCGCTGCGCGTGGGCCAGCCGCTCGAAGTGCACAACGAGGACCCGACCGTTCACAACATTCACGTGATGGCCAGCGTGAATCATTCCTTTAACCGCTCCGAGGAGCCGGGCGATCCACCCTTCACGGAGACATTCAATCATCCGGAACTGGACGTGCCGGTCAGTTGCAACGTCCACCCTTGGATGCGCGCGTACCTTTTTATTTTCGACAATCCTTACTTCGCGGTGACGACGAAAACGGGCCATTTCGACCTCAAGGGCTTGCCGCCGGGCACCTACACGATTGAAGCGCGGCAGGAATATTACGGCGTGCAAGATCAGACCGTGATGCTTGGACCAAAGGAAACGAAGAGCGCTAATTTCGTCTTCAAGGCACCGGCGGCCAAGTAGCGCGCTCATTTTGGCCTCGATTTTTGGGGCGTGGACGTGTAGCTTTTGTGGGGAATTGGCGCTCCATCTTGCACACGGGAGGCTCTCATGATCCACCGGAAAAATTCGCTGTCTTTGTACTTGGCGGCGTTCTTAATCGCCGTGGCGACGGCCGCCGCAGGCGTGGCACGCGCGGCCGATGGCCCGCGGCTGACCAAGGAAGAAGCCCTGAAATTGCAGGACAGCTTTCAGCGCTCCGTCGTCGCGGCCGATGAAGCGGCGCTCGACAAGCTGATGGCGGCCGATTGCACCTTCATCCACGCCAACGCCTTGCAGCAGAGCAAAGAGCAGTTTATGGGCATGTTGAAAAGCGGGGCAATGAAAGTGAGCGAGTTCAAGAGCAGCTCTCAAGCCGTAACTCTATTCCACGGCGGCGCCATCGTTATCAGCGTCATCGATTGGGGCATGATGCCGCCTCACGGCGCGGCGAACGCCCATCCGATGATTCTGCCCATGCGCATTTCGGACGTTTGGGCCCACACCGACGCAGGCTGGCAACTGATTCTGGAGCAGGACACGTCGCTGCCACAGGGCGGCGGAATGCGCCCCGGCGGCGGCCATCAAGCGTCTCCCGGCGCGCCGAGGTAGTAGCCAGTAAAATTCGTCCAAATCTCTCCCGTGATTGCCTCGCGGATGGCTCAACGGGCCGCGGGAAGCACAAAATCGCGAGCAAACCGACGAGCATTGCGAAGCCAGCATCCTTCAGTGGGCGTCACTTTGAAGAACACAGAGGGCCGAACCTCGAGCTGGACCTACAAATCTTCGTCAAGCCGAAACAGCAATCCGGCATCGGAAGCAACTCCTTTGCCAGCTTAACGATCTTTCCCTGAAATATGCTGGGCGTGAGATTAGGTCCCCGATAAAGGCCGACTCTAGATACCAGGATAGCGTTCCGGTCGACTGGGGCTGCGCGCAGGATAGTCGTGTGAAGCTTCACAAGACACCTGGAGAGCGTTAATTTCCGCGGAAGGCGTCGGAGGCCCACCCCGACTCCGCGCGAGTCCCTGCGCGCTTGCAACTCCAGCCGGGGCCGCTACGTATCCGCTCGAAGAACGGGTTGAAGCGGCCGCGAGCCGGCGACGAGGATGTCCACCAGCCTTTTGGCGCTTTGCTGCCAGTCTGGGCTGGAGGCTACGTTGGAGACACCCACAAGAGCCCGAAGCAAGTCGATCGGGTCGAGATCCTCGCGAATATCGCCGCTTTTGATCGCGCGCCTCACCAGCGCACGAATCGCTTCATGAATCTGAGCGTGGGAAGCTTCGAACACGTTCTTAGGATCTTCAAGCAGCGCATTGAGCGCCGGCGCGATCAGATGTTTGGTGGCGATGGCATCGATAAAGAGCCACAGCCAAGCTCGCAGCGCCTCGACCGGAGGCATGGTCTCAGCCAATTTCTGCTCTGCTGCGGCTAGTTTTTCTATCTCAGCACGGTAAACCGCCTCTAGTAGCTCTTCGCGCGTAGGGAAATGGCGATACAGGGTTCCTGCTCCAACGCCCGCCTGTTTGGCGATGTCGTCCAAGCTAGTGTTCGCGCCCGATCGCGTGAACGCCTGTTTCGCCACTTCCAGAATGCGCTCGCGGTTACGCCGCGCATCCGCGCGGGGCTTTCGGCCGTCCGATAGAGAGGGTTTCTTAGCCATGCTTAAAAAATCTCGAAAAATCTTGCAACCGGAGGCGGTCTCCGGTAATCTATCTTATACGGAGACGCTCTCCACTTTATCAAAATTAGCACCGCATGGGGAGAAAAAACTCACAATGACGAAATCGACGAAACTTGGAGGCGCCCTCGCAATTCCCGGAACCTCTACCACGCTGTACCGGATGGGCTACGGAGCCATGCAACTGGCTGGCCCTGGCGTTTGGGGACCTCCGCGCGACGTTGACGCTGCGATCACCGTTTTGCGAGAGGCGGTTGCCGTCGGCGTGAACCATATAGACACCAGCGATTATTACGGCCCGCATGTGACCAATCAAATTATCAAGAAGGCTCTTCATCCTTATCCGCGCGACCTCGTAATCGTCACAAAAGTGGGCGCTCGCCGAGGCGAAGACAAGTCATGGTCTCCTGCTCTCTCGCGGCAAGAACTGATCGACGCCGTGCATGACAACCTTCGGAATCTCGGGTTAGACGTGCTGGATGCAGTCAACCTCCGGGTCGGTGGAATGTTGGAGCCGTCGGAGGGATCCATCGAAGAACCGCTGAGCGCGTTAGCCGAACTCAGGCGTCAGGGATTGATTCGTCACATCGGTATCAGCAACGTTACTCCCCGGCAATTCCGTGAGGCTCAGAGAATCACCGGGATCGTTTGCGTCCAAAACTTTTATAACCTGGCACATCGCGCTGACGACGCCTTCGTCGATACCCTCGCGAAGCAAGGCATCCCTTATGTGCCGTTCTTCCCGTTAGGCGGATTCACGCCGCTACAATCGTCGGTGCTCGATCATGTGGCGGACTCCTTGGAAACGACTCCGATGCAGGTGGCGCTTGCCTGGCTTCTTCAGCGGTCTCCTAACATTCTGACGATCTCCGGCACCTCCTCGACCAAGCATCTTCGAGAAAATCTCGCTGCGGCTGAGTTGGAGCTGCCTTCGGATTCAATCGCTGCGCTGAACGCGATCGCCGGAAGTACTCTGGCTGTGGGTGAGTCCACGCAATAATTTCGTATTCCCAATAACTTGATGCGAAGGAGTGATGTATGAAGATCTTTGTTACAGGTGCTACAGGCTTTATCGGTTCTGCCATCGTTAATGACCTCATCAACGCGGGGCATCAGGTACTCGGCCTTGCTCGCTCGGATGCAGGCGCCAAATCTCTTGCCGCCGCCGGTGCTCAAGTGCACCGAGGCGATGTGCAAGATTTGGAAAGCCTCCGCAGCGGAGCGGCCACGGCCGACGCCGTGATCCACACCGCCTTCATCCACGACTTCTCAAAATTTAAGGAAAACTGCGAGATCGATCAGCGCGCCATCGAGGCCCTCGGCGATGCACTTGCCGGTTCCAGCCGGCCCTTAATCATCACCTCTGGCACCGGGATGTTGCACCAGACTCCGGGACGCTTGGCAACGGAAGACGATCCGCCGTATACCGGACCCGGTGCGATTCCACGCGTTGCTTCGGAAGAAGCAGCAGCTTCGGTTGGTGCGCGCGGTGTGCGGGTGTCGGTCGTCCGGCTTCCGCAGGTACACGACCCGGAGAAGCAGGGACTCGTCACCTATGCGATTGCCGTCGCTCGCGATAAGGGCGTCTCCGCGTTTGTCGGCGACGGTACGAACCGTTGGCCGGCTGTCCATCGGCTTGACGCCGCCCGCCTCTACAGGCTAGTGCTTGAGAAAGGGACTGCGGGAGCCAGATACCACGCTGTTGCCGAGGAAGGCGTGCCAATGCGGGAGATCGCGGCGGCAATCGGCCGCCGTCTGAATGTTCCGGTCGTCAGCAAATCTCCAGAGGAGGCTGCGAAGCATTTTGGCTGGCTCGGGCCTTTTATGACGATGGACAACATGGCGTCGAGCGAACGCACTCGAAAACTGCTGGGATGGCAGCCCAACGGCCCAGACCTCATTGCTGATATCGACGGGTTACGCGTTGCCGCAGCCTAAGCCGATCGATCGCGAGGCGTTCGAAGACTGAAGGATAAGTCATAAAATCGTTCAAGAAGAAAAGGAACGGGATAGGAAGAAATATGCCAAGTACAGAGAAGAAAGTCGCGCTTGTCACGGGAGCGAATAAAGGAATCGGTCTTCAAATCGCGAAAGATCTCGCTGAGCGCGATTTTACGGTGCTCGTCGGGTCGCGCGACCTCGGGCATGGGGAGACAGCCGCGAGGAGCGTCGGAGGCGATGCGTGCGCGCTGCAGCTCGACGTCACGAATCAGGCCTCTATCGCCGCGGCGGCGGCGCGCATACGGAACGAGTTCGGCCGTCTCGACGTTCTAGTGAACAACGCTGGCATCTCGCATGTGGATAAGCCTGGCTGGACGCTTGAGGAGGCCGTGAAGTCGGGTCGTGCGAGCGTGGTCTCTCTCGATGAGGTGCGCACGGTATTCGAGACCAACGTGTTCGGCGTCATCGCCGTCACGCAGGCGATGCTGCCGCTGCTTCGTGAAGCGCCGGCGGCACGCATCGTCAATGTATCGAGCACCGTCGGCTCGCTGTCGTCGAACGCGGATCCAAACTATCCGGGTCGTGCGATGTTCGGCCCCAGTTACGGCGCGTCGAAGACGGCGCTTAACGCAATCACGCTTGCCTTCGCCATCGAACTCGAGTCGACGCCCATCAAGGTTAATGCTGCGTGCCCAGGCTTCACCGCGACCGACCTAAACAATTTTCAGGGAACGCGCACCGTCCAACAGGCCGCGCGTGAGCCCGTGCGCCTCGCGGTCCTCGGCGCGAACGGTCCGACGGGCACGTTCTCGAACGAAGACGGCCCGCTCTCGTGGTGATGTAGTCTCGATCGCGTCCGAAACGAGGGGAATGCTTTAAGATTGTTCCCGCAGAAGCGAGAGAGGAAGGAATATGCCAAGCACAACGAAGAAAGTCGCGCTTGTCACGGGAGCGAACAAGGGCATCGGCTTTGAAGTCGCGCGCCAGTTGGGCGCGGCGGGCTGCACCGTCTTGCTCGGGGCGCGCAATCGCACACTGGGGACAGAAGCTGCCGCCAAACTTATTGCCGAAGGACTCGAAGTGCGCTACCTGGCCATCGACGTAACCGACGTCTCAACGGTCGCCGCAGCCGCTCGGAGAATCGCCGACGATTTCGGCCGCCTGGACATTCTCGTGAATAACGCGGGGACCAATGATCCCGACGATGGACCCGCGCCGGCCGCCCAGCTCGATGCTGTCGAGCGCGTTTTGCGGACGAATTTCTTCGGCGCTCTGGCAGTTACGCAGGCGATGCTCCCGCTGCTCTCGGCGTCGCCGGCTGGCCGAATCGTCAACGTGTCCAGTGGTCTCGGCTCTTTGACGCGAAGCGCCAGCCCCAATCCTTCGTCTACGAATCTGATCGGCTACAGCGCCTCTAAGGCCGCACTCAACATGCTGACCGTGCAACTTGCGCGCTTGCTCCGCGACACCACGATCAAGGTCAATTCCGCCGCGCCCGGTTACACGGCCACCGCACTCAACGGTTTCCGCGGAATACAAACGATTCCTGAAGGGGCTGCCGAAACCGTCCGCTTGGCGCTGCTGCCAGACGACGGCCCTAGTGGCACGTTTTCCGAAAGCGGTGGACTTGTTCCGTGGTAGCGATACTTTCAGAACGCCATAATCGGCTGATCGCGCACTCAACTTCCCACAATGGTGCGCGGGGCGCCACTCGATACGTTGCGAGTTATCGCTTGACAAGTCTGTCTTCAGGGTGTCAATTGCGCTTATCGCCATTCCGATCGCCATGTTTCGGCCTTTGGGAGCTGGTGATTTCGGCGGGTGGGCCGAGCAACTGGACTGCGGCCGCTCGCATACGCAATTATGGAGGACGAGCATGGCGGAAGCCACGCAGCGGCGGCGAACCCCTGACGGAAGCGCCTACGGTCGTTCCGAGCAGCATCCCGATTACGAGCTAACCCAGGTAGGTGCTCACACCCCCTGTGGGGAATTGATGCGACGTTACTGGCAGCCGGTCGCAGTCTCGTCAGAAGTCACCAGCCGTCCTCAGTACGTACGGATCCTCGGCGAAGATCTAATTATTTTCCGTGATAAATCGGGACGCGCCGGACTGCTATATCCGCGCTGCATGCATCGCGGCACAACGCTCTTTTACGGCAAAGTGACGGAAGAAGGAATCGCGTGCTGCTACCACGGATGGCTGTTTGACGTAGAAGGCCGCTGTCTGCGCCAGCCGTGCGAGCCTGACGGCGGCAAGAATCTGGAAGTGGCGCGCCAGCCCTGGTATCCGGTAGAGGAACGGTATGGCCTGGTCTTCACCTACATGGGGCCGCCGGACAAGAAGCCGGTGCTGCCGCGTTTCGATATCCTAGAAAATCTGGGCCCGGACGAGGAAGTTCGCGGGTATATGGGCGCGTTCGGCGCCACGGGCGATAATAGCCTGCCCGTCGCGCCGTATAGTTGGCTGCATATGAACGACAACGTGATGGACCCGTTTCACGTCTACGTGCTGCATTCCACGTTCACGGGCGTGCAATTTGCAAATCAGTTCGCGGTGATGCCTAAAGTTGATTTTTTCACGACCGATGAAGGCGTCTGCTATTCGGCGAAGCGCGTTTTGGATGACGGTCGCGAATACGACCGCATTTCTTCCTGGATCATGCCCAATATTATGTCCGTGCCGAATCCGATCGATATCAATCAGGAACGCTCGAACATGATTAGCTGGTCGCTGCCGGTGGACGATTCGCACTTCACCATGGCCACCGCGTCGCGCGGGCCGAAATCTGGCGCGGCAGGACTTTTTGCCAACGGGGGTTTTCGCTTTAACGGCAAGCTATGGCACGAGATGAGTCTCGCGGAGCATCAGGACACGCCCGGTGATTACGAAGCGCAAGCAGGACAAGGGCCCATTTCGCTTCACACCGAAGAGCATCTAGCCGGCACCGATCGCGGTATCATCATGCAGCGGCGAATTTTGAAGCAGCAGGTGAAGCTTGTGGCCGAGAGCGGCGACCCAATAGGCGTCTCTTACGATGCTTCGAATGCTATGATTAAAATCCGTTCGGGCAATTACTACGTGGCTCCCCAACACGCCTAATGGCTACGCGCGCAAGCATGGGAACGCCTGCGGCTGTCCGCGTCATCGACGTGGAAAGCGCACCGATGCTCGGCCGGGCGCACGTGCGTGCGGGTGGATTCAGTTCGCGCCGGTTGCTTGACGGACAGCAGGGAACTCCGGGAAATTTTTCGCTACAGCTTTCGCTTACGCCCGATACGTATTTCTCGCCGCGCCACCGCCACAATTTCGATCAACTCCGCTATCAGATCGAAGGTGAATTCGATTTTGCTTCCGACGGCGTGATGAAGCCCGGCTCGGTCGCGTATTTCCCCGAAGGCACCTATTACGGACCGCAGTCCAGTTCGTCGCGCAGCCTTACGCTGGTTTTGCAATTTGGCGGCGCAAGCGGCAATGGCTACATGTCCACCGAGCAATACGACCGCGCCGCGGCCGAACTCCGCGAGCGTGGCACATTCGCCAGTGGCGCGTACATGATGGTCACGCCGGAAGGTCGAAGGATCAACAAGGACGCATACGAAGCCGTCTGGGAGCACGTCAATGGCCGGCCGCTGGTCTATTCGCTGGAGCGCTATTCGCGGCCGGTGTTGATGGAGTCGCAGAATTTTTCATGGATACCAATCGACGGTCAGCCCGGCGTACGCTGCAAGTGTTTAGGCGAATTTTCCGAGCGGCGCTCGCAAATTTCGTTTTATCGCGTCGAACCCTCTGCCACGTTCCGGCTCGAAGGTCGCTCGATCTATTTCGTCGCATCCGGAGCGGGCAGTACCGCCGCGCAGGAGTTTCGCCCGCACGCCACGATTTACCTCCAGGACCAAGCGCCCGCCATTCTGAGCGCGCGCGAGACGGTCGAATTGCTTCGCATCGGCTTGCCGCGATTTTCCTGACCTTTCTCCGCCTGCACACACGTCTGTTGCTATAGTTGTCCCATGCCCAAGAAGAGCGCTGGATTGTTGATGTACCGGATTCGAGACGAGCGGCTGGAGGTGTTGCTCGTTCATCCGGGCGGCCCCTACTGGGCGCGCAAAGACGTGGGCGCCTGGTTCATTCCGAAAGGTGAAGTAGCGCCCGGTGAAGACGACGCGGCCGCTGCAACTCGCGAATTCACGGAAGAGACGGGACTCACGCCTCGCGGCCCATTTGTGATGCTCGGCGTCATCCGGCACAAATCGGGGAAGATGGTAACTGCATGGGCCTTCGAAGGTGATTGCGATCCCGCCGTACTCTCCCGCAACACTTTTTCCATGGAGTGGCCGCCGCACTCGGGCAAGCAGCACGATTTCCCGGAAATTGATCGCGCGGCATTTTTCACAGTAAGGGCCGCGAAACAGAAGATGCATCCGGCGGAATTCGAATTTATTTCCCGTCTCAAAAGCGTGCTGCTGAATGACGCGACGCACCCAGCTGAACGTGAACGTGCGTCCGAAACCACCTGAATCGATCCGTTCATGCGCCGAATGGAAATTTCCGAATTGCACGAAATGCCGTGGTTTCCTCAGTATCTTCGGGACCTGGTGACGGATGCGTTGCAGTCAGTTCTGAGCGCCAGCCGCCTGTACCACCCCATTTCCGATAGGCTGAGCCGCGCGGTCGGCGCCGCGGGCGCGAGCCGGGTGATAGACCTATGTTCGGGCGGAGGGGGCCCATGGCTTTGGTTGCACTCCGCGCTGCGCACCCGTGAATCAATTTCGCCTGAGATCGTGCTCACCGACAAGTATCCGAACCTCCGAGCCTTCGAACACGCCCGCTGCGCGTCGCACGGGGCAATTTCATATTCGGCTGAGCCCGTCGAAGCGGCCCAAATTCCTGCGCAACTTTCAGGATTCCGGACAATCTTCAGCTCGTTTCACCATTTTTCGCCGCGCGAAGTGATCGCTATGCTGCAGGACGCTGCGGACCACCGTCAAGGATTTGGCGCCTTTGAAGGTGCGCGGCGCCGCGTCTCGACGATGCTGGCGGTTGTTTTTGTACCTGCCGCCGCGTTGATCACCGCGCCGTTCATTCGCCCGTTTCGTGTATCGCGGCTCTTTTGGACTTATTTGCTGCCGGTGATTCCGCTGATTCTGTTTGTTGACGGCGTTCTTTCCTGCATGCGTGCGTATTCACCTGCCGAGATGATCGAACTGTGCGGGCGAATCGTGGCTCCCGGGTATGTTTGGGACGCCGGCGAAGCGCCAGGACGATTCGGACGAGTTACGTTCCTGCTCGGTTATCTGCCTCAATCGTTGCAGCCGTCGGATAGAACGGAAGCAACTTCGTCCTCCCTCCGGTAGTCATCGTTCTCGGGTCTCGGTTGATTTTGCGGGATTCCTTGACGTGCCGCTGGCAGGCTCATACAATCGTCAATTCGCGGCCATGTTGAACTCTTCCTGGGATTCCTCGCGGAACCAGACTCACCTTTTGGGTCACGTCGCGGTAAGGACAGCGGCGGTTTTAATCTTTGCGTTAGCGTTTGCGGCCGGTCCTCTGGCTGCCACTATTGTTCGCGGTTCGCTTGCCGCGACTCAGGCTGGCGGCGCGGCCACGCCTCTGCCTGTATACGTCAACGCCGGCATTTCCGGGCAGATCGTAGACTCAATGACGCGAGCTGCAATCTCCGGCGGGCAAGTGACGGTCGCGCTCGAACAGCCGGATGGAACCGGAACGGACGTCGTTTTCACGCAGACAAAACCGGACAGTTCGGGGCGCTTTTCGTTCAATCCGCTGCCGCTCGCTTCCATGTTCGATCTGATCGCCGTGGCCATCAACGGTAGCGGAGTGGCGTACGATGCCACGGTGATCCTGAATATTTCCACGGGCACTAGCCTTGGCGCAATTCCCTTGATTGCCGAGAGCGATGGTTCCAGCCGCCCGGCGACTATTGAAGGCATTGTCACGGCGGCCTCCGGCTCCGCTCCGTCCTCCATTCGCGCCACGATTTCCGCCATTCAGACCATCGAGTTGCGCGGCGGTTTTTCGTTTCCCGAGGACGTGCCGCAGACCGTGACCATCGTCGGTTCCGACCGCCGCCCGGTAACCATTCCGGGAGAGCCCGGAACTTCGGCAGATATTTTCGTACGGTCGGCTTCGGAGTGTCCTGCGTCTGCGCCGAAAAATGTCAACTGCGGTCGGTACGACATCTTGGTGCCTGGCAACAATCCGAGCGTCGGCCGATTCGACGGCGGAAAGCTTACTTACACGGCACCGGCCGCTGGTCCGGCCCTTTATTCGGTGCGCGCGAATTCCTTCATGCCCTTTGGACAGGGCGCGAGCGTCTGCATCCCATCGTTTCAGTCCGCCAGTGCTGCCTCCGGCAATCAGACTCTGAAAGTTTCTCCCGGAGGAAGTGTGACCGCGCCGCAGATTGCGTTTACCGGCTGCTGGTGACATTGCGCAATTTGTACGTTGTAGCCTGTGCACCTCATGCCGTTGCAAGTGTCTGCGCTGTACCTCCCGCCCGAAGATTGAATCTCGCTTGAATTTCTGAGGATGCGGCACCGGCGTCCGCGCGCTGCGCAAAGACTCTTAGTGCGGCTTCCCGCAGGTATTTAACTGGTTTGAAATCCACGGTGATGCGGCGGATGGAGGAATAAAGCTCGCGCAAAATCGGGAGGACACCTGATCGATGCCTTTCCGCGAAGATGTAATTATCCCCTTCGTTCGCGAAGCTGTTATTTGCGAGCCAACACGTTCGGCCATGATATTTAGCACCCAAGAGTTCGCACAGCGAAAGCGCTCTTCCGTCGGCGTCGGTACACGAGTCGACTGGCGACCCGTCCGCAATCTCTGGAAGTCAGCTTTATCAAGTTTGTGGGAGCCAACATGCTCGAACCTTCTCCGATTCTGATCATCAGCGGCGAACGAGAACACCGCGCGCGGCTTGCCGACCACGTGTTCAAGTTCGGCTTGCGCCCGGTTTGCTGTGAGACGGTCGCCGATGCGCGCGCCTTGGCGGAGAGCCAGCCGTTCTGCGCGGCAGTTTCCGAAGATCAACTGCCTGACGGTGATTTTCGCGCCGTCATCAGCGAAATGCGTCGCCATTCCGCGCATTCACCTGTGGTCGTCGTCTCCCGCCGCGACGATTGGGATTTTTATCTCTCTACCGTCCGCATGGGAGCATTCGATTCGGTGGC